>JBMOFP010000008.1:0-61187 GCA_049318805.1 Bradymonadia bacterium
TTTGGGCCGAATTCTTTGGAGGTTGAAAAGCCAGCGGCCGGCGACCGGCCAAGCGGGTTCAGGGCGCGGGGGTGGCCGTCGGCGCGCGTGGAGCTGGTTGTGCCCCACGTCCACGGCATAAACACGACGGGCACCGCGCCTCAGCAGGACCTCGGTGAAGCCCCCGGTGCTGGCGCCGAGGTCGATGAGCACCTGGTCCTTCGGGTCCAGCCCGAAGGTGTCCAGCGCGTGCAGCAGCTTGCCGGCGGCGCGGGACACCCAGGCATCTCCCAGGGTCCGCAGCCGGAGACGCACGGCGGCGTCGGCGGCGATGCGCTCCCCGGGCTTGTCGGCGCGCCGCTCCCCCACCACGACCTCGCCCGCCAGCACGTGGGCGCGGGCCTTCTCGACGGTCGGGGCGAGGCCGCGCTCCACGAGGAGGGTGTCCAGGCGCGGCCGCTGCGGCCGACGGTCGGTCATACCGTGCGGTGCAGGAGCTCGTCGGCGAAGGCGGCCAGCGACTCACCCCGCGCACCGAGGCCACGCGCGGCCTCGACCGCCTCGCCCGCCACCTGGACCGCCAGGGCGCGGACCGCGTCCGGTGAAAAGTGATTCAGGTAGCTGCGGTTGCCGGCGGTCGCGTCCTGCTCGGCGTCGAGCAGGTCATCGATGAGCTGGAAGAGCAGCCCGACCGCGGCGCCGTAGGTCGTGAGGCCCGCCACGACCTCGGGCCCGGCGTGCACCGCACGCGCACCGCCCAGCGCCGACGCCCGGAGGAGCGCGCCGGTCTTGCGACGATGCAGATCTTCGAGCGCGGCCACGTCCCGCACCGGCTCGGGCGCGATGTCGAGCACCTGCCCCGCGACCATGCCCGCGCCCCCCGAAGCCTGGGCCAGGAGCGCGCACAGGTCGGCGCGATCGGCCTGAGCGAGCACGGCGAAGGCCTCGGTGAGCAGCGCGTCCCCCGTGAGGATCGCGTGGGCTTCCCCGAACTTCTTGTGACAGGTGGGCATGCCGCGGCGCAGGTCGTCGTCGTCCATGGACGGCAGGTCGTCGTGCACGAGGCTGTAGGTGTGGATGAGCTCGAGGGCGAGCGCCATCGGCATGGCCTGCGCGGCGTTCCCGCCGGCCGCCTCGGCGGCCATCAGGCACAGCAGGGGCCGCACGCGCTTCCCCCCCGTGGCGAGCACGTACCGGGTGCTCTCGACGAGGTGCGGCGGCCAGTCCGTGAGGGTGTCGAGGTGGGCCGAAAGGGCGGCCTCGAAGTCTTCGGTCAGCCGCTTGCGATCGGCCTGGAGGCGCGACACATCCGGTCCGCCCGTGGTCACGGTGCCCCCTCGGTCAGGGACCGTTGAAGGACCTCGACGCGGCGCTCGGCGCCCTCGAGGCGCTCATTGGCCTGGCGCGCCAACGTGACGCCGCGCTCGTAGAGGCGGAGCGACTCGTCCAGCGGCAGGTTGCCGGCCTCGAGGCGCGCGACGAGGGCCTGGAGCTCTTCGACGAGCTGCTCGAAGGAAGTCTCTTCGGTGGGGGTTCCCATCAGCGACGGCTCTCCGGGTTCGGCAGGGGCGAGTCGGGGCCCCGCGCGGTGACGGTGGACGAGACCCAGCCCGAGCGCAACCAGGTTTGGAGGGTCTCGCCGACCTCCACCTCGTCGTGGGCGCGCACGAGCCGACCGTCGTCCGTGCGGGTCAGCGAGTAGCCGCGGTCGAGGCTCGCCAGCGGCGAGAGCGCGGCGAGGCGCGCGGCGAGGACAGCCAGCTCACGGCGGGCCGTCGCCGCGGGCTGGGGACCCAGCTGCTCGAGACGGGCCCGCGCGCGGTTCAGTGCCTCGCGCGCACGGCTGAGGCGGGCGTGAGGGTGTTGGGCGCCCAGCGTATGCTCGGCGGCGAGCACCCGCGCCCGGGTTCGCCGGAGGCTCCGGCGCGTCTGGTCCGTCAGCGCGGTGTGGAGTTGGACGAGCAGGCGTCGACGGCCCTCGAAGCTGAGGCCCCGCGAGAGCCGGGCCGTCAGGGACTGCACGCGCTCCACCCGTCGCTCGTGGGCGCGCGCCGCGGCCCGGTCCAGCCGCTCGAGGCAGGCGTCCACGCTCTGGCGCAGGTCGTCGCGCACCGGGACCGCCGCCTCGGCGGCCGCAGAGGGTGTGGGTGCGCGCAGGTCCGCGACCAGGTCGGCGATGGTCGTGTCCGTCTCGTGGCCGACGGCGCTGATCACCGGCACGGGGCAGGCGGCGATGGCGCGCGCCACGGCCTCGGTGTTGAAGGCCGCGAGGTCCTCGGCGCTGCCGCCGCCTCGGCCCACGATGACCACATCGACGCCCTTCATCGCGCCGAGCCGCTCGAGCCCGCGCACGACATCCGCGGCGGCGCCCTCACCCTGCACCTGCGCGGGGTAGAGCACGATGGGGATCTGGGGCGAGCGGCGCTGGACGACCGCCTCGATGTCGCGCCGCGCCGCGCCGGTGGCGCTGGTGACGACCCCCACGGCGCGGGGCAGGCGGGGCAGCGCGCGTTTGCGCGCGGCGTCGAAGAGGCCCTCGGCCTCGAGGCGCGTCTTCAGCGCCTGGAGCGCGGCGTCGAGCGCGCCGGCGCCCACGGGCTCGAGGCGCTCGATGACCATCTGGTAGCCGCCCCGGGGCGGATAGACGCTCAGCCGACCGAAAGCGAGCACGAGCGTGCCCTCGCCGGGGCGCCACTTCAGCGACGCCGCCGTCGTCCGCCAGACCACGGCGTCCAGCCGGGCCTCGGGGTCCTTCAGCGTCAGGTAGACGTGTCCGCTGGAGTGGACCTTCAGATTGCTCAGCTCACCCACGACCCAGAAGCCTCGGAAGCGGGCCTCCACGTGGTCTCGGAGCTGCATCGTCAACGCGCTGACGGTCAATGCGTTCGGGGCGTCCCCCGCGTCGCGCGTGCTCACGCCTTACTCCCCGCGTGTCTTGTCCGAGGCGGGCGCGAGGAATATCGCGAGGATGAGGATGCCCCCGTCGTGCTTCGATCCCGCGTGGTAGAAGACCTTGCGCAGGGGCATCTTCAGGTTCACCACGACCTTGCTCTCGGGCAGTGAGAAGCGGATGCGGTGCAGGTTCTTGTCGACCCCGTCGTTTCGGAACTCCGCGGTCTCGCCGTTGGGCAGCTTCACGGTGGCCGGCGTCTGACCGACCAGGGTGCGCTCCTCGTCCTGGAGACGCTTGAAGCCCTTGTACTCGCCGAAGGCCTTGGTGAGCTCCGCCTGGATCTTCTCGAGGTTCGGATCGGCGGCGGCCTGGGCGGGCGTCGCGTGAATGACGACGACCTTCACCTTCAAGCCGACGTCTTCGGCCAGGGCGGCCCGGGGCGCGACGACGCTCAGGACGCCGATGAGGCCCAGAGACAGCGCCACCCGCACGGCGGCCCGACGGTCGAGGGAAAACTGGAAACTCATGGGGTTCTCTCCGAGCTCAGATCGGGTCGTCGTCGTTGCCGGCGACACCCGCGTCGGGGCCGTCCAGCAACCAGATGACGGTTGCGCCTTCTTCCGCGGGCTGGCTGACGAGAATCGTCTTCAAGCCCTCATTCTCGACGCCTTCCACGGTGACGTTCTCTCGCACCGGCTCGGCCTCGGCCACCATGGACGGGCTGGGGGGCAGCGAAATGGGGGCCTTGCCGACCAGGTCGCTCTTCCCGAAGGGCGGGGTCTCCGGGCCCCCCTGACGCAACATCACGAACGCGATCGCGGCGGCCGCCACGGCGACGCCGAAGACCAAACGCGGCGAGAAGACCTGCTCCAGCCAGCGGAGGAATCCGCCGTCCGTGGGCGCCTGGACCGCGACGTGGTGAGGCACGAGCGCCGGCGCCGATCGCCCCGCGAGCTCCGCGTCCACGCGCGCCCACATCGCATCGAAGTCCGCGTTTTCCAACGCATTCTCAGCCTGGGCGCGCAGCATCTCCCCCGAGCGTCGAAGGCCGGCGAGCGCAGTGCGCCACTCCGGGTCCGTGGCCAGCTTCGACTCGACCGCGCGCCGCTCGTCGTCGGTCAGGGCGTCGTCGCGGAAGAGCGAGAGCTTCTCGAAGTCCTCTTCGGTCATCATGCGCGCCTCCGGACGCCTTCGCCGGCGCGATCCGCCAGGGCCTGTTCCCCGGCTTCGTTCAAGTAGGGCAAGAGCGCCACCTGCAGCTTCTTCCGCGCGTGGTGCAATCGACTCATGACGGTGCCCTTCGGGCAGTCCATGACCGCCGCGATCTCTTCGTAAGAGAGACCCTCGACCTCGCGCAGCACGATGGCCTGACGGTGCTCGGGCGAGAGATCGGCCAGGGCCCGCTCCACGGCGTGGCCCTCCTGGGCGTTGGCCACAAGCCCTTCGGGACCTTCGTCGGCCTGCCCCTCAATCTCGCCGTCCATCACGAAGCGCGCGTCGAAGGTGCCCTGACGACGCTGACGATCAATGCAGTGGTTCACCGTGACGCGGCACAGCCAGGTCCCGAACTGCGACTCGCCCTTGAAGTCCGCGAGCCGCTCGTAGACCCGGATGAAGACCTCTTGTACCGCGTCCATGGCGTCCTCCGGTCGGCGCAGCATGCCGCAGGCGACGCGGAAGATTCGGTCCTGATGTCGTTGCATCAGCGGCCGGAACGCCTCCTTGTCACCGGCGCGCACACGCGCCACAAGGTCGACGTCGGTCATCTCCGCGGCGTCACGCGCTCGCATTGCCTTCTCTCCCCCTCGGACGCTCATTGACCGCGCTTCATTCACGCACCGGTGGCGGTTTTTTCAACCGCATTGCGACCGAAGGCCTCCGAGATCCGTCGATTCCAAGTGCCTGAGCGTCGCTTCGTCTCCAGGCGCATATTTTCGCCGCCCCGCGCTGTTGACAAGGCGCGGGGTCGGGTCACGATGAGGCCCCGGTTGCCAGAGTCCGCATGAGCGACGCCCTTCGAGCCCCGCCCCCAGACCTGCCGTCGCCGCCGAGCGCCCGGCCGGACGGGCATACCCGGACGCTCCAGTGGCTCTCCGACGCGCGGGCCCGCCTCCGGGGCCGGGTCGCGACGTTCGGCTTGCCGGCGACCCTGGCGGTCCTCCTCGGCGCGGCGCTGCTGGCCGTGGCCGCCGCCGCGTGGATCGGTGGCGGGCCGACCTTCCGGGGCGTGGTCTGGACCCTGCTGGGGCTCAGCGTCGGGGTCACGGGCTGGCGCTGGCTCATCGCGCCCTGGCTCGGGCTGGGGCCGGACCTCGCCGTAGCGTCGCGGGTCGAGCGCGCCGTGCCCGCGCTGAAGGACGGACTGCTTGCGGTCGTGCAGCTCTCGGCGCCCCGAGCGGACGCGGACGCCCGTTACGCCCCGGACGCCGAGTTGCTCGACGGCCTGTCTCGTCAGGTCTCGACGCAGCTGAGGGCGGTCTCCCTGGACGCGGCGCTCCCCCTCTGGCCGGACCGACGCCCCCTGAAAGCCCTGGGCGCCGTGGCGCTCCTCTGGGCCGTGCTGGCTGTGGCGGCGCCGGAGTGGCTCGGGCGCGGGTTCGCCGTGCTCTTTCCGGCACGGACCACCGACGGCGCACGGCTCGTGGGTCCGCTCGTGGGGGACCTGGAGCTCACGCTGGTTTACCCCGAGCACATGAAACGCGGCCCCCGCGTCATCCCCAACGGCACGGGGGACCTCGACGCGCCCCGCGGCACACGGATCCGGCTGCGGGCCACGACCCTCGAGGCCGCACGCTCCGCGGCGTTGCGTTTCTCGGCCGAGGGGGTCGCGGGCCAGCTCGAGCAACCGCTGACCCTCGAGGGTGGCCGCGAGGTCTCGGGGGAGTGGGTGCTCAAGGGCGCGGGCTCGTGGCGGTTCGTCCTGGTCTCCGACGACGGCGAGGCGCTGGCCGAGGGCTTCGAGCGGCGCGCGGGGCTGGAGCTCGACCGCGAACCCCAGGTGACGCTGAAGCTCCCCGCCGAGGACCTCGAGGTCGACGACCTGCGGGCGCTTCGGGTCGAATGGAGCGCGTCCGACGACTTCGGGCTCAGCAGCGCGAACGTGCTGCTCGCCCTCGCCGCGGACGCCGAGCGCCCGGAGAAGTATGCGCAGCCCGGTGTGTCGGGGCTGCAGACGGAGGGCCACGACGACCTCGACCTGGTCGCCTTGGGTGCGAAGCCGGGCGATCGTTTCGCGCTGACGGTCGAGGTCTTCGACAACGACTCGGTGGACGGCCCCAAGCGCGGGGTATCCACGACCCGCTACGTGACGTTCCGCTCTCCGGAGGACGACCACCAGGCGATCGTCGAGGCGCTGCACGCCCTCGTGGAGCAACTGCTGACCGTTCTCGCCGACCGGCTCGAGGTCGATCTGCGCGATCCCAGGCCGCCCGGCCCCGCGGCACGTGTCGACGCCTACGTGGCCGCGACCCAGAGCGCGACGAAGACCCTGGCCGAGCTGGTGGTCCGCATGGCGGCGGACCCACTGACCCCGAAGGAGGTCCGGTTGGCCCTCGCGGGGCGCGTGGGCACGCTGGAGAAGGCCGTGGCGCTGGAGCAACCGCAGGTCGCGCGCCAGTCGGCGGCCCTGGCGGCCGGCACCGACGCGGCCGTGCGGGCCGTCGCGAAGGCCAACGAGCCCGTCATCGACCAGGTCGAGCAGACCATCATCCTGATCGAGGCCATGGTCACCCGGCTGGGGCTCGAGGAGCTCGCCGCGCTCACCGAAGAGCTGAAGTCCTCGGGGGAGCGGCTTCGGGGGCTCATGCAGGACTTCAAACGCACCGGCGACGAAGGCCTGAAGGCCCGCATCATGAGGGACCTCGCGCGCCTGAAGGCCCGCATCCGGGAGATCCGCGAGCGCCTCGCCAAACTACGGCGCGAGCTGCCCGAGGAGTTCCTCAACGTGGACGGCCTGAAGAACGACGAGGTCGGCAAGGGCCTGGACGAGACCGAGGACCAGCTCGACAAGATGCAGAAGATGCTCGAGGAGGGCCGAATCGACGACGCCCTCGCCGAGATGGAAAAGCTCTCGAACACGCTGGATGAGATGTCCAACCAGCTCGATCAAGACATGAACGAGCTGCATCAAGAGACGGACCCGGAGCTGCACCGCGCGCTGAGCGAGCTCATGGACCAGACGCGGGACCTCATCGAGCAGCAGGAGCAGCTCGCCCAGCAGACGGACGCCGAGGCCCAGGAGAACGAGGACTGCCTGAGCGGCCTGCTGAAGAACGACCTCGCTCGGCCCTGGAGCGAAGCCAAGGCCCGCGCGGGCCGGGCGCGGACCCACATCGAGGGGGTCGATCCGTCGCGCTTCCCGAGCTACCTGGCCGAGGACGTGGACGGGGCCCGCGGCCGGGCCGACGACTACCTCGCCGCGCTGGAGCGCCCCAATCTGCAGGAGGCCGCCGAGGCCGCCGAGGGCCTGCTGCGCAAGCTCGAGACGCTGCGGCGCGCCGAGCGGTACGAGCCGGAGTTGGCCGAGGGCCCGAGCGCGCGGGCGCTGAGCGAGGCCAGCCTCGAAGCCGAACAGGCGGTGCGGGAGTCGAATGCGCTGGTGCGGGACTACGAGTCCTTGAAACGCCAGAAGTGCCCGAGCCCGCCGCCGCCCCCGGGCGCCGACGGCCAGCCCCAGCCCGGCGAGGGCGGCCAGCCTTCGCCGTCGCAGCTCGGCGAACGGCAGCGGAAACTCCGCGAGGCCGCCCAAAAGCTCGGGGAGCGGATGCAGTCGCAGGGGTCACGGTTCCCGACGCTGGGCGAGGGCCCGCCGCAGCAGGCCCAGAAGGCCGGTGAGCAGATGGGTCAGGCCGCGGAGGAGTTGGACGCGAAGCGCCCCGGGCAGGCGCGGCCCAGTCAGCAGCAGGCGATCAGCGAGCTGCAGGGGCTGATGGAGGGGTTGAAGCAGGCGGCGAACCCGCAGCGCGCCGACCGCGGGCAGCGCGACGGTCAGAAGGGCAGCCGACAGGAGAAGGTCGAGATCCCAGGCGCCGACGACCACCAGGCGCCGGCCGAATTCCGTAAGGACCTGCTCGAGGCGATGAAGGACAAGGCGCCCGAAACCTACGAGCAGCAGGTCAAGCGCTACTACGAATCGCTCGTGGAATGAGGGTGACGATGGCTCGGCAACGGCAAGGCTTCGGCGTCGTGGGCGCGATCGCCTGCGCCCTCTGGTGCGCGACCGCTCGGCCCGCCCTGGCCGACATCGACCCCCCGACCCTGGCGGGCCTGATGGACCTGCTCAGTGACCAGCAGATCCCCGAGGCGCGGGCCGAGATCGACGGGCTCCGCGCCCAGGAAGGGGACGAGCTCTCGAGCCCGGTTCTGGGTTTCGCCCACGCGCGCACGCTCTTCCTCGAGGGCCGCTACACCGAGGCCGTGGCGGTGTCCCAGGCCATTCTCGCGCAAGTGCCCGAGGGGCTCGAAGCGCCGGCTCGGGCCCTGCGCGACGAGGCGATGCGCTCCCAGGACGCCGTGAAGGGCTTCGACGAGTTCGTGTCCGAGGACCGGCGCTTCCAGATTCGCTACCAGGGCAAGGACCGGCTCATCGTGCCGTGGCTCGTGGACGTGCTGCGCGCGCAGGACGACGCGCTGGCGCGCATCTTCGGTGGTCGGACCCGGGGCCCGGTGCTCGTGGAGCTCTACCCGAACCCGCTCTGGCTCGCGAAGGTCAGCCCCTTGACCGAGAAGGAGCTGGAGACCTCCGGCACCATCGCGCTCTGCAAGCACAACCGCCTGATGGTCACCTCACCGCGGGGCCTGGCGCGCGGGTACGGCTGGCGCGACACCGTGGCCCACGAGTTCGTGCACTACTACATCTCCCGGTACAGCGCCGAGTCCGTGCCCATCTGGCTGCACGAGGGGCTGGCGAAGTACTTCGAGCGCGCCTGGCGAGGCACCACGGGCCTCGTGCTCGACCCGCCGGAGGAGGACCTGCTGGCGCGCTCGCTGAAGGCCGACCAGCTCGTCACCTTCTCGCAGATGCACCCCTCCCTCGCCAAGCTCCCGAGCCAGGAGTCCGCGGCGCTCGCCTACGCCCAGGTGCACACCGTCGTCGACTTTCTGGTGCGCAAGAAGGGCCCGGAGTCACTGCTCGCTTTGCTCGACCGCCTGCGCGCCGGGGATGAGATGGACCCGGCGCTGCGCAAGACCTACGGCTTCGCGCTCGATGGTCTGTGGACCGCGTGGAAACGGGACGTGACGGCGCGGGGCTTCAAGTCCTTCCCCGGGCTCGTGCAGACGCCGCTGAAGTTCAAGCGGCCCGGGCAGGCCGACGATCCCGCCGCCGACGCCGCGCCGGACTTCGCCTCGATGACCGACAAGAAGGTCCGGGACGCGGCGCACCTGGGCGAGCTGCTGCGCGCGCGCGGCCGACATCGGGCGGCGCTGATGGAGTACGACAAGGCGGTCGTGGCGGGCGCCGACGCGCACCCCCTCGTGCAGAACGGGGCCGCGGCTTCCCTGCGCGCGCTCGGACGCCACGAAGAGGTCGCCGCGCGCCTCGAGCGTGTGCGGCTGTACTACCCCGGCGAGCTCACCACGTGGCTGAACCTCGCCGGAGCGGCCTATGCGCTGGCCGAGCAGGCCCCTCAGCGCCGCGCCGAGGCGCTGGCCGCTTACGAAGAGGCGTTCGGCATCAACCCGTTTCACCCCGAGGTGCTGACCGCCCTCGTGGCGCTGTATACACAGGCCGGGGACACCGCCCGGGCGGGCCGAATCCGGGACGCGCTTGCGCAGCTCGGGGCCACACCCCAGCATGGCGCGCCCTCGGCGCCCGCGAGCGCGCCCACCGAGACCCGCTGAGAGAACGAGAGCAAAAGAGCGCCCATGTCCGAGCCCAACGCCCCGACCGAGAACGCACTCCCCCTCGAGGTCCTTCGAGAGGTCGCCTTTGCCCGCGAGCGCATCCTGGGTGAGGTCCAGAAGCGCATCGTCGGCCAGGGTGAGGTGGTCGAGCTGCTTCTGACCGCGCTCTTCGCCCAGGGCCACTGCCTGTTCGTGGGGGTGCCCGGCCTGGCCAAGACGCTGCTCGTCGGCACACTCGCCGAGGCGCTGGACCTGAAGTTCGGGCGCATCCAGTTCACGCCGGACCTGATGCCCAGCGACATCACCGGCACCGACATCCTCGAGGAGGACCCGACCACGGGACGCCGGAGCTTCCGCTTCATCCCCGGCCCCGTCTTCGCGAACCTGCTCCTCGCCGACGAGATCAACCGCACCCCCCCGAAGACCCAGGCCGCGCTCTTGCAGTCCATGCAGGAAGGGCGCGTGACGGCGGCGGGTCGCACCTGGCCGCTGGAGGCCCCGTTCCTGGTCTTCGCGACCCAGAACCCCATCGAGCAGGAGGGGACCTACCCGCTCCCCGAGGCGCAGCTCGACCGGTTCATGTTCATGGTGCGTGTGGGTTATCCGACCGCCCAGGACGAGCTCGAGATCGTCCGCCGGACCACGGGCGGCGCGCCCGAGCCGGTGCAGCGTGTACTGGACCCGGCGCGCATTCTGGCACTGCAGGCGCTCGTGCGGCGTGTGCCCGTGGCCGACCACGTGCTCGAGTACGCCGTCCGGTTCGCGCGGGCCACGCGCCCCGACGACGCCGAGGCGCCCCCGTACGTGAAGGAGTACGTCGGCTGGGGCGCCGGGCCGCGCGCGAGCCAGTTCCTGATTCTCGCCGGCAAAGCGCGCGCGCTGCTCGATGGTCGTCTGACCGTCTCCCGAGAGGACGTGTGGGCGCTCGCGCCCTCGGTCCTGCAGCACCGGGTCCTGATGAACTTCCACGCCGAGGCCGAGCGTGTGACCAGCGCCGACATCGTCGCCCGGCTGCGAGAGACCCTGAAGCCCCGGTGAGCGGGCAGGCGCCAGACCGGTCGAAGGCGCTCCGCCAGGTCGTCGATCCCGAGGTGCTCGCGCGGGTCGGGGGGCTCGGCCTGCGCGCGCGTCTCCTGGCCGAGGGGGCGTTGCAGGGTCAGCACCGCAGCCCGCACCGCGGCGCGAGCGTCGAGTTCGCCCAGCACCGCGAGTACACCCCCGGCGACGAGCTCAAGCACCTGGACTGGAAGGCCTACGCCCGCCAGGACCGCTACGTGGTCAAGCAGTTCGAGGACGAGACGAACCTGCGGGTCTTCCTCCTCGTCGACACCTCGAACTCCATGAACTACGGCGCGCCGTCGAAGCTCGACTTCGGCGCGACCGTCGCCGCGGCCCTGGCCTACGTGCTGCTGCGTCAGGGAGACGCCGTCGGGCTCCAGGTCTTCGGCGACACACTCGGGGAGTACGTGCCGCCGCGGGGGCGTCCCGACCACTTCTGGAACCTGGTGCGCGTGCTGGAGAGCGTGCCGGTGGGTGGCGAGACGAAGATCGTGCCGGCGTTGGAGCACCTGTCCGAGGCCGCCGGGCGCCGCGCGGCGATCTACCTGGTCAGTGACCTGCTGGATTTCGACCCGCGCACGGTCGCGTTGCTCCGCGAGCTCCGCCGCCGTCGTCACAAGGTTCAGGTGCTCCACGTGCTGCACCCGGACGAGGTGCGCTTTCCTTTCGAGGACCTGACGCTCTTCGAGGCGCTGGAGACCGCCGAGGAGGAGCTGGCCGATCCCCGGGGCATGCGGGACCAGTACCTCGAGGAGATGCGCGCCTTCTGCGAGGACCTGCGCAGGCGCCTCGGTGAAGGGGACGTCGGCTACCGACGCGTCGAGACGACGGAGCCCATCGATACGCTTTTGCTCGAGCTCTTGAGCGGTCGCGCCGGATGAACTTCCTCGCGCCCGCGCTGCTCGTCGGCCTGCTCGCGGCGGCGATCCCCCCGATTCTGCACCTGATCTACCGGCGCAAGGCGGTGCGGGTCCTTTTCCCGAGCCTGGTGCTCATCCAGCGTTCGAACCGCAAGACGGCCCGACGCCATCGCCTGCGCCAGCTGCTGCTCATGCTCACGCGCAGCCTGCTCCTGGGTGCGTTGGCCTTCGCCATGGCCCGACCGTACCTGGAGCCCGAGCGTGTGGCCGGCGCGGCGGCCGGGCCCGAGGGTGGGGCCGTCGCCCTGGTCGTCGACGCGTCGTGGCCCATGGGCTACGTGCACGACGGCGAGCGCCTGCTCGACCGCGCGCGCATCGCCGGCGACCGCGCGCTCCGGGGCCTGGGCTCCGGCGGCCTCGCGGCGCTGGTCGTCGCCGGGGCGCGGGCCGAGGCGGTCGTGCCCGAGGTCACGGCCGATCTGGACGAGGTGCGGCGCCGCCTCCAGGGTCTCGAGACCACGGCGCGCTACGGCGCGCTCGGCGAGGCCGTCGCCCGCGCGTACGAGGCGCTCTCCAGCGCCCCGACCTCCATGGCCCGACGTGTCATCGTGCTCACGACCCCCGCGGGGGCCGCCAGCGGCCTGCCGAACCCGCCGCCGAACTCCGGCATCGAGCTCGTGCCGGTCGATCTGCTCGAGGGCGCGCCGCCGAAGAACCACGCGGTCCTCGACGTGCAGGCGCGTCCAGCGCCGGACCTGGGACCGGGCCAGTGGCGGGTCGACGTCCGCGTCGCGAACTACGGCGACGCGCGGGTGGAGCGCCTCCCGATGGCCATCGAGGTCGAGCGGGAGGTCAAGGTCCGAGGCTTCGTCACCCTGGAGCCCGGCCGCGAATCGGTGAAGTCCTTCAACCTGCGGCTCCCGCCCGGAACCACCCCGCTGCGCGCCGCGGCGACCATCGAACCGGACGCGCTCACCGAGGACGACCGCCGCGCGTTCTGGCTGCTGCCGTCCCCGGAGCTGCGGGTGTTGGCCGTGAACGGCGATCCGCGCCCGATTCCCCAGCGCGACGAACTCTTCTACTTCGAGCGCGCGCTGGCGCCGGCCGCCGGGGCGGGGACCCGGACCCGGGTCGAGGTCGTGCGCGCCGACGCCTTCGACCCCGAGCGCCTCGGCACCGTGGACGTGGTCGTCCTGGCCAACGTCGGCGCGCCCACGGTGGCGCAGGCCCGTGGCCTCGAGGCCTTTGTACGCAAGGGGGGCGGGCTCTTCATCGCGCTCGGGGACCAGGTGCGCCCCGTCGACACCAACGCCGTGCTCGGCAAGCTCCTGCCCCGCGCGCTGCGGGACGTGCGCACCGCGGGCGATGCGGCCGCGAGCGCCGAGGGCGGGGACCGCCGGCTCGCCCTCGTGACCACCTTCGACCGCGGTCATCCCATCCTCCAGCCCTTCACGGACCCGGGCCGCACGAGCCTTGCGCGGGTCGGTGTGTCGCGTTTCATGCTCCTCGACCCATCACCCGACGCCGAGGGCGAGGTCGTGCTCGCCCTGGACGACGGCGCGCCCTATCTGCTCATCCGGCCCGTTGAACGCGGGCGTGTGGCGCTGCTCACCGGTACCCTCGACCGGGACTGGAACGACCTGCCGATCCGTCCGGACTTCGTGCCGCTGCTGGAGCAGACGCTGCGTCACCTGAGCCGCGCGGCCCCGTCCGAGGGGCGGTCGGTCCTCGTGGGCCAGCCCGCGCCCCTCGTCGCCGACGACGCGCGCGTGGCGCGGGTGCAGGTCGAGGCGCCGGGCGGCGAGGTCACCGCGGTCGATCGCCCCGTCGACGCGGCCCCCTGGCAGTTCGAGGGCACGGTCGTCCCCGGCCTCTACCGGGTCGTGCCCGATCCCCCCATCGACGGGCTCGCGGAGCTGACGGGCTTCGCCGTGGGGCTCGATCCCGTGGGCTCGGACCTGCGGGCGCCCTCGGCTGCGGAACGGACCGGCGAGGGCGCGCCCGAGGTCGCGGCCGTGGGCCCCGGCGGCCTCGGCCCCGAAGGTCGCACCGAGCTGTGGCACGCGGCCCTGCTCGGCCTCTTCTTCCTGCTCCTGGGCGAGGGCCTGCTCCTCAACCCGAGGCGGGCCCGGCCTGAGCGCGGCCGCGCCGTCGTCGGCTCAGGCGCGCCCGGCGCGTGAGGTCGGCACGGGGGCGCCCCAGTCGGTGTCTCCGAAAAGGTCGAAGCCGTCTCGCGCCGCGAAGATGGACGTCTGCGGCTGGCGACGCGGCCATACCCGCACGGCGAGCGCGGCGTCGGCGGCGGCCTGTCCGAGCTGCGCCGCGAGCTCCGGCGGACTCAACCACAGCTCGAGGGCGTGCACCCCGAGGGCGCTGGCCTCGGCCATCGCCGCTTCGAGCGCGCGCGCGAGGAACGGCCCCGGCTCCCCTTCGACGACCTCGCGGAGTTCGAAGACCTGCGCGCCCTCGGGCGTGCGCAGCCAGATGAGCAGCTCGTCGGCCCGGGGCTCTCCCAGACGGACCTCGAGCACATGGGGCGGGGAGCTGTCGGCGGCCACGGGAATACCCTCGCGGTCCCCCGTGCGGGCGTCAAGAATTGCGCTCAGTCCAGTCGGGCCCCGGTGATGCGGGCGACGGCGTCGAAGAGCATCTTCACGCCGAAGTGGTAGCCGTCGACGGGCACCCGCTCGTCGTCCCCATGGAAGAGCTCCGAGAACTTCACGTCGTGACGTGGATCGAAGCGCACAGGGCTGAAGCCGTAGCACTTGATCCCCAACGTCGACCACCATTTGGCGTCTGTAAACCCTGGAATCACATAGGGAATCGCCACAGAGCCGGGGTCGTGGTCCGCGACCACCTGGGACAGCGTACGAAAGACCTCGGTGTCCGGGGTCGTCTCCGTGGGGGGGGCGCTCTGGAGCACCTCGATCTCGGCGTCGGGGCCCAGCACCGCGCGCAGCTCCGACAGGAACTCCTCGACGCTCGAACCAATGGCGATGCGGCCATCCAGCTCGGCCTCGGCGACGCCCGGCACCACGTTGGTCTTGGTGCCCGCGCGCAAGACGGTCGGGTTCGCGGTGTTGCGCAGCAGGGCGTTGAAGACGTTCGCGCCCTGCCGATCGGGCAGGACTCGGTCGAGCACGACCTCGGAGACGCGCTTCTTGAGCAGCAGCGGCAGAATCTGACGCGCGGGGGTGGGCTGCGTCGCGGCCATCGCGTGGATGAAACGCCGGACCGCCTCGGAGCCGTGCATGGGGAGCCGCGTGCGTCCGACCCTGGCCACCGCCTCGGCCAACCGGACGGTCGTGTTCTCGGGGGTGGGAATGCTCCCGTGCCCGGGCTTGCCGCGCATGCGCACCCGCACCCAGCACAGGCCCTTCTCGGCGACCTGAATCGGGTAGAGCGTGCGCCCGTTCAGGTAGAGGGTGAAGCCGCCGAGCTCACCCAACGCATACTCGGCGCGGACGAGCTCCGGGTGTTGCTCCACCAGGAAGCGACTCCCGTGGTCGCAGCCGACCTCCTCGTCGGCGACCCCGGCGAAGATCAGGTCACGCTCCAGGGTGCAGCCCGAGCGGGCGAGCGCGCACATGACCGACACGCTCATCGCCGCCATGTTTTTCATGTCGATGGCGCCGCGCCCGTAAACGTAGCCGTCGTGGATCTCCGCGGCGAAGGGCGGGTGCGACCAGCGGGCGGGGTCCGCAGGCACGACGTCCAGGTGGGCGCCCAGGAGCAGCGGCGGCCGCGTGCCCTTGCCCTTCAGCCGGCAGACGACGTTCGCGCGGCCCGGCGCGGCGACCAGCACCTGAGGCGCCAACCCGGCCCCCTCGAGCACCGAGGCGAGGTGGCGGGCGCAGGCCTCTTCCAGGCCGGGCGGATTGGTCGTGTCGAAGCGCAAGAGCGTCCGAAACAGCTCGAGCGACTCCGGGGCGAGGGTCGCCCAGTCCATTTTCGAGACGAGGGGGTGCAGCGCCATGCCCGGGAATGTATAGCATCCCGTTCGTGATGGCGCCCCACGAGCCCTTCGTTTCGGCCCCCCCGCGGGTCACCCTCGTCAACGCCTTCACCCGGCCCTTCGACAACGCCGTCGCGACCGCGCGCACCTGCTACAGCGGTCGGATCATCACGCCCGAGGACGTGTCGAAGGACGAGACCGCGCGCGCCCTGCGGGACCGCATCGCCCGCAGCACCTACGAGGCCGGGCACCACACGACCCTGCAGCACGCGACCTTTCAGTTCACGATCGAGGCCGTCAGTCGACAGGCGCTCTGGGCCTTCCTGCACGCCCACCCGTTCTACAACTCCGAGCAGGTCAGCCAGCGCTACGTCGAGGTGAAGCCCGGCTTCGTGGCGCGGCCGGCGCTCGCGCCGCGGGCCCAGTCGATCTACGACGCCTGCGTCGAGCGGATGCACGTGTGCTACCGGCAGCTCAGCGAGGCGCTGATGGAGCCGGCCGCCGCCGCGTTCTTCAAGGTCTTCCCCGCGCGGCGCAAGCACCCCGAGAAGTGGGCCGCGGCGCTGAAGAAAAAGACGCAGGAGGTCGCCCGCTACGCGCTCCCCGTGGCGACCCACGCGCACCTGTACCACACGGTCAACGGCATCACGCTGCACCGCTACCACCGGCTCTGCGCGACCGGGGACACCCCCACCGAGACACGCATGCTCGTGCAGGCCATGGTCGACGCCGTGACCGCCCACGATCCGCTCTTCTTCCGCGACATCGAGGCGACCCTCGACCCCGAAGAGACACCGACGTCGCGGCAGGCCGAGGTCACACGGGGCGATCCGGCGGCCTACAACGCCGCCTTCGATGCGGCCCTCGGCACCCGCACGAGCCTGCTCGTCGACTGGAAGGTGAACGCGGAGCGCACCGTGGCCGACGCCGTTCGGGCCGTGCTCGGCCTGGCGCCGGCCCAGCTCTCGGACGACGACGCCGTCGCGCGGGTCTGCCACCCCGAGCGCAACCCATTGCTCTCCGAAGCGCTGAGCCTCGGCACCCTCGACAAGCTCACGCGCGCGCTGCACCACCCGCACTACACGTTCCGCAAACGGCTGAGTCACACCGCCGACAGCCAGGACCAGCGGCACCGGATGACGCCTGGCTCGCGGCCTTCGCTGGCCTCGACGTTCGCCGGCGGCACCACACCCGACGTCGTCTTGCCGGCGCTGCTGCGGGCCGCCCCGAGGGCCCTCGACCTCTTCCTGGCCGAGATGACGCGTGTCTGGGCCGACATCGAGCGGCTGCGCGGTCTGGGGGTGCCCGACGAGTGGGCGCTCTACCTCTTGCCCAACGCCTACCCGATCCGGTTCGACGAGAGCGGCGACTACCTTTTCCAGCACCACAAGTGGACGACACGCCTCTGCTACAACGCCCAGGAGGAGATCTGGAACGCGACCCGAGACGAGGTCGCGCAGGTCGCCGAGGTCCATCCGCGCTTGGGCCGGTGGCTCTTGCCCCCCTGTGGAATCCGGGCCGCCGCGGACCGCAAACCCTACTGCCCCGAGGGGCCGCGCTTCTGCGGCGTGCCGGTCTGGCGACTCGAACCCGAGGCGTGGTCTCGGGTGATCTGAAGCCCCGGGCGCGCCCTGACGCCGGGCTCGACGTCAGCGGTTGGAGAACGCCGGCTTACGCTTCTCGACGAAGGCCGACAGGCCCTCGCGGGCGTCGTCGCTGGCGAAGAGCTTGGCCTGCAGCTCGCGCTCCAGCGCCAGGCCGCTCTCGAGGGGCAGCTCACCGCCGCTCTGGACCGCGCGCTTGATGTGGCCGGCGGCGAGGGCCGCGCGGTTCGGGGTGCAGTAGCCCCGCGCGAGCTCGACGACCTGCGCCACGAAGGCGTCGCGATCGAGGCTCGGCACACGCCGCACCTTGCCCTTGACCTCGCGCTCCTCCGCCTCGCCCAGGACCTGCGTCACGAGGCCGAGAGACAGCGCCTCCTCGCTCTCCACCGTGCGGCCCGAGAGCATCAGCGGCAGGGCCTTGCCCGCGCCGAGCAAACGCGTCAGGCGCTGGGTGCCGCCCGTGCCCGGCAGCACGCCCAGATTGATCTCCGGCAGTCCGACGAGCCCGCCGGCCCGACGCGCCACTCTCAGATCACAGGCCAGCGCGATCTCGAAGCCCCCGCCGACGCAGTGCCCGTTGATGGCCGCGATGACCAGCTTCGGCGTGTGCTCGAGCCGCAGCAGCGTCTCGTTCGCGTGCAGGCAGAAGTAGTACTTGCTCGTCGGATCCGCGGCCTCGAGCATGCGGATGTTCGCCCCGGCGCAGAAGTGCTCGCCCGCCCCCGTCAGCACGATCGCCTGCACCTCGGGGTCGAAGCGCGCGTCCACGATCGCCGCGTCCAGCTCGCGGAACATCTTGAACGAGTAGCCGTTCAGGTCGTCGTCGTGCAGCGTGAGAACGGCGACGGGTCCGTGGCGCTCGACGAGAACCCTGCGTTTGTCGGGATCACCAAAGTGGTCGGCTCGGACGGTCGCGGCCTTCGGGGCGGGTGTTTCGGTGCTCATGCCCGGTTCTTCGGCCGAGGTCGGGGCGAATGTCAACGGGACCGACCGCCCGACCCTGATATGCTGCTCACCCCGGACGGCGCACCCCTGGAGCAAGAGACGGCATGAGCAACGCCTTCGAGATTCGTCGTGTGGTCGTGATCGGCGCGGGCACCATGGGCCACGGCATCGCCGGACAGGCGGCCCGCTTCGGGTACGACGTGGTCCTGAACGACGTGGACGACGACCGGGTCCAGAAGGGCCTCGCGGCCATCGAAGGTGTGTTTCGCACGGGGGTCGAGAAGGGCAAGGTCTCGGCGGCCGACGCCGACGCCGCCCGCGCCCGGCTCAAGGGCGAGAGCGCCCTCGAGGTCGCTGTGACGGACGCCGATCTCGTCGTGGAGGCCGTGCCCGAGAACATGGAGCTCAAGCGGGCCCTTTTCGCGCGGGTCGAGGCCGCCGCGCCCGCCACGGCCATCCTCGGCACGAACACCTCGAGTCTGTCGATCACCGAGATCGGCGCGGCCATTCGCACCCCGGCGCGTGTGGTCGGCCTGCACTTCTTCAACCCCGTCGCGGTCATGCCGCTGCTGGAGATCGTGCGGGGCGAGTACACGACCGACACGACCATCGACGCGGTGAAGGCCTTCGGCGCCCGCATCGAGAAGACCTGCATCGTGGTGCGCGACTCCCCCGGATTCGCCACGAGCCGCCTCGGCATCGCGCTGGGCAACGAGGCCATGCGCATGTTCGAAGAGGGCGTGGCGAGCGCCGAGGACATCGACCGCGCCATGGTGTTGGGCTACCGGCACCCCATCGGGCCTCTGGCGCTCACGGACCTGGTCGGCCTCGACGTGCGCCTCGCCATCACCGAGCACCTGTACCGGGAGCTGGGCTCCGACGCGTTCCGTGCCCCGAAGGTGCTGCGCCGTATGGTCCGCGCCGGCAAGCTCGGCAAGAAGTCCGGTCAGGGCTTCTACACCTACTGACGAGCCGATGTCCGAAGCGCCCAGCTCGAAGGTCCTGCACGGTCCGATTTACGATCGGCGCTTCGTGCTCGTCACCGGCAAGGGCGGCGTCGGCAAGTCGACGGTGAGCGCGCTGTTGGCCGCGCACGCCGCCGCCCGGGGGCGACGCACGCTGGTCTGCGAGCTCAACGCGGTGGAGCGTATCCCGGCGCTCTTCGGCCGGAGCCCCGTGGGGCCCACGGTCACTGCGCTCCGAGAGAACCTGTGGGGGGTCAACATTCAGCCCGCGCAGGCCCTCGAGGAGTACGCGCAGATGAAGCTGCGGGTGCGGGCGGTGGCCCGCCTCGTCTTCGACAACCCCTTCGTCCAGCGTTTCATGCAGCTCGTGCCGGGCATGAACGACCTGCTGCTCCTCGGCAAGGCCTTCAACCACGAGCGCGAGGTCGACGCTTCGGGGCGCCCCGTGTGGGACACCATCGTCGTCGACGCCCCCGCCACGGGCCATGGCGTCACGTTCTTCCGGCTCCCCCGTGTGATTCGCGACCATGTGCCCGTAGGGAACATGCACGACGAGGCGCGGGACATGTGGAACCTGCTCACGGATCCGGCGCGGACCGCCACCCACCTGGTCACGCTCCCCGAGGAGCTGCCCGTGCAGGAGACCCGCGAGCTCGCCCACACCTTGTTCTCAAAGGACATGGGGCTGCCGCCGGGCGCGCTCTGGCTCAACCAGGTGCCGCCCCCGCTCTTCGACGCCGACAGTCGGGCGCGGATCGGGGCGGGCCCGCCGGCGGGCGCCTCGAAGGCGCTGGACGCCGCCTTCGAGGTCGCGCGCATCCGCTTGGGGCGTGAGGCGCAGGCGCAGGCCTATCTGACCCCGCTCAAGGCCCTCGGGCTCCCCCTCGTCACGCTCCCGCTGCTGTACACCCGCGACCTCGGCCCCGCGGAGCTCGAGACGCTGCTGGCCCGGGCCGGCGACGGTGGAACCGCGTGAGCGCCGCCGATCCGCTCTTCGAGGGCGCACGCCTCATCGTCACCGCGGGCGCGGGCGGCGTGGGCAAGACCACGACCGCCGCGGCCCTGGCCCTCGAGGCCGCCCGGTCTGGAAAAAAGACCGCGGTGCTCACCATCGACCCCGCGCGCCGCCTCGCCAACGCGCTCGGCCTGGAGACCTTCCACGGCCAGGCCCAGCGTGTCGACGGGCCCTTCGAACTCTGGGCCATGATGCTCGACATGCGCACCACGGCCGATTCGATGGTGCGTCGGTTCGCGCCCGACACCGAGGCCGCCCGACGCATCCTCGAAAACCCGTACTACGGCGCGTTCAGCACCAGCCTCGCCGGGACGCAGGAGTACATGGCCGTCGAGCAGGTCCACGCGCTGCTCGGCTCCGGAACCTTCGATCTGGTCGTGCTCGACACACCGCCGGCGGTGCACGCCCTGGACTTCCTGACGGCGCCGGAGCGCATCCTGGGCGCCCTGGACAATCGCGCCGTGAACTGGCTCTACCGACCTCGAGACGAGGCCGAGCGGCGGGCCCCGGGTTATGGCGCTCGTTTGCTCGGCCGCGGCCGCCAGGTCGTGCTCCGCTCCCTCGACAAGTTCACGGGCGGGCCGTTCTTCGAGGACCTCGCGACCTTTCTCCAGGCCTTCAGCGCGCTCTTCGAGGCGTTTCGGCACAGCAGCCGGGCCGTCCAGGCGCTGCTCCGCGCCGACTCCACCCGATTCCTCGTGGTCACCGCGCCCTATCCCGGCACGGTCCGCGAGGCCGTCGCGTTTCGCGGCGAGCTGGTCTCCCGTGGCTTCCCGTTCGCGGGCTTCGTCTGCAATCGTGTGCACACCGCGCGGCCCGAGGCCGACGCAGCGACACTGGCGACGGCGCTGGGTGCCAACGTCCCGAGGGCGTTCGCCGAGCAGCTTGCCGTCGGCCTGGCTGAACACGGGCGCCTGGCGGCCCGGGACGCGGTCGGACTCGATGCGCTGCTGGGCATCGACGGTCACCCGGTGCGGGTCGTGCCGTTGCTGGCCGAGGACGTGCACGACCTGCGCGGCCTCGCCGAGGTGGGCCGTCACCTCATGAAGAACTTTTCCGCTGCCGATACGTCCAACAGTCCATGAACCGAACGCTCCTCGCGCCGATCCTCCTGTGTTTCGTGAGCCTCACCGCGTGCGGGTCGCGCCCCGGCGTGCGTGCGGACGCGCCGCCCCCGCAGGTCGTGGAGCTCGAAGAGACCTACATCGAGGCCACGGTCGACGCGGACGGTGAGGTCTCCGTGGACGCCTTCGACGCCGAGACCCTCTTCGGTCGAGCGAAGGACGCCTTCGACAGCCAGCGCTTCGACGAGGCCGAGCGGCTCTTCGGCAAGCTCCTCGAGCGCTTCCCGCAGTCCGACTTCTCCCAGGCCGCCCTCTACAACCGCGGCCTCGCGCTGGAGTTCCTCAAGCAACACGGCCAGGCCGCCGCGCACTTCCGACGCTACGCGCAGCTTGCGACGGTGCTCAAGGAGCAGCGGGACGGCGAGTTCCGGTGGGGCTTCAACCTGGTGCAAACGGGCGACTACCCGACGGCCCTGGACCTCTACACGCGCCTGCTGCTCGAGACCGACCTGGGGCCCGCGGACCGCGCCGAGGCCTACCTGCGGCGCGGCGTGGCGCTGTTGCGGCTCGGCCGCTACGGCGAGGCCGAGAAGGACCTGCGCAAGTCCATCGACCGCGCCGGCGAGGCTTACCAGGGCCTCCTCGAGGGCAATGATCTGGCGGCGGAGGCCCACTTCCGGCGGGGCGAGATCTACCAGCGCATGTGCCGAGAGGTCGTGCTGAAGCTGCCCGTCGAGTCGATGCAGGACGACCTCGCCGAGAAGGCGCGCTATTTCCGGCAATCCCAGACGAGCTTCATCGACGCGTTGAACATCCGGCACGCCTACTGGGCGACGGCCGCGGGCCTCAAGCTCGGCGAGCTCTACGAAGACTTCTATACCGACATCCTGAGCGCCGAGGTGCCCCGAGACTTCGACCGGACCACGAAGGCCTACTACTTCGTGGAGCTGCGCAAGAAGCTCGTGCCGCTGCTCGAGAAGTCGCTGTGGATCTACGAGAAGAACGTGACGATGAGCACCCGCTTCGGCGCCTCGAACGAGTGGGTCGCGGAGACGGAGCGCCGGCTCGATCGACTGCGTTCACTCATCGAGGCCACGCACCGCCAGCAGACCGACGAGGCCCTGAAGCTCGACGCGGGCGCCGAGGCGGCGTCGATGCCGACCGACGGCCGCCTGGATCCCGAGGTGATGCCCGCGCCCCCGAGCGGCCTGCCGGGCGCTGCCCCCGCCGCACCGCAGAGCGCACCCGCCGAGGTCCCTTCGGGGGACGTCGCGCTTTGACTGAGACCAACGCCGGCCGCGCCGACGGACGGGTGATGGCGCTGGACCTCGGTGATCGGGTCATCGGCGTGGCCCTGAGTGATCCGACCCGCACGCTCGCCACGGGGCTCTGTGGGCTCAAGCGCACGACGTTGCCGCGGGATCTGGCGGCCCTGGCGGCCATCGTCGCCGAGCACGAGGTCACCCACGTCCTGTACGGGCTGCCGTTGCGGCTGGACGGTCGCGAGAGCCTACAGACGCGCAAGTCCAAGGCGCTGGCCGCCCAGATCGCGCGGGCGCTCGCGCTCCCGATGGAGCCCGTGGACGAGCGCTGGAGCACCGTCGCGGCGTCGCGGGCCTTGCGCGAGGCGGGTCACGACAGTCGCGCCCAACGCGGGGTCATCGACCAGGCGGCCGCCACGGTGATGTTGCAAAGCTGGCTCGACGTGCACGGCCGCGCGCCTGCGCGTCCTTGAGCCCGCGCCGCGCCCAAGATCCGAGCGCGGCCTTTGAGTCGGGCGTCGTTTGTCGGGTAGCATCCCGGCGCCGTTCAGCAGGAGGTCGCATGTCCGCGAGACGCGCCCTGGTCGTCGCCCTGGCCACCCTGGCGTGGGCCTCGCCTGTCGCAGCGAAGCCGCCGGGGCCCGCGGTGCTCTGCGAGGTCTTTCCGGACGCGGCGGATTGTCGGGCCCGTGTGCCGGACTGTTCGACGTGTCACACCGCGCCGCCTGCTCGAAACGCGTTCGGGGCCTCCGTCGAGGCGCGCCTCGCCCCCGGCGCACCGCGCCCGCTCTCCGACGACGCCTTCGCCGACGCCCTGCGGTCCGTGCTCCCGAGCCTGGCCGCCGAGGACGCCGACGGCGACGGCTTCGACAACGGCGTGGAGCTCGAGGCCGGCACGAGCCCAGGGGACGGCATGCACTTCCCCCACGCCTTCGAGGCGTGCGAGGGCGAGAGCACGAACCCCGTCTGGAACGTGTGCGGCTACGACCCCGTCCACGTCTACAAGAAGCTCAGCCTCGACACCTGCGGCCGTTCCCCGGGCTGGGATGCGCTGCAGGCGTTCCAGGCGCTCGACGCCGAGGGCCAACGCGCTCAGCTCGCCGAGACCCTCGACCGCTGCGTCGACAGCGCGTTCTGGCTCGGGCCCGACGGGGTGCTCTGGCGCATGGCCCACGCCAAGATTCGGCCGCTGTGGGCGGTGAAGAGCGGGTCCAACGGGGGCCCCGTGCCGCTGGCGAACTATGACGACGACTACGCGCTCTTTGTGTGGACGCAGACCGACGACCGGGACGCCCGCGAGGTCCTGACCGCGCAGTACTACGTCAAGCGTGTGAGCCCCACACGCTACGTGCAGGTCGCCGGTCCCCCCGACGTCATCGAGTTCACGCAGCCCGCGTCGCGCGCCGGCATGCTGACGACCGGCTGGTTCTTCGTGATCAACACGATGTTCACGCCGGTCCCACGAACCACCGCGGCCCAGGCCTACCGGTCCTATCTCGGCCTCGACATCGCGCGCAGCGAGGGTCTGATCGCGCCCGAGGGCCCGCTCGTCGACTACGACGACAAGGGCATCACGGCCGACGGCTGCGCGGCCTGCCACGCCACGCTCGACCCGATGAGCTACCCGTTCAGCCGCTACTGGGGCATCGCGGGGGACAACACCGGCGTGTACGACCCACAGCGCAACCGCCGCTTCGACGCCTCGGAGGGCAGCCAACTGCGGGACCTGCCCGAGGCCGGCGCGCTCTTCGGCGAGCCGGTGGCGAACCTCGTGGAGTGGGCGCGCAAGGCCGCGGACTCCGAGGCCTTCGCGCGCGCCACCGTGGCCGACTACTGGCGGCATTTTGTGGGCCACGACCCCACGCCCGCCGAGCGGGGCGAGTTCGACGCGCTCGTCGCGGCCTTCCCGACCGAGCACGCCTACAGCGTCGAGCGTTTGCTCCACGCCCTGATCCGGACGGAGGCCTACGGTGTGCCGTGAACTCTCTCTTCGCGTACGGCTGAGCCTCGGATTGACGGCGCTGCTGGCGGTGGCCTGTGGCGGCGGGGGTGAGGGCAGCACCTCCGCTGGACCGGACGACGGTGTGCCGACGGGCGGCAACGGGCCGACGGGCGGCAGCGGGCCGACGGGCGGCAGCGGCGGCAACGGGCCCACGGGCGGCAGCGGCGGCAACGGGCCCACGGGCGGCGCCGAACCGGGCGACGCGAACTTCGAGGCGCGCCGCGCGCAGCTCCGTTTCAAGGGCGCCGCCCGTCTCCGCGAGGAGTACGCGCGCATCCTCGAGCTCCCTGTCGATGGCCTTTGCCGCGAGGTCGGCCAGTTCGACTGCATCGACGAGATCCACCAGATCACGCTGGGCGGCGTCGAACCCTACCGCGCCAACATCTTCCGGCCCTTCCCGGGGGTGGCGGTCAGCGCGTCGCTCGCCGTGGAGCGGGTCGCCCTGGCGGCGTGCACGACGCGGATTCTGCGGGACGCCGCGGCACCTGAGACGTCGGTCTACTTCGGCCGCATTCCGCTCGAGGGCGACGCCCTCGCGGACGTGAACGCCCCCGAGGTGGACGCCGCGTTGACGAAGCTCGCCCGCGAGGCGTGGCTGCGGACACCCACCGCCGACGACCTCGCGACGCTCAAAGGGCTCTACGCCGACGTGCTCGCCGAGGGCGCGCCGGCGCCCGCCCTGACCTGGGCTCAGCTCGCCTGCATGACCGTGCTGACCACCAGCGAAGCGCTGCTGTACTGAACCGACGCGAACCCGAGGGACCGAGATGAACCGTACACAGGGCCTCACACGTCGCGCCGCGCTTCTCGGCCTGGGTGCCTCGGCGGCGGCCGTCGCGCTCCCCTGGGCCGCACGCGCCCAGAACCCGGGTGATCGTCGCTACTTGCTCGTCGTCACGGGCACCGGCGGCGCCTCGATCATCGACGCCATGCTCGCCATTCGCGAGGGCGAGAGCCGCAACGCCGCGACGCTGAACACGTACCCCGACAACCTCGTGCAGTCCGTGGACGGCTCGCCGATGCGTTTCATCGACCAGCCGCTCAACGACATCGGCCCGCTGCCCTACCAGGGTCAGGCGGTGCAGAGCACGTTCGTGCGCAAACGCGCCGCCGAGATGGCCGTGTTCACCTACACCGGCACGAGCGTGAACCACATCATCGCCGAGAAGCGCTCCCTGACCGGCAACGAGGCCTGGGCTGGGCGCACGGTGCAGGAGGTCTGCGCGGCGACCTACGGCCAGGGGCTCCTGCTGCCGAACGTGAACATGGGGGTCAGCGGCTTCATCGAGCCGGGCATCGACCCCGAGCTGCCGGCCTTCGCGCGCGCCGAGCCCGTGACGAATGCCCTGACCTGGGCCTTCGGGCTCCACGGTTCGCGCGGCATCGAGCGCGCCCCGGCGTCGTCGCTCGTGGACAAGGCGCGGCGCGCCCGCGAGGCGATCGAGACACGCGCGCTCTTCGACCGCACCTTCACGCGCGCCGAGCTCCTCGCCGACTGGAAGGCCCGGCGCCTCGAGGCCGAGCAGGTCGAGGCGCAGGACCTGATCACCCGCCTGAACTTCGTGAGCGACTCGCCCCAGATGCCGCTGCGCCAGTACGGCCTGGGCACCTCCGAGGACGCCGCCCTCATCCAGCGGACCTTCCCGCTGGCCTCGTCGGACCCCTTCGAGGCGCAGGCCGCGCTCGCGTATCTGCTGCTCAAGAACCAGGTCTCGGTCACGGTCACGATCGGTCCGTCCCTGTCGCCGGCCGTGGGCGGGCAGCAGATCGTCGACAGCCCGCCCCTGGCCTTCGACTTCAGCCACACCTCGCACCGGGGCGGGCAGGCGATCATGTGGAGCCGGCTGCTGAGTGTGGCCGGCCGACTGATCGACATGCTCGAGGCCGCGGAGCACCCCGGGGGTGGCAGCTTCTGGGACCGCACGCTGGTGTACTTCGCGACCGACTTCGGGCGCACCCGCAACCGGTCCGCGGGCGCGCGCGACTTCGGCAGCGGTCACCACCTGAACAACGGCTGCCTGCTGGTCTCGCCCATGCTGAAGGGCAATACGGTCTACGGCGGTGTGGATCCCGACACCGCGCTGACCTACGGCTTCGACCCGGCCACGGGGCGGCCGGAGCCGGGCCGGAACATGACCGAGCCCGAGCTCTTCGCGGGCCTGGTGCAGACCCTCGGCATCTCGACCTCGGGCACCGGCCTGCCGGACATCGCCGCGCTGCGGAAGGGCTGAGACGAACCCCGCGTCCTGCTCGCAGGCTGCTGAAGAAGCAGCCTGCCCGGGCCAGGACGGCCCGGCGGAGCGGGGCTGAAAAAGTCCATGGACGGACTTTTTCAGCGTCCTGCTAGGATCTGAGGCATGAAGCCGTCCACGCTCCGCGCCCTGGTCTTCGCTCCGTTCGTCTTTGGGTCGAGCCCGGGGTGCGGCGAGCCGGAGTCCTCGCCTTCCGTCGAAGAGGACGCGGCGCCGACGCCCCCCGTGCCGCCGACCTCGCCCCCTGGGCGCAAGTGCGGCACCGGCACGCCGTCCATCGCCCTCGGTCAGGACCACCCCTTCACGCCGCTGACCGCCCCCGTGCTGCCCATCCAGACCGGCAGCCAGGGCGGCTTTCACCTGGAGGTCTCGCTGCGCGTCACCGGGCCACTCGACCCCAACGAGACGGACGTGCGGCTCGAGCTGTGGAACGGCGACTGGAAGCTGTCTTCTCACGTGAACACCGCGACCCTGCTGGGCACGCTCGTGCCCGACGTTTGCGACTACGACGTCGCCCGGCTGGTGCTCGTGGACGAGCTCGGCATGTTGCTCCCGCCCGACCGCGTCCAGGCCCTGCCGGGCACCGAGGTCGAGCTGCGCGTGCGTCTGACGAGCGCACCCGGCGAGGTCGCGGACACCTTCGCGGTGACCCTGGGCGACATCAACGCAGGTTCGAGTACCGGGGACGCCGGCGTCTTTCAGTGAGCCGCGGCGCCGCCCGCGGTTGACGACCGGCCCGCGCCCGTGAAAGGTTCGGCGCCCGATGAAGGCGCTCCTCAAGGCGTTCCTGCTGACCTTCGTGCTCGTGGGCGTCGTGCTCGCGGCGGCAGGCGCCTACGGTTGGCGGCGCTGGCACGACTATCTGGACGCGCCCATCGCGACCGGCAAGGCGGAGCAGCAGGTCGTCATCGAGAAGGGCGCGACGTTCAAGCAGATCATCGCGCGCCTCGAGACCGAGGGGCTCGTGGCGGATCCGGTCGTCTTCGAGCTGTACGGCCGATTCATCGGCGCGGGCACGAACGTCAAGGCCGGGACCTACGTCGTGGACCCGTCGTGGACGCCGCGCGCCCTGCTCGAGAAGCTCCAGTCCGGCGGGCTCGTGGCGCAGGTGCGCGTGACGATCCCCGAGGGTCAGAACCGCTGGCAAATCGCCGAGATCCTCGCGAAGGCGGGGCTCGTGGATCCCGCCAAGTTCCTCGACGTGGTCGAACGGCAAGACCTGGAAGGGCGCCTCTTCCCCGACACCTACCTGTTCAAGGTCGGCGCGCCGCTCTCGGAGGTCACGCGTGTCCTCACGGAGCGGTTCGACGAGGTCTTCGAGTCGCTCGTGCGGGGCGCGCCGGACGAGCAGCGCCTGCGGACGGACCCGGAGGAGAAGCGTCGGTTCGTGATCCTGGCGTCGTTGGTGGAGAAGGAGGCCCAGACCCAGGCCGACCGGCCGCTGATCGCGCGGGTGTTCAAGAACCGGGTCGAGAAGGGCATGAAGCTCGAGACCGACCCGACGTGTGTCTACGGCGTCGACACGTGGCGCGAGGTGCCGCACCCGCGCTACTGCCGCAACCCGAAGAACCTCTACAGCACCTACGTCATCTCGGGTTTCCCCCCGGGGCCCATCGCCAACGCGGGCCGGGCGGCGATGGACGCGGCGCTGCGGCCGTCCCAGGAAGCGAACGCCGCGCGGCTGCTGTTCTTTGTCGCGAAGCGCGACGGCACTGGGGCCCACGACTTCAGCGAGACCTACGAAGAGCACAGCCGCAAGGTCGATCTGTACCTGCGCGGCGGACGGTGAGGCCACAGCCGATGTCCCAGCTCGTCATCGAAATGCAGGGGGTCGACAAGCAGAGCCTGTCGCGCATCTGGACGAAGATGCGCGAGGGTCAGAAGCTCGACGGCGCCGAGACGTACATCGGGCGCTCCATGGCGGACCACCCGGAGTGGTTCCCGATCTTCGAGACCATGGACGTGCTCGGCGGCGACGACACCCAGCCGAACGGCGAGAACCCGTTCGCCCACCTGACGTTCCACATCCTGGTGGGCTCGCAGATCTTCCATCAGCAGCCCCCGGAGGCCGAGGTCTTCTACCGGATGCGGCTCCGGCAGGGCGACGATCCGCACGACATCGTGCACATGATGATCAACGCGTTTCAGCGGCACCTGGCGTGGGCGGCCCAGCAGGCGCGCAAGCCGGCGGCGGGTCAGGGGGCGGGGCAGGTGCAGATCGACCTGGCGGCCTACGGCCAGACGCTCAAGACGATCGCCCCGCTGAAGACGAAGAAGCTCTGGGAGCGCTTGGGCTACGAGACCGAGCCCGACGTGCACGGGCGTCGACCGAAGCGGAAACGCTGAGAGCGTGTGGAAGTTCTCAGCACCCGGGGCTGGGAAGGGCAGCGGGTCAATGGTCTAGCGCCCGTCGGTGGAGGGCGAGCGCTGTGGCTTCGAGCCCCGGGTCGACGGGGCCCGGGCGACGGAGTCTCCCTCGGGGACCTCCCACTCATCCTCACTGCGTTGCGGTGAGCGGGAGCGCCCTCCCCCCTCGACCTCATCGCCCGGGCCCCTCTGGCCCTGCGTGGTCGTTGGGCGAGAGGTTCCCGGCTCCGAGGCCGGACGACCCGGTGGGCGCGCAAGTCAAGGCGCGCGCAGGTTCTCCTCGAGGACGCCGTCGCAGTACTCGGCCCAGAGCTCGCCGGGGCGAAAGACGACGCGGCGCTTCTCGTAGTGGGGCGTGTCGCAGAGGCGGATCGTCTCGGTGCCGCGCTCGGCGTGGCGGGTGACGAGCACGATCTCGTGCCCCTCCAGGTCGTCGAGCACGCGGGGGCTGTGGGTCGTGAGCACGACCTGCGACTGCTCCGAGAGCAGGTGGAAGAGGCGCATGACCTCCCAGAGGCGGGCGGGGTGCAGGCCGCGCTCGGGGTGCTCCACGAGCAGCAGCGGCGCGGGCTCGACGAAGAGCAGGGCGCGAAAGCCGAGCCAAAGCAGCAGGCCGTCGCCCACGGCCTCGGGGGGCAGGGATTGACCGTCGGTGGTGCGCACGCCGAGCACCCGTTGAGACGCCCCCGCGGCCTCGAGGTCGAGCCCGGCGAGGCCGGGGTGCAGCTCGGCCAGGTCGCGCTCCAGGTCCTCGAAGACCAGCGGCGCCTCGTGGCGCACCGCGTCCAGCAGGAGCGCCAGGCCGAGGCCCGTGTCGTCCCAGGAGGGCACCGCGCGGTGGTCTTGCTGGCTCGGCACCGACTGCCGCAGCGAGTGCGGGTCGAGGCGCACGAGATACGCACCCTTCGGCGGCGGGGAGACGATCGGCGCCGACTCTCCGGGGGCGAGGGTCATCACCTCGGTCGTCGCCGGCGGCTCCAGGCGCCCGCGAGAGGCCAGGCGCATCAGCGCCGCCAGCAGCGTCGACTTCCCGCTCTCGTTGGGCCCCACCAGCGCCGTGAGCGGCCCCAAAGGCAGCGTCACATCCCGCAGGCAGCGGAAGTTCTGCACGCGCAACTGCGCCCAGCGCGGCGGCCCGAGGTCGGTCATGGCGTGGTCACGGAGAGCGCGGCGCGCAGGTCGTCGAGGAAGCGGTGAAGGCGGGTGGCGCAGGGGGGGATCTTGCCGGGTTCAGCGCGTTTTGCGACGTCCACCATCGCCTCCGTCCCCTTGTTCGGAATCCCGCGAGTCGCCAGTGCTTTTTGGAGACCTTCTTCTCCCAGTGATTCGGTGTGTGTTTCACCGGTGCACGCAAGGATCCACGCTTCGAGCTTGCGATGTGGGGTCCCGAGGACGATTTTCGGCGACGGCGGCTGCGTCGAAGCGACTTCGCGGAGCTTGGTCTCGCGGTCCTTGTCGCCGTCCGTATCGCGCAGCACCACGAGCACGTCGGCCCCGGCTTCCCGCGCCTTGAGGCGAGCGCGAACGAGGTTCTGGTCGTCTCCCCGCACACGCGCTTGGCCTGGCCTCGGAGCGGCAACTTTCGTCAGTTCCTTCCAAACGACGGCGTCGACGATCTCGTAGGACCCAGAGGCGACCTGGTCGAGGAGCGCGGGTATCACCCCGGGGTAGACCGGCTGCTTGCGGAACGGGCGTTGATGGGCCCATCCGCCGAGCTCGTTTTCGCCTTCACCGGCGAGGAAGACGCGCATCAGTCGACGACCTTCGCGTCGAAGAGCGCCGCCTCGTTGTCGCCGTCAGAGTAGGCGAGCCAAAGCTCGCCGTTCTGGTACACCCCGCTGCGCTCCTCGTAGTTCGGCGTGTCGCAGAGCCGAGTGGCCTGGGTGCCTTTCACGGGATCGCGCGTGAGCACCGTGACCTCGTGGCCCTCAAGCTCGTTGATGACGAGCGGGCTGTGGGTCGCGAGGATGACCTGGCTACGGGTCGAGAGGTTACGCAGTACCTTCACAACCTCGCGGATGCGCGCCGGGTGCAGGCCGTTTTCAGGCTCCTCCACGAGGATCAGCCCGGCGGGTTTAAGAAACTCCAAGGCTTTGAACGCCAACCAATACAGCATGCCCTCGCTCATCTGGTCGGCTTTGACCTCGGTGCCGTCCAGGAGCATGACGCCCATGCCCTTCTCGTGGCTGGACGCGTTGAATAGGGTCAACTGCTTGACCGACGGAAAGAGCGCGGTGAACGCTCGATTCACATCGGCGACCCGCTGGAAGTCCCGCGTAAGGGTTGCGTCGAACACGGCCGGCAGCCCGAGGCCGCGGGGCGAGAAGCCAACGTGAGAAGACCAGTTGGCTATCAGACCCGCAGGTTTGCGCATCTCGTCGGGGTCGAGACGGAGGAAGTACGCACCGTCCCGGAGGACTCGGAGGATGTCTACGTGAAGTGCCGACGGGATCGGATACGGTTGCGTCCTCCATCGACTCGGCGCCTCTTTGCCGTTGTGGATCAACCGGGTCTCGGCGGGCGTTCCGGCGCATTCGCCGGTGACCTCCATGTTCCAGGGGCCCTCTGGACCTTCCTTGGTCACCACCACGCCGAGCTTCGAACTCGAGTCACAGAGCCTGATTCGGGTATTCGGCTTGACCTTCTGCGACCAGTTCGAGGACGCCATCGCAGCGTCCCCGTTTTTCGGGCCCGCAAGGTCGTCGAGCAGCCCGAGAATCGTGCTCTTCCCCGAGTCGTTCGGTCCGATCAGGGCGTGCAGCGGCGACAACTCCAGCGCGCACTTCGTGATGCAACCGAAGTTCTCGATCTCCACCTGACGGAGGTAGTCGGGGCGCTGGTCGGTCATGGCGCAAACCTGCGGTGCACGCCGCGCCCCGTCAAGTCGGCGCGCATGAAACGCGCCTACGGGCAGCGCGGATCGTCGTCGACCCGGCCGGAGCAGTCGTTGTCGCGGCCGTCGCCGCAGACCTCGCGGCCGCCGGGTCGAACCTGGCGGTCGAGGTCGTCGCAGTCGGTGCCGCACCGCAAGGCGCCGTCCCGGTCCTCGTCCTGGCCCTCGGGGCAGAGCGCCTCGCAGATCGAGCCGATGCGCACGCCGCAGTCGAGGTCGTTCCACTCGGCGGAGCCCGGGAAGAGGTGCACGCAGTGCTCGACCCCGCCGCTGTTGTCGGGCTGGCCCTCGGCGAAGTACGCCGCGCGCGGGACACCGTCCCACCCGACGAAGTCGCCCTCCTGGCTCTGGTCGGTGTGCCCGAGCCACAAGTATTCGATCGGCAGGACCTCGCGTTGGGCCGCGAAGAACGTGTTCTCTCCGACGGCGTCGACCAGCGCCAGGTCCATGCCGAGCGCCTGGCAATGGGCCCGCGCCTCGTCCCAGGTGCGCGGACGGCTGCAGAACAGGTACCGCTGCTGGCCCCGCAGGACCTCGACGCAGTCACAGCCGTCGCCCTCGTCGGCGACGCCGTCGCAGCTCTGGTCGAGGCCGTCGGCGCAGACCTCGGGCGCGCCGGGATAGACCAGCGGGTCGCCGTCGTCGCAGTCCACGTCGCACCGGTCGAAGCCGTCCCCGTCCTCGTCGGTGCCGGGCACACAGGGGTCCTCGCAGAGGGTGCCCAGGGCGGCGTCGCAGTTCAGGTCGTTCCAGAACGGCCCCCACTCCCAGAAGTGCGCACACCGCTCGCCGCCGCCTCCGCCGTCGGGCTGGCCCTCGGACCACGCGGCGAAGTCGAGGGGGCGGCCGTCGGACCACAGGTAGGTGCCGTCTTCGGTCTGCAACGACGAGGCCCCGATCCACCACCACTGGTAGTAGCGCGAGAGCGCGTTGCCCCAGAGCCAGTCGTTCTCGACCTGGCCGCCGATGTGCACAGGCGCGCTCCCCTGGGAGGCGCATCGCTCGCCGGCCTCGGCGTAGGTGCGGGGGTAGGGGCAGAACAGGTAGCGATGCGGCCCACGAAAGACCTCGACGCAGTCGGGGCACTCGGGCCGGTCGTCGAGCCGCCCGTTGCAGTCGTTGTCGAGGCCGTCGCCGCAGAGCTCGGGGGCGCCGGGGTACACGGTGCCGTTGTCCGGCGCGCAGTCGCCGTCGCAGATGGCCCCGTCGCCGTCGGGGTCTTCGCCCTCGGCCAGGCAAGCCAACAACGCGGCCGCCTCGTCGCGCCGCGCGACCATGAACGCCGCGGTGTCCCGTTGAGCCTGCTCTACGGTGGGCACGTCGAACTCGCGCCGCGGGTCCCGCTCGATGGCCGGGCGGAGCGCCTGCATCAGCTCGGGGATGCGCTCGGGGAGGCGCAGGGTGTCGTAGGCCGCGACGACCTCCGCGAGCGCGTCGTCGTAGGTCGCGCGACACGGCGCGTCCAGCATGCACAGCGCGAAGAGTCGCCCGCCGCCCTGGTGCCAGGGGAGCCCGTAGCCCCACGTCTGGTCCACACCCCACGGCAGGAATCGCAAGGTGCCGTTGGTGTCGAAGTGCGCGTACCAGTTGTTGCGGGTGGGCGCGTAGCCGTCCCAGTGGCCGGTGTAGACCTCGACGGCGAAGAACCGGAGCACCTGTGGCCAGTCCACCCGGTCGAGGGTCGCCTCGAAGAGCGAGGGCTCGGCCCCACTCGCGAAGAGGTCCAGGGCCGTCCGCACGGCCTCGAAGTCGCTGCGGTCCTCGGGATCACCCTCGTCCACCTCGAGCTGCCCGGCGATCCCCTCGTCGAAGTCTTGGCCGTACAGGCCCTCGTAGAGGTGGGCGGTCGGCGGCAGGTGCTGCTCGAGGAAGACGTCGTCGTAGGTCTCGACGTTCGCGTAGAGGCCGAAGTCCTGACCGTTGAGGCGCACCCACGTGTAGCCGATCCGAGGGGCGGGCACCCCGACGGCCTGGAAGAGCGCGTAGGTCGCCCACTCGTGCACATACGAGGGGTCCTGGACCATGTTGTTCAGCGTCAGGTTCTCGAGGCCGTCGATGGCGCCGTCGGCGGTGACCCAGTTGAGGTCGATGCGCAACGCGGCCTTGGCGTTCAGGTCGCGGGCGCTGCCGAGGCGGCCCTTGAGGCGCACGCCCACCACACGCCAGCCCGTCGAGACGCCCTCGGCGTCGAACATCCGCAGCCGAGCCTGCACCTTGGTGCGGGGGTCGGCGAAGAGCTGCGCCACGTTCGCCTCGGGGATCGAGATCTCCGTCGTGGTGCGCCGCAGCGGGTCGAAGTAGGCGGGCGCGGGCGCCGAGGCCGCCACGTTGGCCGCGTCGCGGGTCGGGGCGGTGCGCACGAAGTCGCCGGTCGCGTTGGGCAGGCGCCCCCAGGTGTACCGGTCGCCGATCTCCGGCACCTCGACCCGCTCGGCCACGCTTCCGTCCGGCGCAAAGAGCGTGATTTCATCCCCCCCGCACGCGATGCCGAACTCCAAGCCCGCTTCGTCGCCCTCGGTCTCCCGCACCGAGAGAAATCCGCCCGGCGGAATGGGCGCTTCGCCCACGAAGGCGAAGAGGCGCGTCGGCTCCTCGGGGTTGTCGGTCAGGGCCCAGCCGTTGGGATCGGCCGGGGTGTCGCCGGCGTTCACGAGCTCGACCCAGTCGCGCCCGTGGCAGTCGATCTCGTTGATGCGCAGGCGGCCCGCGGGCACGGGCGGCACGTCCTCGTCCACCTCCGGGCCGGCGTCTCGCGGCGGGGTCGCGTCGGCGGGTACGGGCCCTGTGTCGTCGGGTCCGGGTCCCGCGTCTCGACCTGGTGAGACGCCGTCTTGCCGCGGCGCGGCGTCCTGCGACGGGCCGTCGGCGTCCGGGCGTTCGCCGTCGCGCCCCAAGGCGGCGTCGACTGTGGTCTCCGAGGTCGTAGCGTCGCCACACCCCACGAGGAACATTGCGGTCAGGGGGACGAGCGCAGCTCGCCAGCGCGTCAAGTGCATCCCGCCACTGTACCGCCATCGGCCCGCGAGAGAGAAATGAACCTCTTCTGGGCCCTCGTCGGCCTCCTGCTCGGGGTGCCGCTCTCGCTGGCGTTGCCGCGTGTGTGGCCGCTCTTCGCGGGAGACGGCGACTTCGTGGTGTTTGCGGGCGCGGCGGGGGGCGGGGCCGCGCTCACGCTGCTGGTCCTGCGCTTCGTGCCGGTGCTCGCGGTGCTGGAGCACGAGCTCACGCACATGCTCGTGGCCCTGCTGCACCTGCGGAGGCCCCTCTCGCTCAGCGCCGGGGCGCGCGACGGCGAGGTCACCTACACCGGCCAGAGCGCGATGCTCATCCGTCTCGCACCCTACGTGCTCCCGACCTTCACGCTCGGCTTGCTGCTCGCGGCCCCGCTCTTCGCCGCGGCCCACCACCGAACGCATGTGCTCCTCTGCGGTGTGACGTGGGGGTTCCACGTCACGACCCTGCTCGAGGAGGCGCGCCCGCATCAGCCGGACCTGAAGGAGGGCGGTCTCGTGCGCTCGTTCGTCGCGCTGCTCGGCCTGGGCGTCCTCTTCTACTGCGGGGCGGCGCTGTGGGCCGTGGGGGACTTCGACCTCGTGCGCACGTGGGTGCGGGCCGCGCTCGACGAGGCGCGCGGGCTCGCGGCGCACCTGGGCGTTTGACCCCGGGCGCGACCTCTGCGAGGGTGCGCGCGTCTCTCTCCTCGGAACCGACATGCGCAAGAAACTCCAGCAACTGATCGACGAGAAGGTGAACCCCGGGGTCGCGTCCCACGGGGGCCGCATCGAGATCGTCGACTACGCGAACGGCATCGCCTTCGTGTCGATGTCGGGCGGTTGCCAGGGGTGCGGCTCCGCGAAGGCGACCCTCAAGCAGGGCGTCGAGGAGGCGATCTTCGCCCAGTTCCCCCGCGTGACGCAGGTCGTCGACGTGACCGACCACGCCTCGGGTTCGAATCCGTACTACCGAAGCTGAGAGTGTCGCGGCACAGTCGTGCCATGAGCCGACTCGAAGACCTCTCCGCAGAGCACGCCCAGTACCGCGACCTGTGCGTCCGTTTTACGCGGGAGCACCTCACGCCCCACGCGTTCGAGTGGGAGGAGGCCGAGGCCTTCCCCCGCACGCTCTATCCCCTGGCCGGCGGGTTGGGGATCCTGGGGGCGGGCTTCCCCGAAGCCTACGGCGGCAGCGGGGTGGACCCGATCCTGCCGCTCATCGGCATCGAGGCGATGATGGCCTGCGGCTCCACGGGTGTCGTCGCCGGGCTGGGGTCCCACGCCATCGCGCTCCCCCCGATCCTCATTCTGGGCAATGAAGCCCAGAAGCAGCGCTTTGTGCCCCCGGTGCTGCGGGGCGAGCGCGTCGCCGCGCTGGGGATCACCGAGCCGGGCACCGGGAGCGACGTGGCCGGGCTGCGCACACGCGCCGTGCGCGACGGCGACCACTACGTGCTCGACGGCGCCAAGCTCTACATCACGAGCGGCGTGCAGGCCGACCTGGTGTCGGTGCTCGCGCGCACGGGGCCTGACCCCCACGGTGGGCTGACGTTCTTCGCGGTCGAGAAGGGCACGCCGGGCTTCGGCGTGTCGAAGTCGCTGAAAAAGACCGGCTGGCGGGCGAGCGACACCGCGGAGCTCGTCTTCGAGCAGTGCCGGGTGCCGGTGGAGAACCGCATCGGCGACGAGGGCTCGGGCTTCATCGCCTTGATGCAGAACTTCCAGAGCGAGCGGCTGGCGCTGGCGTTCATGGGGCACACCACGGCGGAGCTCGCGCTGGCGGACGCGGTGGCCTACGCGCAGGAGCGCGTCGCGTTCGGGCGCACCATCGCCAAACACCAGGTGATTCGGCACAAGCTGGCCGAGATGGCGACACAGGTGGCGGCGGCGCGGACCTTGAGCTGGTCGTGCGCGCGGCGGGTCGCGGCGGGCGAGGTCGACGTCGCGACCGTGAGCATGGCGAAGAACTTCGCGGCACGGGTCGCCATGGAGGTCTGCCACGAGGCGGTGCAGATCCACGGCGGCATGGGCTACATGCGCGAGACGCGGGTCGAGCGGCTCAGCCGAGACGCCCGCCTGCTCTCCATCGGCGGCGGCACCACCGAGGTGATGAACGACCTCATCGCGCGCTGGGGCTTGGGGCTCTAGCTTCGGGTTGACAGCGAGGGGCGACGTGGCGACCCTCGGGCGCTCTTTCCAGCCCACCGGAGTGGCGGATGGTGATGACCGACGCGCAGGCCCTGCGGCGCAAGCTGTACCGCCGTATGGGCACGACCTTGCGGGACTACGCCCTCATCGAGAACGGCGACAAGGTCATGGTCTGCCTCTCGGGCGGGAAGGACAGCTACACGCTCTTCGACCTGCTGGTGGAGCATCAGCGCAAGTCGCCGGTGCGGTACGAGCTCGTGGGGGTGCACCTCGACCAGGGGCAGCCCGGCTACGACGGTCGCCCCCTGGCGACCTGGCTCGAGGCGTTCGGCGCGCCCTACGAGATCCTGCGCCGCGACACCTACAGCGTGGTGATGTCGCTGGTCGAGGAGGGGGACACGTACTGCGCGCCCTGCTCGCGACTGCGGCGCGGCACGCTCTACAGCGCGGCCGAGCGCTTGGGCTGCAACAAGATCGCGCTCGGGCACCACCTGGACGACGCCCTCGAGACCTTCATGTTGAACCTGTTCTACGGCGGCAAGCTCCAGACGATGCCCGCCGGCTACACGACCGACGACGGCCGGTTCCGCGTGATTCGCCCCTTCGTCGAGACCCCGGAGGCGGAGATCGCGGCCTACGCGCGCCTCGCGAGCTACCCGATCCTGCCGTGCAACCTGTGCGGCAGCCAGCCGGGGCTCAAGCGCGACCAGATGACGGCGCTGCTCAATCGCCTCTCGGAGACCATCCCCGACGTGCGCAACGTGATGCTGGCGGCCCTGAAGAACGTGCGTCCGACCCACCTGCTGGACCGCAAGCTGGTCGCGCGCCTGGGCGCCGAGGTGCGCGAGAGCCCCGAGCCCCCGAACCCCGATGCCCTCCCGGTGGTGAACTGATGCATGCGTCCGCCTGTCTCCTGCTCGTCGGCCTCGGGACGTTGGCGCCGCGGGGTGCTTCGGCCGACACACCCAAACCGCGCCGCGATGGCTTCATGGCGCGCGGGCTCTTCGGCTTCGGCTACCTGCGTCAGACCTCGGCCGCGCAGACCGTGCAGGGGGTGTCGGGCACTGTCGCGCTCCAGGTCGGCTGGATGCTCGACCCCGCGCTCGGGCTCTTCGGCGAGGTCACGAGCCATTCGGCCAACGGACCGAGCTTCGAGCCGAACGGGGTCTTCGTCGATGGGGACGAGAACGTCGAGGCGTCGATGACGGGGCTCGGCGCGGGCGTGATCTGGTATCCGGGGCCCGAGAACCTGGCGTTCACGCTCTCGCTTCAAGCGGCCACGGCCGACCAGACCGAGCGCGACGACGACGGCGAAACGAAACGTCGTTACACCGGCGGCTGGGGTTTCGGTACGACGGTGACCCTGGGGCGCGACTGGGCGGTCGATCCGGACTGGGCCCTCGGCGCCGCGGTCGTCGCCTCCTTCGCGCGCCTGCCCGACAAGGGCCAGGCGGGCCCGGTGCACCACGACGGGAACTTCGGCGTGGCGTTCACGGTGCGCTTCGACTGACGGTCAGCGCTTTGTGTAGGGCGCCCAGTAGGGGATGTGGTTGCCGCTGTTCAGGCTCTGGCCCGGGAGCCAGAACGAGGGGCTCGACGGGTCGGTCCCCGGCGCGGCGTTCGGATCGATGCTGGTGATCCAGAGCTGGGGGGTCGAGCCCTCGGCGCCGTTCTGCCGGAGCTTGTTGCCGTAGCTTCGTAGGCTGCTGAACGCGAGCCACAGGCGCCCGCCGCCGTTGGCCGGCGCCCACTTCGGCCACGCATTGCCGAGCCCCGGGGCCTGGTTCGCGGCGCGCAGCTCCACGGGCTCGACGCCGCCGGCCGAGGGGATGAACCAGAGCGCGCTGCTGGCGTTGCCCATGCCCATGCCCATGCCCTGGTTCCCAGTATCGCCGGTCCGGTGGAAGGCGATCCACTGGCTGTCGGGCGAGTAGGCCGGGCGGTCGTTGCTCTCGGTGGCCTCTCGCGCCACGAGCACCTCGGGCTGGGCCCACACGTCGCCGTTCTTTGTCCATTGGGCGATCTCACCCGAGGTGATGCCCACGTCCGGCAGCGGGTTCTCGAGGCCGGTGTTGCCGTAGGCGGCGACGATGCGGTCCGCGCGCCAGTCCCAGTCCGGCGAGCCGCCGACCTTGCCCATGGGCATCGGGAGACGCTCGAGCTCGTCGCCCGTGAGCACGTCGGTGATGACGAGCGCGCCCCCGCTCCCCCCGACGAGTCGGTCGCCGCGGGGGCTGAAGCTCGGGAAGTAGCTCGTTTTGTTGCCCGGGTCGAAGTAGGTCTCGAGGGGCTCGGCCACGGGGGCGACGTACAGGTTGCCGAAGGGCGGAAACGTCGTGCGCGTCAGCGCGATGCGGGTGCCGTCGCGGGAGAGGGCGTGGCACGCGGGGCAGTTCACCTGGGGCGCCACGGCGGGTGTGAGGAAGGGCTCGGGCGCCTCGGTCTCGCCGACGGGGATACGCATGATCCCCGCGTCGCCCGTGGACCAGTAGTAGATGGCGCCGATGATCTGGCTGCGGTCGACGACGACGGGCAGCACCTCGGTGGCGCAGAGCTCGGCGCCCGAGCCCCCGAGGCCCGCCAAGGTGGCCTCGATCTGCCCGCCCGCGGCGGCCGTGAGCACGGCCTTCCAGGCGTCGCCCTGCAACGTGGCCTCGTCCTCGTTCGTGAAGACCTCGACCCGGAGCGGCCCGACGACGAGGGTCAAGCGAAACAGGTCGTGCGCGTTCGCATCCCACTGGAAAGTGAGGCTGCCGAGGTTGCTCGGCACGATCGTGAGCGGCTCGGGGTAGACCCACCGGGGCCCGCAATTCTGGCCTTCAGGCGCGTTCTCGAAGCGGTCGGGGGCGTCCTCGGGCGTGCCCGGCACGATCACGCGCCCCACGCTGGCCACCCGCACGATGCCCTCGGCGGTGTCGTCGCCCTGCGTCGCTCGAACGAAGCCTTGACCCGCCTGACCGCTGCTCGTGAACACGCCGGTCTGGGGATCGACCGCGCCGAGGGTCGAAGGCTGGACCTCCCACGCGGCGATGGCCGGGGGCAGCTCCACGGGGCCTCCGGGCAGGCCGTCCCGCCGCAGGGTGTAGGCGACCGACGGCGGCGCGCCCGGGCCCACCGCGAGGGTGACCTCGACGGGATCGAGCCGCAGCACACCCTCCTCGGGCACGACGGCGCCGCCCCCCACAGGGGCCCCGCCGGTCGCGCCGCCGCTCGGGGCGCCCCCCACCGGGAGCACGGGCGTGCCCCCGGCGCCGCCGACACCGCCGCCGACACTCGAATCTCCCAGAGTCGGGGAGCGGCCGCCCTCGCCACCCGCGCCGCCCGCGCCCGGGGGCGCCTGCGACTGGGCGCTGTCGTCGCAGGCCGCGGCCAGGAGCGCGCACGCGAGGCCGATGCTGGCCGGGCCGAGTGAGAGGCGTCGAATCATGGTCCATCTCCCGATGAGCAATCGTCGAGGCGCGCTGGGAGGCGCTCCCCGGTGAAACGAGCCTCGAGGCAGAGCGCGGGGCCCTCCTCGGCGTCCTTGCAGCCATACGCGGGCGCAGCCCCGCGCCCCAGCGCGAGGAGGAGGCTCTCGAGGTTGAAGTAGCTCCCGGCACAGCCCCCGCAGCCGGGCTGGGCCGCGGGGCCCGAGCAGGTGTCGATGTCGTCCGAGAGGCAGGTGCAGATGCGCCCCAGCGCGGCCTTTGGCAGCGAGGCCTCGAGGACCCGGCCGTCCGTCAGCGCGCTGCAATCCGAGGTCAACGAGAAGCCCAGCCGCACGCGGTCGATGGGGATCGCGTTGGGCACGGCCAGGTCCGGCGCGCAGTTCTTGGTCGCGGCGGTGGTGCCGACGAAGATGTGGATGCCCGCCGAGACCGCCATGGTGAACGTGCAGCCGTCGCGCTCCAGGTCGAAGTCGACGCCCGTGGACTCGAGCCGGCAGACACTCTCTGCGCCGATCTCCCGGTCATTCGCGCCGTTGAGCGCGTGCACGCGGATGCGCTCCGGGGTGACCTCGGTGACCTCGAAGAGCACGTTGAGCAGGTGCTGGTCGATGTCCGCGCCCCACTTGTCGTTGAGCTGCCCCACGGCGGGGTGGGGCCCACCGTCGAGGGTCTCGAGCGTGAGGTCGTCGAATCGGTAGACCTGCCCGACCTCGAGGCAGCCGCACGCCGCGGCGGTCGTGCCGTCCCCCCCGGCCTGCCCCCCCGGGGCCGCGGCGTCCTGGGGGACGATGGACGCGGACGCCGCGTCGAAGACGTTCACGCGGGTGTCGAGGGGGTTCGCGCACGCCCACGGGCAGAGGGCGAGGACGAGCGCGGCGCGACGTCGCGCGGCCGGTCCGAGCGTTTCGGGGGCGAGGCTCCACACGGTCGCCAGCATTGCACGCGCGTTTGTGTGGGCTCAACATGGCAGGCCATGCTTCGCCTCCCCGTCGCCACGCTTTGCCTCGCGTTCGCCTCGAGCGCCCGGGCGGGGGGTCTCGAGGTGCCGGAGCGGACCCCGCTGGGCCTCGCGCGCGGCGGCGCGGTCGTGGCCTCCGTGGAGGACCCGTCGGCGGTCGACCTGAACCCGGGCGCGCTGACGAAGCTCCGCGGCGCGCACCTGTACTACAGCCACGAGGTCACCTGGCAGCGTGTGCGCTTCACCCGCGCCGAGACCGCGATTCCCCAGGATCCGAACGTCGTCGCGTCGCAGGATCCGTTCGCGCCGGTGTCCAATCAGTCGGACCCGTTCGCGCTGGGCGTGATGCTGGCGGCGAGCCATGATCTGGGCCTCGACGACTGGACCTTCGCGCTGTCGCTCTACGGGCCTCACGGGGCGGCCTCCCAGAGCTGGCCGAAGGCCGGTGGGCAGCGTTGGATGACGACCGGCTACGACGGAGTGATGCTCTTCCCGGGCGCTTCGGTGGCCTGGGGCCGCTCGAACTTCGGCGTGGGCGCGACCCTTCAGGCGGCCACGATGCCCGAGCTGAAGTACCGCCTGGTCGTCGACGGCACGACGGGTGACACCCTGGCGCCTCTCGCGGGGGCAACGGAGGTGGAGGCGGAGCTGAAGGTCTCGGACCCGTTCGCGCCCACGGCCCTCGTGGGCGCCTGGTTCCGGCCCACGCCGTGGCTCGAGCTCGCGGCCTCGGGGCGCGCTTTACCCGTGCGGTTCGAGGCCGACGGTGACTTCAGTCTGAAGAACGTGCCCGGGCAAGGGGCGTTCACGCCCGAGCAGCTCGCGGTGCCGGGGGCCGCGGCCCGCACGACCCTCACGCTCCCCGCAACAGCCAAGCTCGGCGTGCGTGTGCGCGACGCGGCGCAGGTCCCGGGCGCCGAGCGCTGGGACCTGGAGCTCGACGCCGTGTGGGAGGGCTGGTCCGTCATGAACGACCAGCGGCTCGAGCTCGACGGCGAGATCCGACTCTTCGGCGCCGAGCCGGTGCCGGACGTGGTCCTCCCGCGGCGATGGCGAGACACGCTGAGCCTACGGCTGGGCGGCGCCTACGCACCCTGGCCGGGCCGGCTCCGACTCCACGCGGGGGGCTACGTGGAGCGCGGCGCCGTCGACGAACGCTACGCGCACATCGACTTCCCGAGCTTCGACCGCGCGGGCCTGGGCCTCGGTCTCGAGGTCGGCTTCGCGCTTGGCGGCGGGCGTCGTCTCACGGTCGCCGCGGGCTATGCCCATGTTTTCCAGGCGACGCAGAACCCCGAAGAGCGCACCGCGAAGGTGATTCAGCACCGCCCGCTCGCGCCGTGCCCGGCCGAGTGTGATGGGCGCTCCGCCGTGCCCGTGAACGCCGGCCGCATCGAGTCGAGCTTCGACCAGCTCGGCCTCTCGCTCCACGTTGGGCTGTAAGAAGGGCGTCCGGTTGTGCACCCCGCTCGCTGCGGTGTCGTATTTCGGTCGACCCTCTGAGAGACGGTGCGCCTCTACTCGAGGACCTCGACCGCGCCCGTGTCCAGGTCGTAGCGCGCGGCGACGATCTTGAGCGCGCCCGTCTCGACGGCGTCCCGCAGGACCCCGGACTCACGCACGAGCTGACGCGCGACGCGCTTCGAGTTCTCGCGCACCGCGGCGTCCAGGAGATCGCCCGGGTTGGCCTTCTTCGCTTCGACCACGGCCGGGGTGAGCTCCTTGACGAGGCTCGCGATGTGGTCGTGCACAGGGCCGGGCGCCGCCCCTTTGGCGGGCGCGTCGCACGCGCCTTGAAAGGTGTCGTCCTCCAGGGCGCCCTGGGTCGGGCGATGGTGCCCGCCGCCATGGTCGTCGTGCTTGTCCTTGTCCTTCACTTTGCGGGGCGCGGGTGTGTCCTTCGGGGGGGGCGTAGCCTTCTTCGGCGCCGCGTGGTCGTCGTGGCCGCCCGGGCTCGCCGCCTCGTGGGGCGTCGCCGCGGAGTGTCCACCGCCACCGCCACCGCCGCCGGTCGCCGCTTCGACGGTGGCCTTCACGGCGCCACAGCGCTCGTGCCCCATCACGACGATCAGCGGCGACTTCAGGTGCTCGACGGCGTACTCGATGCTCGCGAGCTCGTAGTCCCCCAGCGCGTGGCCCGCGGTGCGCACCACGAAGAGACGCCCGATGTACCGATTGAAGACCCCCTCGGGCGGGACCCGCGAGTCCGAGCAGCTCACGATGATCGCTTGCGGCGCCTGACTCTGCGCGGTCTCGGCGCGTCGTTTCGCGAGCATCTCGTTCTTCTGGTAGGTCGCGTTCCCGCTCAGGATGTCCTTGAGCGCGGCGTCCGCCGACATGCCGGGCCCGCCCCCGGCCGCCGCCGCGCTGCCCAGGAACCCGAAGGCGCCCAGCGCCAAACCGCCCCATCCGCCGCAAAGTCGCCGCATTCGCTCTTCCCCCTCGTCCGGTCTCGAGGCGAGGCCGCCCCACGCCGCCCCGCCGCGCGCGGAGATTAGCAAGGCGGCGGAGTTGTCGCGATCAATCGAGCGCGCGGGCGCGGATCGTGGTCGGGAGTGCGCTCAGATCGCTGCAGATGGCGGCCGCGACGGGTGTGTCGACGTCGATGACGACGTAGCCGATCCGACTGTTCGTGCCGAGCTGCTGCGCGAGGATGTTCGCCTGGTGGAGCGAAACGATCCGGTTCACGTCCCCCAGCACGCCGGGCACGTTGCGGTGGGTGTGGACGACCCGATGCGTCCCGGGCATCCGCGCCAGATCGACCTCCGGGAAGGAGACGCTGCCCAGCGTGGAGCCCGCGCCGAGATAGCGCAGGAGGCTGCCCGCGACCTCACGGCCGATGTTCTCTTGCGCTTCGAGGGTCGAGCCGCCGATGTGCGGGGTCATGATGACGTTCGACAGCCCCGTGAGTGGGCACTCGAAGCCCGTCGACTGGTTCGCTTCGGGCTCCGTGGGGTACACATCGACCGCGGCCCCGCCCACGCGGCCGCTGCGGAGCGCGCGGCCGAGGGCCTCGAGGTCGACGACGGTGCCCCGACTCAGGTTCAGCAATCGAGCGCCCGGCTTCAGGGCATCGATTTGCGCATTGCCCATCAACATGTGGGTCTGGGGGGTCTCCGGCACGTGCAGCGTCACGAAGTCCGAGACCGCGAGCAGGGCCTCCAGGCTCTCCGCCGGCCGATTGTTCCCCATCGGCAGCCGCTGCACGATGTCGTGGAAGACGACGCTCATGCCGATCATCTCGGCCAGCACACCGACCTGGCGGCCGATGTGTCCGTAGCCGACGATGCCCAGGGTCTTGCCACGCACCTCGTAAGAACCGGCGGCGACCTTGTTCCACTGGCCCGCGTGCATCTCTCGGATGCGGTCGGGGATCTGGCGCGCCAGCATGATGATCTCGCCGATGACCAGCTCCGCGACGCTCCGTGTATTGCTGAAGGGCGCGTTGAACACGGCCACCCCCGCGGTGGTGGCCGCGTCGAGCGCGATTTGGTTCGTCCCGATGCAGAAGGCCCCGATGGCCTTCAGGTCCGGCGCCCCGGCGAAGACCCCGGGCAGGACCTGGGTGCGCGACCGGATGCCCAGCACGTCGAATCGCCCCTCGACGAGGCGCGCGACGAGCTCGTCGGGCTTGAGGGACGCGCTCGTCGCCTCGACATGGTGGCCCGCGGCGACGAGGGCCTCGCGCGCGACCGTGTGGATGTTCTCGAGCAGGAGGAAACGAGCGGGAGCGTGCATGGCGCGAACGAAAGCGCCGGCCCCGAAGTCGAGTCAAGGCCTTTGCGGCGCCGCGCCGCCGTGCTTCCATTCGGTGAATGGCGTCCACAGGCAAACTCGCGCTCCTCACCAGCGGGGGCGACGCACCCGGCATGAACGCCGCGATTCGTGCGGCCACGCTGCTCGCCCACGACGCCGGGCTCGAGGTGCTCGGGGTGCGCCTCGGGTACTACGGCCTCGTGCGCGGCGACTTCGTGCGCCTGCAGCCCGAGGACGTCGCGGGCATCCAGCGCGAGGGCGGCACGGTGCTCGGCTCGGCGCGCTTGCCGGCGTTCGCGGAGCGGGCCATGCGAGACACCGCGCGCCGACGACTGGCCGAGGCCGGGGTCGAGCACGTGCTCGTCATCGGCGGGAACGGGTCGCTCACGGGCGCCCGGGCGCTCGGGGACCCGGAAGAGCTCGAGGGGCGGCGCCTCGGCGTGGTCGGCGTGCCGGCGTCCATCGACAACGACGTCGGCCTCACGGGGCTGTCCATCGGCGTGGACACCGCCGTGAACACCATCGTCGACGCCTGCGACAAGATCGCCGACACGGCCAGCGCCCATGGCCGCACGTTCTTCGTCGAGGTCATGGGACGCGACTGCGGTTACCTGGCGATGCAGAGCGGCATCGCCGCGGGGGCGGACCTGGTGCTTTTCCCGGAGTCCGGGCGGGACGAAGGGGCCGTCGTCGACGCCGTGGTCTCGACCATCGTCGCGGCGCGCGGGCGGCCCCGACCGCCGAAGCGGGTGCTCGTGATCAAGGCCGAGGGTGTCCCCGTCACCGTGGACCGGCTCAAGGCGCTGGTCGACGCGCGCCTGGCGGCGAGCCTGAAGCCCGCGCCGTCCTCGGCCGAGGCGACGCTCCCCGATACGCCTCTGCTGCTCGAGACACGCGTCTCGGTCCTTGGACACATCGTGCGCGGGGGTCGGCCGAGCGCCGCGGACCGGGTGATGGCCGGGCGCCTCGGCTTCGCCGCGGTGAAGGCGTTGCTGGCCGGCGAGACGCGCGTCATGGCGGCGTGGGCTCAGGCCGCGGCGCCTCCGCCCGGCGCGCGCACGAGCCCCGGCGACCCCCACTGTTGGCTCGTGGATCTCGACGCGGTCTTGGCCGAAACACGTCGGCTGCTCGACGGCACCAGCCCCACGGTGCGCTGGCGCACCCGCATCTTCGAAGAGGTCGAAGCATTGATGCGCCGGTAAACACCGCGCGCCCGGAGGACTCCCCATGTCGCACACCCCTGAGAACCGCGCGCACTCGCTGCGAGGCAAGACCGTCTTCATCACCGGCGGCACCCGAGGCATCGGCAAGGCCATCGCGTTGCGGTGCGCCCGCGACGGCGCGAACGTCGTCATCGCCGCCAAGACGGTCGCCAACGACGGCAAGCTGAAGGGCACGATCTTCGAGGCCGCCGAGGAGATCGACCGCGCCGGTGGCCGGGGCCTCGCGCTGCAGGTCGACGTGCGCGACGAGGCCCGCGTCGCCGAGGCGGTCGGTCAGGCCGCCGACCACTTCGGAGGCATCGACTGTGTGGTGAACAACGCCGGTGCCATCATGCTGATGCCCGTCGAGCACCTGCCCGTGAAGCGGTTCGATCTCATCTTCGGACTCAACGTGCGGGCGCCCTTCCTCGTCGCTCAGGCCTGCATTCCGCACCTGAAGCGGTCGGCCAACGCGCACATCCTGAACCTGTCGCCGCCGGTCTCGTTCGAGCCGCGGTGGTTCGCGAACAACACGCCCTACACCACCTCCAAGTTCGCGATGAGCATGCTCATCTACGGTCTGGCCGAGGAGCTGCGCGCCGATGGGGTCGCGGCGAACGCGCTTTGGCCCCGCACGCTCATCGGGACCGCCGCGGTCGAGTGGATCGGCGGCGAGACCTTCATGAACGGCAGCCGAACGCCGGAGATCATGGCGGACGCCGCCTTCGAAATCCTGACGAGCGACGCGCGGGCCGTCACAGGCCAGTTCTTCATCGACGAGGACCTGCTGCGCGCCCGCGGTTACACGGAGTTCGACCACTACCAGTGCGTCCCCGGGCAGACGCTCCTCCCGGACCTCTTCGTCCCGGGCACCTGACAGGCGGGCGCTCGTCCGGGATGACTCGGCGCCGCACGCATCCGGCCCGGGCGTGCGATCGTGCCTCTCGAAGAAGACCCTTTACCGTCGCGATCGAAACGTGCATGCTCCCCCTTAGCTCGCGTCTTCTCTCGACGCGCCGCGGAGGAGCACGAATGGCGAAAGGCCGTTTTGTCCCCCCGGCCGCGCGGCAGAACTCTCCCCCCCCCACGATACCTCTCACGGTGGACCTGCCCACCGACGTGAGCTGGAGTGCGGTCGGCGAGGCGCTGCGTCGGCTGGAGTTCTACACCGAATCGCTCAAACCCACGTTCCTCCAGGACTGCCTGACCCAGGCGCGCGGGATTCGTTTCGGTGAACGTCAGGGTGAATTCAGATTTCGTGTCGGGGATCGTGAGGTCAGTGGCTTCTCGTACGCCCCGCCCACGGTCGAACCCCCGACGAAGCTCTACGAGCTCAAGTGCAATCGCTGCACGCCGAGCTGGGCGTGTGTGCACGTGGCCGCCGTCACGCTGGCCCTCGGCTCGCGGATCCCCGAGGTACGCGCATTGTTGACGACCCCCGGCTGGGCCATGGCCCTGGCCCCCCTCGTGGAAGAGCTCGCGCCCCGGTCGCGGAACGCCGTGACCCTTGCCGACGAGCCTCCCGTGGCCGGCTGGGTGCGCTATGTGCTCAAGCCCGGCGAAGCGGCGGACGTGCTCGGCGGCGTGCGGACCACGAGCGCGCACCTGGTTCGGGTGCTCGCACGCCCCCAGAAGGCAGGCGGGGACGTGCTCATCGGCAAGTTCCCGGCCACGCTGGACGAGGCGGCGCAGCGCGTCGACGGCGTGACCGACGCCGACCGTCGCATCGACGCGGTCGTCGAACAGATCGACCTGATGGAGGACCTCTGCAAGTTCAACCCGCAGGGTCTGCAGCGCGCGACACCGACGCTCAGGGCGCTCGAGTCCGACTGGTTCGCGCTCCTGCCCGACGCCCGCGAGGTCTTCGTCGGTGAGACCCGCGTCCGGGTCTCCACGGAGCCGGTCACGATTCGGCTCGAGGTCGAGGACGGCAAGGAAGGGTCGCTTCGGCTGAGATGGGTGCCACAGATCAAGAGCATGATCCCGTTGGGGATAGGCTGGCTCCATCTGGGGGACGACACGCTCAGGCCGCTCGCGGCGAACACCCATCCCGGTGTCATTCGGCTGGTCTTTCAACAGACCCCACGGATTCCCGCGGAACAGATCGAGGACTTCCTCGAGCGCTTCATCCCCGCGGTTCGTGTGCCTCTGGACCTGCGGACTCGCCACCTGAGAGCGGCCCCCGCGGGTCTGTTCTCTCCCCGCCCGAGACTCATCGTGGGCGCGATGGAGCGGCTGGGCGGCGGCGGCATCGAGATCGACGCCCGCTTCGCCTACCAGGTCGGGGACATCGTCGCCGAGGCGAGCGCGGGTGATCCGCGCCCGATGCTCCGGCTCGAGGGCGCGACCGGCAAGTACCGGGTCGTGACCCGCGACTTCGCCGCCGAGAAGCGTCACGTCGAGGCGCTGGCGGTCGCTGGCCTCAAGGTCGACGCCCTGGACGGGGACGAGGCGCTCGACTTCCTGCTCGACGGCCTCGGCCGCGCGCAGGCGGCCGGCTTCGAGGTCTTCCTGGACGCGAGCGCCCAGAAGATGAGCCCACGGGGCAAGCTCATGCCCGAGCTCAAGCTCGGCAGCGGCTTGGACTGGTTCGATCTGAAGGTGAGCTTCGGCTTCGGGGGCGAGGAGTTCGCGCTCGACGCGATCCTCGCGTCGTGGCGTGAGGGTCGCAAGTACCACCGGATGCCCGACGGACAGACGTTTCGTCTCCCGGAGGAGTGGCTGGCGAAACACGCGGGCGCCCTCGCCGAGCTTCAGGACGTGCGCGCGACCTCCGGTCAACGGATGAGCGCGTTCGCGGCCCCGCTGGTCGCCGAGCTGCTGGAAGAGGCGGGCGGCGGCAAGGCCGTGGCCCGGTGGAAAGAGATCGCCAAGCGCATCCTCGACTTCGACGGGGTGCCCGAGTGGCCGATCCCCCCCGGCTTGCAAGCCGAGCCCCGCGAGTACCAGAAGCGCGGCTTCCATTGGCTGGTGTGGCTGCGTGACCTCGACCTCGGCGGCGTGCTCGCCGACGACATGGGCCTCGGCAAGACACTCCAGACCCTGATGCTCCTGCACGACACCCACGCCGAGCCCGACGGCCCGCCGTCCCTCGTGGTCGCGCCGACCTCCGTCGTTTTCAACTGGGCCGCCGAGGCCGAGAAGTTCACGCCGGACCTGCGCATCTACGTGCACCACGGCCCGAGCCGGAAGTCCACGCTCCCGAAGAAGGACTACGACGTCGTCGTCACGAGCTACGCGCTCCTGCGCTACGACGAAAAACTCTTTGCGAACACACGGTTCCGCTACGTGGTGCTGGACGAAGCCCAGCAGATCAAGAACCCGGACAGCCAGATCGCCCAGATCTGCCAAAAGCTGCAGGCCGACCACCGACTCGCCCTCTCGGGTACGCCGATGGAGAACAGCCTCATCGAGCTCTGGAGCCTGTTCCAGTTCCTCATGCCCGGGTTCTTCGGCAGCCGGGCGAACTTCGCGCAGCGGTACGCGAACTCGGTCCAGCGCCAGCAGGACCAGGCCGCGCTCGACCTGCTGCGGAAGCGCATTCGTCCGTTCATCCTCCGGCGTCGTAAGGACGAGGTCGCCACCGAGCTCCCGCCGCGCACCGAGCAAGTGCTGTACTGCGAGCTCGGCCCGGCGCAGCGCCGACTCTACGAGGCGGTGAAGGCGACGTTCCGCGAGCAGGTCCTCTCGAAGGTCGAGTCCGCGGGGGTCGGCGGGGCGACGATCCAGATCCTCGAGGCGCTCATGCGCCTTCGCCAGGCATGCTGTGACCCTCGGCTCCTGCCGTTCGAAGAGGCGCGCCGCCTGACGGTCTCGGCGAAGCGGGACCTCCTCCGGGACACCCTGGAGGAGATCATCGCCGAGGGCCATCGGACGCTGATCTTCTCGCAGTGGCCTTCGCTGCTGCGCATCGTCGAAGAGGACCTGCGGGCCATCGACGTCCAGTGGCTCTACCTCGATGGCAATACGAAGGACCGCAAGCAGCTCGTCGACCGCTGGAACCGGCCGGATGGCCCGCCCGTCTTCTTGATCTCGCTGAAGGCGGGCGGCACGGGCTTGAACCTCACCGGCGCCGACCACGTGATTCACCTGGATCCGTGGTGGAACCCCGCGGTCGAGCGTCAGGCCACCGACCGTGCTCACCGGATTGGCCAGACGAAGCCCGTGGTCGTCTACAAGCTCGTGGCGCGGGACACGGTCGAGGAGAAGATCCTCGAGCTCCAGGCGCGCAAGCAGGCGCTGTTCGACGCCACCGTCGACGCCGAGCGGCTCATGCTCGATGACCTGACCCGGGAGGAGCTCGAGTCGGTCTTTGCGCCGCAGGAGTCGAGTCGGCGGGTGTCGAGCACCTCGGACCGTGTCGCCCGAACGGACGACGCGCTCGACGGCGCCCAGGCGATCGAGACGGGCTTCTCGAGCGACGTGCTGCTCACGCCCATCGAGCGGCGCACGGACGCGAACGGCAACGCCGCCCCCGCCGGCGCGGCGGCCCGTGGGCGACCCCCGCGTCGTCGTCGCGGCCGAGGGGGGAGCCGGAGCACCACCGACCGCCCCGCCCCGCCCGAGGTTTGAACCCCGGCGCGGCTCAGATCGCGCAGTTCGGGATGATGTCGGCGCGCCCCTGCAGGGCATTCAAGAGCTGGATGCGCTCGCGCCCCCACATGCACAGCGAGTCCGGCTGGTGCAGGTACCCGAACTGGTAGATGGTCGGGTTCGGCCATCGGGTCGTCAGGTGCGCGGCCCCGTCGTGGCGCCGTCCGTGGCGACCAGCGACCACGACGCGTGCCTCTTCGAGCAGCGCGTCGGCGCGGGCGACCCGGTCCTCCCAGGGGCGACCCTCGGCGTGGGCGAGCGCAGCTTCGTAGAGCGCCACCATGTAGCGTGGGCGCAAGAGCGCGATGCGGGCGCCGTCGGCGAGCTCCGCCTCGTACGGTCCGCGCTCCGCCGGAGACAGCAGGCCGGACGCGGCGTAGGCCGCGTCGAGCGCGTCCCCGTAGGCGCGCAGCGGCTCCAAAACCTGGGTCTGGAACTGCGCCCGGGCCTCGTCCGCGCCCGCGACGAGGGTGTCGAACTGCGTTCGGAGCGGGGCCGCGATGATGCCGGCCATCTCACCGGCGTCCACGTAGAAATCCCGCCCGGCCGTGTAGGGCGCGAGCTCCTCGAGCATCAGCGACTGTCGCTGGATGCCCCCCACCTGCTCCACGAGTTCCGCCCAGGCCTGCGCGCGCGCCGATTCGGGCGCGGCGTCGGGACCGACGTTCAGCTCGGCCCGGAGCGTCGCGCCCTGCGGCCACGCGCTCGCAGGGTCATAGGAACGACGGAGCGCGTCGGCGTCGTGGGCCCAGTAGCCCCACTCCCAGCCCGATGAGAACAGAACGTGGCTCGAGAGCACGCCCTGAGCGTCGATTCTGTCCAGATCCAACCGACGCGAGGTCTGATACAGCGGCAGCCACTGAGGCACGCTGTTGTCGAAGGCGATCCAATAGGCGGTTTCGGGGAAGTACCCGACAGGTTCACCCGCAGCGAGGCGCTCTTCCAGAAAGGTTCGATGCTCATCGAACTCGTCGTGGTGGTAGGCGCCACCGGCTGAATCGTACAGATTGTAGAACATGACCGTGTGCACCCACGGTTCGATCTCCGGATTCGCGAACTTCACCAGGAAGTAGTAGAGCAGCGACTCACCGCGGTAGTCGACGCGCAGGTCCTCGCTGTCGCCGACGTGGATCGTCGTGGCCATCTCCGCATCCGGCGAGAGCCGCTTCAAGACCGCGTAGGCCAGGTCGACGTTCTCGACGAAGGCCGAGGGCTCGACGCCGCTGAACTCCCCGAAGCTGAGATTGAAGAGGTCGAAGGGCAGATCGTCCGTCAGGAGGCGCAGCCGGGCCTCGATGCCCTGCTCCGCCGCCTCGCGCGACTCGGGCAGGTCATCCAGCAGGTCGAACGCCTTCTGCAGATTGCTCGTGCCGAAGAGCTGGATGCCGAGACCGGTCTCGAGCCCGAGGGCCTGGGCGTCCGCCAGGATGGCCTGCGTGTGCGTCTTCCAGGGTCCGTGGGCGGCTGGACGCTCGATGTCGCCCAGGGCCACCCACTCCACGAAGTTCGCGCGCTGTTTCACCATCCAGTCGAGCATCTGCCGAGCACGCCGGAGGTTCTGCGCCCCGGGCAACCAGAAGGCGTCGAGGGACTCGATGGGGTGGAGCGTGTGGAGGTGCAGCCCGCGTCGCGGGATGTGCGGGGTGCCCAGGAACGGGGTCGAGAGCGCGGTGGCATCGGCCTCCAGCACGTCGAGCCGATACGCGGTGCGCACGACGGGGTTCAGCGGGTGCGGGAACGCCCACCCCAGTCGTTCGAGGCTCTCGGCGAGGGCGTAGTGGGCGCCGAGCACCCCGCCGGCCTGGAGCGTGCGGCGGGTCGCCGAGGGCGCCGCGACGCGAAAACACTCCCCGCAGAGGGCTGGGTCGACCTCGAGCGTGACCACGACCGCGTCGGGCACCTCGCCGCCCGTGATCGCGCCGATCTCGCGATTCGTCTCGGGGACGAACTCGAAGAAGCGTGTTGCGGCATCGCGGAGCGTCGCGTCGTCGACCTGGATCCGCAGCATGGCCAAGGTGCGGGGCGGGGGGGAGGGCCCGGCCGCGTCCCCCGGGGCCACCGTCGAGTCCGGGACCGGGCCGGTATCCGTCCCGCCCGTCGCTGACGCGTCCTGCGCAGTGGGCGACCCGTCCTTCTCCGACGACTCGCCGCACCCCAGGCCCAGTCCGGCCGTCACACCCAGGATCGCCACCCAGCGAAGGTCCCGACTCATTTGCCCGCTCCGGCTCGACGTCGAATCGCGGTGAATACGTCCGGCAGGGCGCCGCCCTGCGCTTTGCGAAGTATGGAGTCCGGCAAGACGGTTTCGGGTGCGGCCTCGAGCTCATAGACCACCAGGGACTCGGCCGTCCCCCAGGGCACGACCCGCCAGACGCCGGTGTTCTTTTTGTAGGTGCCGCGAAGGATCTTCCAGCGCCGCTCGAAGCCGCCGCCGGCGATGGGTCCGCCCGTCGACGCGTTCTCGGCCCAGAGGTTGCTGAACGGGAAGGGCAGGCTCACCTCGACGTAGCACACCCCGTTCTCGGGCGTGCCGGAGCGCAACGCGCTCTCGTTGGCGCGGGGCATGAACTCGGCGTAGCGGTCGCAGTCCCGCAAAGCGGGCCAGACCTTCTCGACCGGGGCCTTGACCACCGCGTAGGCCAGCACGGCGAAGCCCTCGTCGTCCGAAGGGGTCCGCGGCTTGACGATCACCTCACCCCCATCGAGTCGGGCGCGCTCGCCCTCGGGAACGGGCGGCACGGCCAGAGCCAGCAAGAAGGCAAAAACGGGGATTGAGATCACGGGGCCTCTCCTCGGATGCGCGGCAAGAGCGCGACGAAGTTACAGGGGCGATGGGTCGCGTCGAGCTGTTCGTCCAGAATCCGGTCGAACGCGAGCCGGACGGCTCCGGTCGAGCCCGGCAACACAAAGACGAGCACCCGACCGCAGACCCAGGCATCCGCACGGGACTGCACCGTGGACGAGCCGATGTCGGTGTAGGAGAGCCAGCGAAACAGCTCGCCAAAGCCCTCGATGCGCTTGGTGCCCAGGCGGGCGACGGCGTCCGGCGTCACGTCGCGCGCCGTCAAGCCGGTACCGCCGGTCGTGACCACCACGTCGACCTCGGGGTCGTCGCGCCACCGGCTGAGCTGGTCTACGATCGCGTCGACCTCGTCGGGGACCACGACCCGTGCGACACATCGGTGTCCGAGAGCGGCGAGCCGCGCCTCCGCCAACGCGCCGGAGGTGTCGGTCTCGACCGTGCGTGAATCAGAGACCGTCAACACGGCGCATCCGATGGTGTTTCTCATGCGATCAAGCCCCTGTGCGCTATGCTGCGGTCGATGAACGGGACTCTGCGGTGGATCGTGACCTTCGTCGCGGCTGCGTGGTGCCTCCTGGGCTGCGCCCGGCTGGACGATGCGCCCGTGTGCCGGCCGGAGGCCCGCCGGTGTACCGAGGGCACCGCTCAGTTCTGCGACGCCGAGGGCCATTGGAGTGTGCCCGAGATCTGCCCGATGGGCACGGCCTGCGTCAATGGCACCTGCCAGAGCGCCTGCGGCGACGCGTGTCGACCCGGCGAGCGTCGATGCGCACCCGAGGGTGTTCAGGTCTGTGAACGCGGCGCGAGCACCTGCGGACAGTGGGGTCTCCCGCAGCCCTGCGGTCTCGGCGAGCGCTGCGAGTCCGGCACCTGCGTGGACGACTGTGCCGCGGCCTGCGAGCCGGGCGCGCTGCGGTGTCTCGGCGAGGGACAGTGGGTGGAGTGTCTGGCGGACCCCCCATGCAATGCCTTTGGTCCGCCCACGGACTGCGGCGTTTCCGAGGAGGCCGGTCCGTTGGTGTGCTCCGGCGGGGTGTGCGGCCCCGTCGGATCGTGCGCCGACCAGTGCCGGGAGGGCGAGTGGACGTGTTTGACCGGGGCTCAGGCGCAGCGCTGCGAGCGGACCCCGGGGGGGTGCCTCGACTGGGCGGTCGCCGTCGAGTGCGCGGTGGGCCAGATCTGCCGGGGCGGGCAGGGCTGCGCCTCGGCCTGCGAGGACGAATGCGAGGCGGACGTGAGTCGATGCGTCGACGGCGGCCGTCAGGTGTGTGTCGTGAACCCGGCGGGGTGCGCCGTATGGGGCGCGATCACGGCCTGCGGAGACGGCACGTGCGAGGACGGTCGTTGCGCGGATACGTGCACCCCGGAGTGCGCTCCCGGGCAGACCCGCTGCGGTCCCGGCGGGGGGGTCGAGACCTGCGACCTCTCGCAGGATTGCCCGCGATTCGGCCCCGAGGTGCCCTGCAACGAGGGCGCCCAGTGCGCGGGCGCCGGGGTGTGCGGCGTCTGCGAGCCCGGGCAGACGGAGGCCCAGGCGTGCGGGAACTGTGGCCAGCAGGTCCGGACCTGCGGCGAGGTGGACCGCCGCTGGGACGACTTCGGGGCCTGCGAGGGCGAGGGGGTCTGTACGCCCGGCTCCGAGCAGGCGTGCGGGCGCTGCGGGGTGCAGCGGTGCGCCGACGACTGCACGTGGGGCCCTTGCGAGGCCGAAGGGGTCTGCGACCCCGGCACCCGAGAAGCCTGCGGCAATTGCGGCAGCCGAGGGTGCAACGCCGCGTGCCAGTGGGATGCGTGCGGCGGCGAAGGGGTCTGCGCCCCCGGAGAGCGCCGAGATTGCAACGCCTGTGGCGAGCAGGGATGCACCGCGCAGTGCCAATGGGAGCCGTGCAACAACGGAGACGGCACAGAGTTCCGCCGGTGCAACGCGTGCGGCTGGCAGTTCTGCTGCCCGAACGGCAACTGGTGTGACTGCGCGCCGCACTACGCCTGCGACGGCGGGCGTTCGTGTGTCGGCAGCGGTCAGTGCAATTGACGGGGGCTCCCCGGGCCTGAGGCTCTGGGCCCGGGCCTTCGCCGTCGGCGTCGCGGTGCACGCGGCGCTCCCCGACTTCGAAACCGAGGGCTGGGGCGCCTCTCGCTGGGCGCTCTGGCTCTGCGCCGCGCTGCTCTTCGTACGACCGCACGCGCTGCTCTTCGCCACGGTCTGCGCGCTGAAGACCTACAGCTTGCTGATGCTGCGCGATGTGCTCACGCAGTCGCTGCTGCTCGCGGTCTGGAGCGGGGTCGCCGCGGTGGGGTGCGCCGTCGGCACCCGCGCGTCGGTCCGACGGACGCTCGACACTGTCCGCGTCGTCGCGGGCCTGACCTACCTGCTCGCCGCGACCCACAAGCTCAACACCGACTTCTTCGACCCGGCGGTGAGCTGCGCCGACCACGCCGCGCGCCAGGTCGCGACCCTGTGGTCTTTGCCCACGCTCGTGGATTCACCGGTCCTCGCGGCGGGCGTCGTGCTGTGGGAGGTCTTGCTCGGTGTGCTCGTCCTGAGGCGCAGCCGGTGGGTCTGGCCCCTCGGGCTCGCCTTTCACGTGCCGCTGACCGTGACCCTCGCGCCGGCCTTCGGCGCGGTCATGGTCGCGGGCTGGGCCGCCGGCGTGGCGCCGCGGGAGGTGGTGCTCTGGCGGCGAGCGGCGCGTGGCCTTCGGCGGCGCGGGCTGCTCCTGGCGGCGGGTCTCGGCGCGGCGGCGATCGAGGCGCTGATGCGCGCCGCGCCCGACCCCCTCGCCCAGGGAAAGGTGGCCCTCGCGGGCGCTCTGCTGGCCGCGTGGCCGCGGCGCGCGGTGCGGCCCGCCACCCGACCGACGCACCGAGGGGCGATCCTCGTCGGTGTCGTCTTCCTGGCCCACGGATTGTCGCCCTATCTCGGACTGCGCATGCAGCACACCGCCGCGATGCTGAGCAATCTGCGGATCGATCCCGAGTGCCACAACTCCCTGGTCTTTCCGGCGCTCCCGGGGCCCGGCCCCTACATTTATATGGACTCCATCCGCTTCGGTCCCGGAGAGGCCGGCAACGACCTCCGGCCCGAGCGCTCCCGCATCGTTCGAGAGACCCTCTGGAATCCGACGGCGCTCCACGTGATGCGCGAGAACTGGTGCATCCCCGAGCTGCGTCCGATCACCGTTGGCGGGCGCTGGCTCGGGAGGGGCTTCGAGCTGCCCGACCTGTGTGCGCCCGACGCGCTCGACGCGCTCGACGCGGGCGACGCGCTCCGCCCGGGCCCCGGCTTTCTCCCGGGACACCAGGCGTTCCAGAAGAACCTGCCGCGGGCCTGTCACGCGGCGTGTGTGCACTGAGAGGGTCGTCCGGGGCCGCTATTTCGAGGGTTCGATCTCGTGCAGGCTCTTTCGCGCCCGGGCCTCGTCCACGGGGGCCGCGAGGAACTGCCAGACCTGCACCGCCCGGCGCAGCAAGGAGCGCGCGCCCTCGGCGTCGCCCTCGGAGAGCGTCGCCTGGGCGAGCTCCTCGAGCGTTCTCGGCCACTCGGGCACCGCCAAAGGCCGGGTGTTGTCGATGCGGAGCGCCTCGATCAGTCGCCGCTGGCGCACGTCCCGGTCGCCCCGCGCGTGGGCCACACGCGCCAGGAAGGCGTGGATGAGCCCGACCCGCAGCGTGTCCTCGGTTTGGTGGAGGGACTGCAGCGCACGCAGGAAGTGACGCTCCGCGTCGGCGTGCTCGCCGGCCTGTGCCGCGAGCCAGCCGATGTGCATCTGGCACTGGGCCGCCTGCGGCAGGTCCCCGCTCTCGAGGAAGGCCCGCATCGCCCGCTCGTAGGCCCGGCGGGATTCGCCGTGGTGCGCGAGCACACGCTCCATGTGGGCGAGCCCCTTGGCGCACCGCCCGATGCCCTCGTCGAGCCGCAGACGCTCGTACACGTTGAGCGCGGCGTCGAAGGCGTCCCGGGCCCCCGACCAGTTTCCGGCCCGACGCAGCAGCTCCGCGACACGCACCTGCGCTTCGGCGTGCGCGGGGTGAAGCACCGTATGGGTGTGCAACGCGACGGCGTCCCGGGCGAAGCGAAGCGCCGCCCCGGCGTCCCCCGCGGCCTCCGCGAGCACCGACAGGTCGATCCGACACCGCAGCTCGGCGACGACCTGCCCGGTGCGCGCCAGATCCGCCCTCGCCGCGAGGAGCAGCGTCCGCGCCGCGCGGAGATTGCCCGAGGCGAGCTCCGATGCGCCGTGGAGCCACGCGGCGAGCGCATGGCGCCGGTCGTCGGTCCCGGGTTCGGTTCGCACGAGGGCCCGTTCGGAGCGAGCGCGCGCCTCCCCCGCGTCGCCCGTTCGGAGCAGGCATTCGGCCTCCAGGAGCAGCGCGTCTCGGACCCGCGTCTCGGCGCCGGGCAGGGACTCGAGTCGTCGTGTCACGGCGCGGAGGACCCGCAACGCCTCGCGCGGGCGTCCTTGCTCGAGCAGAAGGCGCGCACGTCCGAGCTCGACCTCGAGCCGGGCGCCCATGGACGGCAGTGTGGGGGGGGCGCCCTCGAGGGTGCCGTGCGCGAGGGCGCTGCTCGTCGTGAGGAGATGCTCGGCCCGCAGCGTGTCGAACGTCTCGAGCGCGGTCCGCAGCGCGCCCAGGAGGAGGGCGAGGGCCTGCTCGACCTGGCCGCCCCGCGCGAAGTGTCGCGCCCGGACCACGGGGTCCTCGATCCCGCGCCCCGGAGGTCGCTCCGCCGCCCACAGATGGAGCCGCCGCGCCCGCCCGGTGTCGAGTCGGTCATGCGCGGCGGCGTACCAAAGCGGGTGAGAGAAACGAAAGCGCGTCGTGCCGAGCTCGTCGAGCACGCCGACCTCGACGAGGCGGTCCAGCGTGGCCTGGGCCGCCCCGGCGGACATGCCCTCCGCCTGCAGGCACGCCTCGGCCTCGGCGTCGTCGAACGCGCGACCCAGGACGGCCAGGGCGCCCAGACCCAGGGTCAGCTCCGGTCCGAGGCCCTCAGGATCGTCTCGAACGATGGCGTCGAGGGCGCAGGAGACGACGGCGGCGGCGGTGGCGGGCGCCGGGTACGGCAGGGCAGCGTCCCGCGCGATGCGCGCCAGCCAAAGCGCTCGAAACGGTGAGCCCTGGGACGCCGTCGCCACCTCATCGAGGACCGCGGACCGCGCCTCGGGAAAGACCACACGCGTGAGTGTCCTGAGGTCGTCGGCCGCCAAAGGAGGCAAAAGGACCGGCTCGTCGACCTCCAACCGTTCACGGAGGCGCTCCGCGTACTGTTCGGGTGTCGCGGCAATGAGCACGGCGTGAGACACCCCGCGCTCGGCGATCCGTGCCCGCAGGGTGACGAAGCGGGTGCGTTCGAGGGCGTTGAGCTCGGCCCACCGGCCCGTCCAGAACAGAACGGGTCGGCGGGCGGATGCGAGGGCCACCGCGTCGACCAGCGCGTCGAGCAACGCGGCGTCCGTACAGGGCTCGACCTCGGGCCAGAGCGCGCGCTTGTAGGGCTCCGGGAGTGTCCGGGGCGGGCGCTCGGGCAGGCCGAGCGCGGCCCGCACCCCCCGCGCGAGGGCGTTGGGGCTCGGCGCGCCGCGCCGCGTCAGGTCCACGTTCGTCGTCCATCCCAGACGCCCGCTCGCTTCGAGCAGCCAGCCGCAGACGGCCGAACGACCGCTGCCGGGCGCACCGACGACGACGAGCGTGTCGCGTCCGCCGGAGTCGTGCAGACGTGCCACCCGGCTCCAGAGGTGCCGCTGGACCGAGTCACGCCCCAGCAGAGGCATCGAGCCGCGCAGCTTGACCCCCGTGCCCGGCAGGTGCCCTTCCTGCGACCAAAGGCGTGCCGGGTCGGACGCCGGTGTCGGCACGGGCGGGAGAAGCTCCGGCGCATCCTGGCCCGACGTGCCCGTGGTGAGCGTGGTGTAGACCAGCCCTGAGTCCGTCGATGCCTCCGCCGGGAATCCCGGGAAGAGGGTCCGGGTCCCGAAGGCCCCCGAGCCCGAAACGTCGCTGTCGTGCGCACTGTCGGTGGCGTCCTCCGCGGAGGACGCGTCGGCGGTCGCGCTTGCGCTCTGCGCGTAAGGTCGAAGCAGCGCTCGCAACTCCGCGGCGTCCGCGGGACGACGACTCGGGTCCTTCTCCAGGACCTGATGCAAGACGGAGACGAGTCCGGCCGGCACCGTGATGCCCACGCGCGGGACCAGCGTCGGCAGCCTTGCCCGAACGTGCTCCAGCACGATCGCAGAGGCGTTGGTGCCACTGAACGGAGGTTCACCGGTCAGCAGCTCCCAGATGAGTATACCCATGGAATACAAGTCGGACCGGGGACTCGCGGAACCCTGCCCCGTGGCCTGTTCCGGGGCCATATAGGTCGGGGTGCCCACGACCTCCCGGCCCGCCGCAGTGATCTGCATGTCTGAATCACCCTCGACGCGCGCGAGCCCGAAATCCAGCACGCGCACCTCGTATCCTCCCCCGGACAGCGGGCGATACAGCACGTTGTGTGGCTTCAAATCTCGGTGGAGCACGCCCCGGGCGTGCGCGTAGGCGAGCGCGTCGAGCACCTGGTCGGCGATCTGTAGGAGGTCGCCGAGTGTGACGCTCTGCGTCGTCTCAGGCGCGAGCGGCCGACCGTCGAAATACTCCATGGCGACGAATGGACCGGTCAACGGGTCATCGCCGGAGTCGAGCAGACCGATGATGTGTGGGTGGCTGAGCCGCGAGAAGGCCCTGATCTCGCGCCACATCCGCCGCCGAACGACGCTGTCGTCGGCCAGGGACGCCAACACGGCTTTGACGGCGACGACTCTGCCGGTCGACATGTCGTCCGCGAGCCACACCCTTCCGAAGCCGCCGGCGCTCAGCAGCGACCGCAGCCTGTAACGGCGCCCTACGACCGCATTTTCAAGGTCGGACATGAGACCTCGGTGGAGAAGGCTTGAAAAAATGCACGAAAAACGCTCTCAGGCCGGATGTAACGTATCTGAAGTGTTGCGCAGCGTCCGGAAATGGGTTCTAACCCGAGTCACGGGAGAACGGTCCGCCGAGTTTGGCCAACAGACCGATTTCGCCCAACCCACAGGGACCACCCAGAGGAGTATCACATGGCCGCCCCGAAGAAGCCCGCCGCCGCTGCTGCAAAGAAGCCCGCGCCCGCCGCTGCGAAGAAGCCCGCCGCCGCTGCTGCGAAGAAGCCCGCGCCCGCCGCGAAGAAGCCCGCGCCTGCCGCGAAGAAGCCGGCGCCCGCCGCGAAGAAGCCGGCGCCCGCCGCGAAGAAGCCGGCCGCCGCCGCCGCGAAGAAGCCCGCTGCCGCCGCGAAGAAGCCCGCCGCGAAGAAGCCGGCCGCCGCCGCGAAGAA
>JBMOFP010000009.1:0-60927 GCA_049318805.1 Bradymonadia bacterium
TCCGCAAGCAGGTGAGCGACCTGGACGTGGACCTGGACGACGGCACCACGGACGACGCGTATCTGGCGCAGGTCCGAGCCGCGCTGAGGCTCGCCCTCGAGGGGGCGCGTCCCGACCTCGTGCTCGTTCAGGGCGGCGTCGACCCGCTCGACACGGATCGACTCGGGCGCCTCTCGGTGACCCACGCCGGCCTCGAGGCGCGAGACCGTCTCATCTTCGAGACCCTACGGGCGCAAGGACTTCCGATGGCCCTCACCCTCGGCGGAGGCTACGCTGAACCCATCGACGACACGATCCTCGCGCACATGAACACGTACCGGGTGGCGCGGGAGGTCTTCGGATGAGGACCGCGCCTCAATCGCCGCTCTGGCTCTGGTGGGTGCGTTGGCGCGCACTCGTCAATGCCCCGCGCACGCGCGACGGCCAGAGCAAGGCGCGGCTCGTGCTCTTCGCCGTGCTCGGCATCTCCTTCATGGCCGGGGGCTTCTTCGGCGCCCGTTGGCTCTTCGGCAAGTTCGAGCAGGTGGAGTTCCTGGCCGACCTGCTCATCCGCCGCTCGCTCAGCCTCGTGCTCTACTTCTTCTCGGGCCTGCTCGTCTTCTCGAGCCTCGTCGCCGGTTTTTCGTCGCTGTACCTCTCCGACGACCTGAACCTGCTCGTGGCGTCCCCCGTCTCGACGCGGCGCCTCTTCCTCGCGCGGTTCGGCGAGGTCTGGCTGCAATCGAGCTGGATGATGCTCGTCTTTGCGCTGCCCATCGCCGCCGGCTGCGGCCCGGCGCTGGACGCCCCGTGGAGCTTCTACGTCGCGCTGCCGCTGCTCATGATTCCCGTCACGGTCTGCTGCGCGGCCGCCGGCTGCGTGGGCACCGTAGCGCTGGCGTGGCTGCTCCCGGCGCGGCGCACCCAAGACGTGCTCGTCGTGCTCGCGATCTTCGCGTTCCTCATTCTCTACGTCGCGTTCCGGCTCGCCGAGCCCGAGAAGTTCCTGGATCCCCAGGGCTTCGACCAGCTCGTCTCGCTCATCGGCAGCCTCAAGACCCAGGGCGCGCCGCTCCACCCCATCGACTGGCTCCTCGAGGCCCTCTTCGCGGTGCGCAGTGAGGCGTGGGCCGAGGCGGCCTTGCCGACGGTCGTCCTCGTCACGGGCGCGGCCGGCGCGACGTTCGTCGCCACATGGGTCGCCGACGCACTCTACCTGCGCAGCTTCTCTCTCGCGCAAGAGGGGCGCTCGGGCAACGAGGGCGGGCGCCTCGCGCGGCTCCTCGGCCCTCTGGTCGCGCGCGCCGTCGGGCAGAGCGCGCGTTGGCGCTCGAACCCCATCTCGGTGCTCATGCGGCGCGACACCCGGCTCTTTTTGCGCACCACCAGCCAGTGGACGCAGCTCGTGCTCATCTCGGCGCTGGTCGTGGTCTACGTCTTCAACTTCAAGCACTTCCGCACGTTGATGGAAGCTGGCCAGGTCGGCCCGATCTTCCTGTTTTTCTTGAACTTTCTCCTCGGTGGGCTGGTCGTGACCACGCTCGCCGCGCGGTTCCTGTATCCGTCCGTGAGCCTCGAGGGGCGCGGCTACTGGGCCGTGAGCGTCGCGCCTGTGACCACCGACGAGCTGCTGGCCTCGAAGGTACGCTGGGGGCTCGTGCCCCTGCTGGTCGTGGCCGAGGTGCTCGCGATCTCGAGCGGGGTCCTGTCGGGCGTGCCGGGCGGCCTGGTGGCGCTGTCGGCGGGGCTCGCGGCGGTCTCGGCCTGGGCGGTCGCAGGGCTCGCCGTCGGCCTCGGCGCCGAGGACCCGCGCTTCCACGAAGACAACCCCGCGCGCATCGCCAGCGGCGTCGGTGGCGTCGTCTTCATGTTCCTGGGCCTGGGCTACCTGGTCGCGATGACGGCGCTCCTCGCGTGGCCCTTCAACGCGGCCTACCGACTCGCCACCACGGTCTGGACGCCGCGCCCCGGGCAGTGGGCGCAGGGCACGGCGCTCATCCTCGCCGCGGTGGCGCTCACCCTCATCACACACCTCTGGCCGCGCCGCCGGGGCGCCCGCAAGCTCGCCGCGCGCGAGGGATAGCGGCCGACGGTCTCAGCCCATGCGGGTGAAGTCATCGGTGCGCGCCGCCTCGACCCACAGCCGCGCCAGCGCCTCGGGGGGCGGGGTGGGCGCGCGTGCCGCCAGGTCGAACCACAGCACGACGCTCTCGACGGTGGCGCACAGGACCTCGTCGGCCTCACGAAAGAACCGGTTGCGGACCTTCATACGGCGGCCATCGTCGGTGATGGCCGCGACGGCGAGGTCCACACGGAAAGCCTCGAGCAGCTTCAGCTCGCGCTTGTACTGGAGGCGGTCCTCGAGCACGACGGGCCCTATCTGCAGGCGCGTCAGCTCGCTGGCGGCGAAGCCACGCTCGGTCATGAACTGGATGCGGGTGTCCTCGGCGTAGCCAAGGAACGCGGCGTTGCGCAGGTGCTGGTTGAAGTCCATGTCGGCCCAGCGGGCGTTGAATCGGGCGATGTAGAGTTCTGGCATGTCGGCACGATACCGGCTTGACGAATGCCGTGGTAAACCGTGGACCATGAGCCTCGCCGAACGACTTCGCGCCGTTGCCGCGGCGCCCGCCGACCTGAAGGCCCGCGCCGAGCTGGCCGAAACCCTGTCCCGTGAGGGCGCCACCGAAGAGGCCGACGCAGTGTGGCTGTCGACCGCCCGGCTCGCCTGTGGGCGCGGGGAGTTCTTCGTCGCCCTCGCCCTGGGGCGACGCTACCTGGACGCGGAGCGGCTCGAAGCGCTCCTGCGCGAGATGGCCGCGCGCTACGGCGCCGGTCGCGCTCGCCAGGGCCCCGTCGTGGTCGCGCCGCAGGTCCCGGCGATCGAGGGCTATGTCGTGCCCGAGGACGCCGACGACCAGCTCTTCGCCGCCCTGAAGCTGTCGACGGACGTCGACGCGCTCATGTTGCCGAAGTACGCGCGGATGCCGGCGATCCCGATCTTCGAGGAGCTGCCGCCGGACGACTTCATGGCGCTGGCCCACGAGGTCGAGCCGGTCCTGCTGCGTGAAGGTCTCGAGCTGCTCAAGCAGGACTCCGTGGAGCGGAAGGTCTTCCTGCTCGTTCAAGGCCAGGCGAAGGCGACGACCCGCCGTGCGGACGGCGGCGAGATCGCGCTCGGCGTGCGCAAGGGGCCCACTTTGCTGGGCGAGGTCTCGCTCCTGACCGAGGCGCCCCGCCGCACCTCGCTGACCGCGCTCGGCCCGGGCATCGCGTGGCGCATCGACGCGCAGCGTGTGCTCGAGCTGGGCAACGAGCGACCGGCTTTGGTCGAGCGCCTGCGGGCGCTGGTCAAGGACCGCCTGCTCTCGGACCTGTTTCAGTCGAGCCAGGTCCTCGCCGGCGTGCCGAACCGCGACGCGGTGGTGGCGGCCTTCACCGTGCGCACGTTCCCGCGGGGCGCGGTCGCCGTGGAGCAGGGGGCGCCGCCGCCGGGGCTCTTCTTCCTGCTGCACGGCCGCGGTGAGGTGTGGGTGACCGATCCGGACGGCAACGCCGGCCAGGTCGCGGACCTCGACGCGGGCGATGCCTTCGGCGAGATGTCGCTGCTCACGGGCCAACCGACGACGGCGCGCATCGTGTTGCCCGAGGGCGGCATCGCGCTGCACCTGAGCGCCGCGGCGTGGAACCTGCTCAAGGCGAAGGCGCCGGAGCTCGACCAGGGCCTCGCGCAGCTCGCAGACGTTCGCCGCGGTGAGCTTCAGGGCTACCTGGCCGAGGGCACCGTCGAGCTCGTCGAGGACGCGGTCGACGACGCCGCCTGGGCCATCGAGGACGCTCAGGACGACTGAGCGCCGGCCAGCCGCCGGAAGAGCAGGAGATGCCCGAGCAGCGCTGAGCCGACCAGGACCGCCGGCAACCAGACGAACGGCGGGTAGAGAATCCAGGAGTTCACGCGCTCGGGGGTGTCTCCGAAGGCCTTGAACAGCGGCGTGCTCGAGACCGCGATGAGCACGATGTTCACAAGGAGCAGCGTGCCGAGCACGTTCCACGCCCACACAACGCCTCGGGGGACGGGCCCACGACGCAGCGCGACGGCGAGCCCGAGCGCCGTTGCCCCGGTGATCACGTCGTAGTTCAGGCCCACGGCACCGTGGACGACACCGAAGGTCATCTGAGGGGGCATGACCCCTTCCGCGGCAGCCTCGTGCATCACCAGCTCGAGCGGGAGTCGAAACGCTTGCAGGCCGACGAGCACCCAAAGCGGTGACCGAAACGCGAGGGCCGTGCCCATGCGGGAGCGCGCGAGCACGATGCAACCCACGATCAGGAGCGGTGGGAGCGCAATGAAAAGCGGTGGGCGCTGCTCGATCCGGGCGAGCTGGCCGCTCGCTGCGAGCACGAACCACAGACCGGACCAGCCGACGAGGATGATCGCGAGTCGCGAGACCATCGCGCGGCGCGCCTCTTCGGGTGCGGCGCGCCTCATCAGCGCCGGCCAGAGCGCGAGCAGGCCGAGCGAAAGCCCGGCGATCCCCAGCGTGACGAAAACAGACGCATCGGGGGGACTCATGTCGTTCTCCTCCTGCCGGGCGACAGCGACCTTCTTCCCAAGTCGGAGCTTCGAACATACGCCCGCGCGGGGCTGCGCGAAAAAGGTCTCACCCTGCCAAGGCGCTTGCGGGCAGGGTCGCCGACTCCGAGTATCGAAGCCATGCGCGTTCCGGCAGCGATGACGCTCCTCTGGGTGCTCGGATGCGAGGCCGCGAATCCGGCGCTCCGTCTCGGGCGCGAGGGCGACTCTACGCCAGACCTGGACGCCGCGCTCGGCGGCGGACGTGAAGGCGGCAGCGACTCCGCCGACGCGGTCTCGGGAGGGCGACCGGGTGCCCCTGTCGACGCGCGCACGGGCACCGCGGACGTCGATTCCCCCGCCCTGGACGCCTCACTTCGCCTCGACGGCGACGGAGATGGACTGAGCGACGCGAACGACAACTGCCCGACGGTCTTCAACCCGGACCAACGAGACGCGGACGACGACACACTCGGGGATGCCTGTGATCTGGGCGACACGGACGGGGACCGCCTGCCGGATCGGGTCGACCCCTGCCCGGGCGTCGTCGGTGAGTCGCCGGACGCGGACGCCGACGGCGCGGCGGACGCGTGCGATGTGTGTCCCGGTTTGGCTGATCCCGAGCAACGCGACGCCGACCGGGACGGCATCGGCGACCTCTGCGAGGTGCCCAACGACGACGACGCCGATGGCACACCCGACGCGCGGGACAACTGCCCCCGCACGCCGAACCAGGACCAGCGAGACGCTGACCGTGACGGGCTGGGGGACGCCTGCGATCTGTGCGCGGCGTCGCCCGAGCCCGAGCTGAACGACACCGACGCGGACGGTCTCGGCGACGGCTGCGACGTGTGTCCGCAAGCAGCGCGCACGGGCGACGACCACCAGGACGCGGACGGCGACGGGGAGCCGCTGTGCGCCGGTGACTGCGACGACGCGGACCCGACCCGCACCGCGGCCGGTCTCGAGCGCTGCGACGGCATCGACAACGACTGCGACGACGTTGTGGACGAGAGTTTCCCGACACTCTCGGCGGGGTGCGAGGTCGGGCTCGGCGTGTGCCTGCGGGCGGGGCTGGTCGTGTGTGGGGTCGCCGGCGATGCGGTGTGTGATGCGGCGCCCTCCGAGCCCCGAGCAGAGACCTGCGATGGGACCGACGAGGACTGCGACGGCGTCGTCGACGAGGCGCTGGCCCGATGCTGTGACGCCGGCACCGTGGAGGCCTGCGGGACCGAGGCCGGAGAGTGCGGACGCGGCGAGCGCACCTGCGGTGAGGACCGTGTCTGGGGCGCGTGCGACGGCGTGGGCCCGGTCGAAGAGGTGTGCAACGGCCTCGACGACGACTGCGACGGCCTCACGGACGAGGCGCTGGGCTTCGTGGACTGTGGGCTGGGGGCGTGTCGTCGCGCGCAGCCGGCCTGCGTCGGGGGTCAGGTGCCCGAGTGTTCACCCTTCGAAGGCACCTCGCCCGAGCTCTGCAACGGCGTGGACGACGACTGCGACGGCCACATCGACGAGGACGAGGCCCCCCTGCCCGACGACGTCGCGACCCCGTTTCGTGTGGCCGTGAACGCCGCGATCGACGCAGGCCTCGAGGCGTTGCGGACCAGCGCGCGGCAGTTCGGCACGGGTCAGCTCACGGGCGATGCGCGCGAGACCTTCCTGGGCCTCCTCGCGTTCCTGGAGCGGCGCGTGCGCCTCGATGGGCAGGGGCCCCCGGGCGGCTTCGCGGCGCTGTCCGCCGACGACCAGGCCCTCGTCGTGCGTGCGGTCGCGCACCTCATCGGCCAGTCCCCGGAGCTCCGCCAACCGGAGCAGGGCGCGAGCGCGTATGGCACCGGCGGGAGCCTCATGGCGCTCTCGCTCTACCTACGGACAGGCGGCCCCGACGACGTCGGGGCGGCGGTCGGGGTCGGCGCCGCGCTCGCGAACGGAACCGCGTCGCTCCTGCGCGTCCAGGGCATGGGCAACCAGGCGTGGAGCTACAACGCGCCGGGCAGGGACCTCTCGACCACCCACTTTGCCTCGAATGGGCTCGCCGCCGCCGACGCGCTCGTGGACGACGCGGCCTTGACGTTGCGGCGCCTGCCGGAGTTCCTGCAGGGCAACACGAACCGTGACGGTGGGCTGAGCTACAGCCCGGGCGGTCGTGCGTCGCACTCCATGTCGGCCGCCGGGGTTTGGGTGTACCGCCTCGCGGGTCAGCCGGCGGGCGACGCGCGTGTGCAGGCCGCGCTCTCCTGGCTGCGCGCGAACTACGCGCCGGGCGCCTTGCCGGACGGCGCCGAGTGGCGCGGCACCAGCGACTACTACCACCTGTGGACGCTGACGAAGGCGCTGCGGGCCAGTGCCGATGACGGCGTCGTGGGTGGGGTCTACGTGGACGACTTCGGCGACACCGACCCGGCCGAGGTCGGCTACCCGGAGGCGCCCAGGAGCGTCGGCTTCGACGTGGCGCTCACCTTGTTGCGCTGGCAGGACGCCAACGGTCTGTGGGGCACGGGCCACGCGAATTCGCCGCGCGGCTGGTCCCAGGGGTCGAGTCACGCCTTCGCGCTGTTGACCCTCGAGAACGCGCTGGGCGGCGTGGTCCCTGGGCCTTGTCGGTCCTTCCCGTGAGCGCTCAGGGTCCGGCGTCGGGCTGACACGCGGGGTCGTCGGGCGGGGGTGGCGGCGCTTCGAGGCGCTCCCAGACCCCGCCGGTGCAGCGGATCAGGTTGCAGAAACCACAGGGGCCGCACTGCTCGCCGCCGCAGAAAGTGTCCTCGACGGCGCACGCGGTCCCGAGGGCGGCAAAAAGGTCGGCCGGACAGATGGGCTCGGCGTCGGCCGACGGCGCCGCATCGGCGAGAACCGCCGCGTCGACCGGCACCGCCGCGTCCGCGCCGCAGTTCGGGTCCGGGAACACCTCGAGTCGGCTCCAGCGGCCGCCCTCGCACCGCAGGATGTTGCAGAACTGGCAGCGGTCGACGCACCCCGCCGAGCAGCTCTGGCCGTCCTGCGCGCAGGGCTGCCCGTCGGCGGCCTCGAAGTCCATCGGACACTCCAACGTGGCGTCGGGCGCCGGCGGCGAGGCGTCGAGCTCGGGCACGGCGTCGAGGTCGGGTCTGGACGCATCGACCTCGGGCGTCGCGGCGTCGACAGCGGCGTCGGCATTGGGCGTCGCGGCGTCGTCGCTCGGGCGACCGTCCGCCTCGGGCTGCGCATCGGTCGGTGGGTCGTCGACCTCCGACTCGCATCCGAGAGCCAGCATCAAGGCAAGGATTCCGTAGGGGACGACGTCACGCATGGCCCGACAGTCGTCCTCCGGGACGGTTGGGCGCAAGCCTGCTAGAACGGCGTGATGAGCGAGACCTTCTCTGCGAGATACGGACGTTGGGCGATCGTCGCCGGGGCCTCCGAGGGTCTCGGCGCCGCATTCGCGGAGGGACTGGCGAAGCGCGGCCTGAACCTGCTGCTGCTCGCGCGTCGGACCGAACTGCTGGATGCCCTTGCGGCGAAGCTGGGCGCCTCGGGCGGCGTCGAGGTGCGCACCACCGCGTGTGACCTCGCCGATCCGAACCTCGACGCCCAGCTCGCGTCGCTGACCGGGACCCTCGAGGTCGGCCTCGTCGTCTACAACGCCGCCTACGCGCCCGTGGGCCCGTTCCTCGAGCAGAGCCCCGAGGCCTTGCTGCGTGTGGTCGACGTGAACATCCGCGGCCCGCTGCTCTTTGCCCGACGTTTCGCGCCGGCCATGGTCGAGCGCCAGCGCGGCGGGCTCGTCTTCATGTCGTCCATGGCGGGGTTCCAGGGCGCGCCGCGCATCGCCACCTACGCCGCCAGCAAGGCCTTCAACACGGTGCTGGGCGAGGGCCTCTGGGCGGAGCTCGCGCCGAAGGGCGTGCACGTGTTGGTCCCCTGCGCGGGCGCCGTCCGCACGCCGAACTATCTGAAGAGCTCCCCGAGCGAGGCGCCCGGCACACTCGACGCGTCCCAGGTCGTGGAGCAATCGCTCGACGCGCTCGGCCAAGGGCCCACGTTGGTGCCGGGCTTGACGAATCGCCTGGGTCGCTTCGTGCTGGGGCGTTTGCTTTCCCGACGCAGCGCGATCTCGCTGATGGGCAAGAACACGAAGGACCTCGTATGAGCCTGGCCGGTTTCCTCTCGCCGCTGATCGTCTACGCCGTGGTCACGGTGCTGCATCTCGTCGTGCCTGCGCGCAACGTCGAGGGCTATGTCGTCGATCCCCGCACCGGGCGGCCCTTCCGCTATCGACTCAACGGGTTGCTGGTCTACTTGCTCACGGTCGGCCTCTGGGCGGGGGTGTGCAGCGCCGGGTGGCTCCCGTGGGACTTCCTCTGGACGACGCGGTGGGAGGGGCTCGCGGGCGCATGTACGCTGGGTCTGCTCTTCACCGCGGCCATCGTGCTGCCCGCGCCGAAGACGGGCAAATCGCTGCTGGCCGACCTGTACCTCGGGCGCCTCGAGAATCCGCAGGCCTTCGGGGGGCGACTGGACGCGAAGATGTGGCTCTACCTGGTCGGCGCGACCCAGCTCGGGCTGAACCTCTACAGCTTCGCGATGCACCACCACCTGAGCTTCCCCGAGGCGCCCTCGCCCGGGGTCACGCTGTACGTGGCGCTCTTCAGCTTCTTCCTCTGCGAGTATCTCTTCTTCGAGCGCGTGCACCTCTACACCTACGACTTCTTCGCCGAGCGCGTGGGTTTCAAGCTCGGCTGGGGCTGCCTGCTCTTCTATCCGTACTTCTATGGCGTGGGGCTCTGGTCCGTCGCGGACCAGCCGAACCCGTCCTCGTCGACGGCCTGGCTCGTGGTCTCCGCGCTGGTCTTCTTCGCGGGGTGGTCGCTCGCGCGCGGCGCGAACATGCAGAAGTTCACGTTCAAGCGTTTTCCCGAGAAGCGCTTTCTCGGCGTCATCGAGCCCGAGGTCGTGACGGACGGGCAAAGCCGGCTGCTCGTGAGCGGCTTCTGGCGTGTGTCGCGGCACGTGAACTACCTCGGCGAGATCCTGATGGCCACGGGCCTCACCCTCGCGCTCGGACACCCCGAGGTGTGGAGCACCTGGCTCTATCCGTTCTACTACGTCGCCCTTCTCTTCCCCCGGGAGCGCGACGACGACCGTCGGTGCGCCGCGAAGTACGGCGCGCTGTGGACCGCCTATTGCGCGCGGGTGCCGTACCGGATCATCCCGGGCGTTTACTGAGGTCGCGCAGACCGAGCTGCGTGGCGCGCATGAGCAGGGCGGGGCGCGAGACCTCGAGCCGCGCGGCGGCGTCGTCCGCGTCTCCGCCCGACGCCTCGAAGGCCGCCTCAATCTTCGCCGCGTCGAGGTCGGACGCCTTCCGGAGTCGCGGGCTGGACTCGATGCGCGCGTAGAGCGCCGTGCGCGAGAGGCCCAGAGCCTCGGCGGCGTGCTTGAAGCGCCACCGGTGCAGTCGAAGGGCTTCGACGAGCTCGTCCTCCGTCACCTCGGCCGCGCGCCTGTAGGTTCTGCGGGGCTCGACGGTCTCGCGTGGGTGACCCGGCGTCGGGGTCGGCGCGGGCTCGGCGACGGCCAACGGTCGCTCGCCGGTTTCCCTTGCGCCCTCCGCGGCGCCGAGCAGTCGTGTCAACAGCGGCTCCCACACGAGCGTCTCGGCGCGCCGGTTCGCGATCACCAGTTGCCGTGTGACGTTGCGCAGCTCGCGCACATTGCCGGGCCATGGGTGTCGCGCGAGCGCCGCGACGAGCGCCGCGGGCACCCAGGGCGAGGCGGGGTCCCGGTCGAGCAGGGTGTCCTGCCCCAGGGCCGCGAGCTCGAGCCGAGCGAAGTGGTAGAACAGGCGCCCCACGTCGTCGCGGCGCGCACGGAGGGGCGGCACGTCGATGCGAAAGCCCGCGAGCCGGTGCAGGAGGGGCGACCGGAATCGACCCGCGCGCACCGCCTCTTCGAGGTCCGCGTCCGTCGCGGCCACGATCCGCACGTCCACGGGCACGGCGCGGCTCCCGCCCACCGGCAGCACCTCGCTCGTCTCCAGCACCCGCAGCAGCATGGCCTGGACGTCGTGCGGGGTGTCGCCGATCTCGTCGAGAAAGAGCGTGCCGCCCTCGGCGCGCGCGAAGTGGCCGTCGTGTTTGCGCACCGCGCCGCTGAACGCGCCCTTCTCGTGACCGAAGAGCTCGGAGGCCGCCAGGGAGGGTGCCACCGCCGCCATGTTCACCGCGCCGAACGCGGCCGCGCGTCGGTCGCTCGCCGCGTGGAGGGCGCGCGCGACGAGCTCCTTGCCACTCCCCGTCTCGCCCCGCACGAGCACCGGCACGTCGAGGTCGGCGACCTGCGCGATCTCGTGGCGGAGCCGGGCGACCGCCTCGCTGTCGCCCACGAGGTCCAGGGTGGGCGCGCTCGGCGAGGCGCGCCATCGATGCAGCAAGAGCGCGACGCGGCCGGAGAGTTCGAGCGTGACGCCGGCGTCGAGCCGCGTCGCCGGCAGCACCGCGCACTCCCCGGGCGGCGCGCCGTCCAGGCGCACCTTCGCTTGCAGCTCCGCGGGCACGCGCACCTCGAGCCCACCGTCGTCCAGGCGGGCCAGCAGGATCGGCTGCCGGCTGATCGAGGCCTCGGCCAGCGGGCGGGTCTCTCCGCCGATTGGCGCCCCGAAGGCGGGCTCCAGCCTCGAGACCGGGGTCACCCACTGCGTCAGCACGTGGCGTTCGCCGACCCGCCCCACGATCGAGTGCGCGAGCACGGTGAGTGCGGTCTGACCGTGGGCTTCGGCGGCCGCGAGGGCCGACGCGCCGAGCGTCTGGGTGCTCAGGTCGAGCGTCGCCCCCATCAGCGGGGGCCCCGGGTTTCACGTTCGACCCAGTCGACGTAGGCCGAAAGTGAGCGCGCGGCGTCCACCTCGAGCACGACGACCTCGGGCACCTCGTACGGGTGCAGGCGCTCGATCGTCGCCCGCAGCGCGTCGACACGGTCGTCGGCCGTCTTGATGAGCAAGGTCGTCTCGACCTCGTCGCAGACCGCGCCCTGCCACCAGTAGAGGCTGCGCACGCCGGGCACCAGGTTCACGCACGCGGCCACCCTCGCCTCGAGCAGCCCGCGCGCGATGCGCTCGGCCTCCGCCGGGGGGCAATTGCAGAGAACGACCCGCACGGTCAGGGCCGCGCCGGGAGTAGCGCCTGGGCCAGCGCACGCGCCGCGACCGCGATCTCCGGCACCGAGGTCGTCTCCCACCCGTGGGCCCGCTGGAGCGCGCCGAGGACAAAGAGGCGCTGATTCGGACGCCCCGTGCCATCCACCACGCGCCCGAGGTCGTCCGTCACGATGCCGAGCCCGGCCGGATCACGCTGCGCCACGCCCCGCAGCAGCATGGAGCGCACGAGCGGCGTCTCGAGATCGCTGCCCTCGATGGCGGGTCCGATACACCGCACCAGAGCGTCGTAGTGGTCCGCGTGGTGGTGCCCGTCCCGGGTCCGGACGACGACGTCCACCCCGGTGCTTCCCGTGACCTCGGTCGTCGCCAGGGTGCCGGCGAGGATGCGGAGTCGGCCGCTCGCGCGCCACTGGGCCACACGCTCGAGGGACTCCACGGGCGCCCGATGCCGAGCCGCGTCCCAGTAGGGTCGCACACGACGCACGAAGCGCTGGCGGTCCTTGGGAGAGAGCCTGCGCCACAGCGTCCCGAGGTGCGGGCGCAGTCTATCCAGCGCGACCTGCCAGGGCTCGCCCTCGGCGACCTGTGCGTCCACGAAGGCGCGCACCCAGCGCACGAGCGACCGCAGGTCGACGGGCAGCGCGGCGACCTGCGCGTCCGTGAGCGGGGTCGCGGGCCGCGGCGGGTTCATGTGGGGCAACGGCAGGAGCCCTCGGCGAGAGACCACCGTGACCCGCCCTTCGAAGGCGCGCGCGTCCAGGAACGCCAGCACGTCGAGGGCCGTGAGCCCGGCGCCGAGCACGAGCAGGTGCCCGGCGCGCGGCAGGCCGGCGAGCAGCGCTTCGTCCCAGGCGTCGACGACGCTCAGGGAGCGCGTTTCACTGTTCGCGTCGATGCGCGGCGCGAGGCCGGTGGCGAGCACGACGGCCTCGCCCCGAAGCACACGACCGTCCGCCAGGCGAACCTGGGCGTCGTCGGCCTCGACCACGAGCCCGCGGAGCACCCGGAGCTTGCCCGGCGCGCGCGAGACGGCGTCTCGAAGGCGCTGCGTGACGTACTGGCCGTAGGTCGCCCGCGGGCAGAAGGTCTGCGGGGCGTCGGCCACACCCGCGTACCGCGCGAAGTCCTCGGGCGCGGCGGGGTCGACGCTCATGCGTCCCGCAGGCACGTTGAGGCGGTAGAGGGGGCTCTCCACGCCGTACGCGATGCCGCGGCCGAGCCAGGGTCCGTTCTCGATCCAGGTGATGCGGAGCGTCGGTCCGCCGCGAGCCAGCAGATGGAAAACGGCGGCGGCCCCTGCAAAGCCACCGCCGACCACGATGACCTCGTGGCCGCGTGCGGAGGACGGCGCGTCGACCGGGAGCGGCGGACTGTAGGCGTGCAGGGTGACGAGCGCGTCGACCTCACGGTTGGCGAGCTGGTGCACGACCGGTCCGGTGGGCTCTCGAACCACCTCGCCCTGGGTCCAGACCCGGTCACGGTCGCCCAGGCGCGTCTCGGTGGCGCTGCCCCGGATGATACGAAAGGCGCAGGCGGCATCCCCGTGCGGGTGCATCGAGGTCGACTGGCCCGGTCGCCAGCACATCAGGCGCAGCTCCCATCGACCGGTCCGCGCGACGAGGTTGCGTCGATAGTTTTCGGCGTCGAAACGAATCCAGGGCAGGACGTCGTCGAAGCTCAGGGGCACCGAGAGCGCGTGAGAGAGGGCCTCGGCATCCAGGTGCGGCGCGGCGTCGAGGCGCTCCGCGACGGCGTTCATGCGGGAGTCTGGAGGCAGCGGCATGGACGCAATACAGCACCCGCGCGTGGGCGAGGCAAGGTGACGCGTCACCCGGCCGCGGGGGCCTCCGTCGTGAACTGGACCGCCAGCCCGGCCAGGGTCTCTCGCAGCCAGACGTGCGCGGGCTCCAGGTGGCTGCGTTCGTGCCAGACCATGCGGATTTCGAAGCGCGCGAGGTCCAGCGGTGGGGGGAGGATGCGCAAGGGGAGCGCGCGGGCGAAGGCGTGGGCGACCCTCGCGGCGACGGTCAGGACCAGGTCCGTCTGGGCGATGATGTGCGGCATGACGAGGAAGTGCGGGATCGCGACGGCGATGTGGCGCTCGAGCCCGAGTCGCGCCAGCGCGTCGTCCACGGCGCCCCCGCGGCTGCCCCGCGGCGCGATGAACGCGTGTTGCAGCGCGACGAACTGCTCCAGGGTGAGCGTGTCGCGGACCGTCGGATGGTCGTCGCGCACGATGCAGACGAAGCGTTCGTCGAAGAGGCGACGTTCGTAGAGGCCGGCGGGTGCGTCCTGCCGATTCCAGACCCCGATGTAGAGGTCGAGCTCGCCGTTCGCGAGGGCGGCGGGCACGGTGTCGAAACCGGTGGCCGCGGCGGTCCAGAGGCTGACCCCGGGCGCCTCCCGTGCCAGGTGGCTCATCAGCGCGGGCAGGACCACGAACTGCGCGTAGTCGGCCGCCCCAAAACGGAAGATGCGGCGCGTCGTGCGCGCATCGAAGGTCTCGGGCGGGGCGAGGGCGCGATCGAGGGCGAGGAGCGCCTGCCGCAGCGGGCCGTGCAGCGCTTCGGCGCGGGCCGTGGGCACGAGGCCGCCCGGCGCCCGCACGAGCAGGGGATCGTCGAAGGTCGCGCGCAGCCGGGCCAGGGCGTGGCTCACGGCGCTCTGGGAGAGCCCGAGACGCCGCGCCGCACGGGTGACGTGACGCGTCTCGAGCACGGCGTCGAGGACGCGGAGGAGGTTCAGGTCGAGGGCTTCGAGTTTCATGCTGAAATCATGCACGAGCCGCATGATTTTAGTGATGGATATGCACTTCCATCATGCATCGCCGGTGCGCATTCTCCCCTTCGTCGCCGGTTCGGCGAGGTCGAGTCCCCCCACTTGAGGAGTGCAGTCATGAAGTACGCAGTCGCAGGCGTTTCGGGTCATACGGGCAAGGTCGTCGCGGACACGCTGCTGGCCGCCGGCGCGCAGGTGCGGGTCATCGTGCGTGATCCGGCGAAGGGTGAGGCGTGGCGCGCCCGAGGGGCCGAGGTCGCCGTCGCGAGTCTCGGTGATGCCGCCGCGCTGGCGACGGCTCTGGAGGGCGTCGACGGCGCCTACCTGCTCGTGCCGCCCAGCATGGCGCCCGGGTTCCGGGCCTACCAGCTCGAGACCGGTCGCGCGCTCGTCGCCGCCGTGGAGCAGGCGAAGCCGAAGCACGTGGTCCTGCTGTCGAGCATCGCGGCGCACCTCGAGTCGGGCACCGGCCACATCTCGGGGCTGTACCCGGTCGAGCAGGGCCTCCGCGCGGTCCACGGGCGGCATGCCGAGGTCGGCGTCACCTTCCTTCGGGCCGGCTACTTCATGGAGAACCTGGGCATGAGCTTCGGCGCCCTGGCCCAGAACATCCTGCCGGGCTTCATGCCGACCGACACCCCCATCGACATGGTCGCCACGGCCGACATCGGGCAGACGGCCGCGAGCCTGCTGAGCGAGGGCCCCCACGGCGTGCAGGTCGTCGAGCTCGGCGGACCGGCGCGCACCCTCGTCGACGCCGCCGCCGCGCTGACCGAGCTGCTCGGCCGACCGATTCACGCCGTCGAGGCGCCGCTCGACCAGCTCGTGCCGACCTTCACGGGCATGGGTGTTCCGGCGGACATCGCCGAGATGTATCGTGAGATGAATGGCGGCGTCGTCGCCGGCACGGTGGCCTGGGAAGGCACCGGGCGTCGACTCCAGGGCAAGACGGACCTCAAGACCGTACTCGGCGGTCTGCTCGCGGCGAACGGCTGAAGGAGACAACAAAAATGAGCTTCAAGGTGGGCGTTTTGGGTTCGGGTCAGGTCGCGCAGGTGCTGGCCCGGGGTTTTGCGGCGAAGGGTCACACGGCGCGCATCGGCTCTCGTGAGGCGAGCAAGCTCGCCGAGTTCTCGGCGTCGTCGGGCATCGAGGCGGGCACCTTCGCCGAGGTGGCCGAGTGGGCGCAGGTCGTCGTTCTCGCGGTCAAGGGCACCGCGGCCGAGGACGTCATTGGGGGGGTCTCGTCGGCCCTCGCGGGCAAGGTCGTGCTCGACGCGACGAACCCCATCGCCGACCGGGCGCCCGAGGACGGCATCCTCGTGTACTTCACCGGTCCCAACGAGTCGCTCATGGAACGCCTCCAAGCCAAGGCCCCGGAGGCGAAGTTCGTCAAGGCCTTCAGCTCCGTCGGCAATGGCTTCTTCGTCGATCCGAAGGTCCAGGGCGGCCGGCCGACCATGTTCATCTGCGGCAACGACGCGGGTGCGAAGGGCGTGGCCGTCGAGCTGCTCGCGCAGTTCGGCTGGGAGGCCGAGGACGTCGGCAGCGTGAAGGGCGCCCGCGCGATCGAGCCCCTGTGCCAGCTCTGGTGCGCGCCGGGCTTCTTGCGCAACGACTGGACCCACGCCTTCAAGGTGCTCCGGCCCTGAACGTCGGCGGTGGCCGTGGCGTCGCCCGGCCACCGCTGGCATCCTGCGCTGCGTCCAGCAACGGAGCGCGAGACCATGGGCTACGACCTGAAGATTGTGGGCGGGACGGTGGTCGACGGCACGGGCGGTGCGCCGCGTGTCGCGAACGTCGGTGTGCGCGACGGGCTCATCGTCGAGGTCGGCGATTGCGACGCCCCGGCAGAACGTGTTCTCGATGCCGAGGGCGCGCTCGTGACGCCGGGCTTCGTTGACCTGCACACACACTACGACGGGCAGGTCTCGTGGGATCCGGACCTGGCGCCCTCGGTCTTCCACGGCGTGACCACGCTCGTCATGGGCAATTGCGGCGTGGGCTTCGCGCCTGTCCGCGCATCCGACCGAGAGCGGCTCATCGAGCTGATGCAGGGGGTCGAGGACATCCCCGGATCGGTGTTGCACGAAGGGCTCCGGTGGGACTGGGAGACCTTCCCCGAGTACCTGGACGCCGTCGAGAGGATGCCCCGCACGCTGAACGTGCTCGCGCAGGTGCCTCATGACGCGCTGCGGGTGTACGTGATGGGTGACCGGGCCGTCGCCCGCGAGCCGGCGACATCCGAGGACATCGCGCAGATGCGCGCGGTCCTCCGCCAGGCCCTCGAGGCGGGCGCCGCCGGCTTCAGCACCGGCCGAAGCGACAACCATCGGGACATGCGCGGGCGCGACACCCCCGCGGCCGAGGCCGACGTCGCCGAGCTGTGTGGCATCGTCGACGCCTTTCGGGGGCTCGGCCACGGGGTCATCTCGGCGGTCAGCGACTTCGACCTCGCGCGGGGCCGCGACCGGTTCGAGGCCGAGTTCGACGTGCTCGAACGCATGGTCGAGGCCGCCGACGGGCATCGCTTCTCGCTCTCGCTCATCCAGCGCATCCAGGACTCCGAGCAATGGCGACGCATCGTCGCGCGCAGTGAAGCGGCGAACGCGCGCGGGCTCCCCATGCGGCTCCAGGTCGGCGCGCGGGGCATCGGGGTCCTGCTCGGGCTCACGGCGACCTTCCACCCGTTCATGGGCTTCCCGAGCTACAAGGCGGTCGCGCACCTCCCCCTCGCGGAGCGCGTCCGCGTCATGCGCGATCCGGCGTTCAAGGCCCGGATGCTGACGGAGCAGAGCGACAAGGTCTCCGGCGACGGGAGCCCGATTCCGCCGTTGGCCGACGAGCTGCTCGCGAACCTGGACTACGTGGCGATGCGTCTCTGGCGGTTCGACGAGGGCTTCGACTACGAGCCCCGACTGCCGGACTCCGTGCTCGCCGCAGCCTACGCGCACGGGCAGACGACGCTCTCGCGGCTCTACGACGAGCTCCTCGAGGACGACGGCCGCGCGCTGCTCTACTTCCCCATCTACAACTACCTGAGCAACGACCTGAGCGTCGTCGGCGAGATGCTCGCCCACCCTCTCGCGCTCCCCGGTTTGAGCGATGGCGGCGCCCATGCGGGCACCATCTGCGACGCGAGCTTCCCCACGTTCATGCTCACTTGCTGGGCGCGGGACCGCGAGACGGGTCGCATGCCCCTGGAGCGGGTGGTGCAGATGCTGACTGCGGACGGGGCCGCCCACCTGGGCCTCCGGGACCGCGGGCGCATCGTGCCCGGCCTGCGGGCCGACCTCAACGTCATCGACCACGCGCGCCTGCGGCTCGCCCGACCGCGGATGGTCGAGGACCTGCCCGCCGGTGGGCGGCGCCTATTGCAGGACGCGCACGGTTACCGTGCAACCATCGTGGGGGGTGCCCTCATCGTGGAGAGTGATGAATTGACGGGTGCCCGTCCGGGCCGACTCGTCCGCATGTCTTGAGCGAAAGGAAGCCCATGCTTTTCGATGCCTACACTCTCGGAGCCCTCACCCTCGCCAACCGCGTGGTGATGGCGCCCATGACCCGGAGCAGAGCCGTCGAGCTCAATACGCCGAACGCGCTCATGGCCAAGTTCTACGCTCAGCGCGCGACGGCGGGCCTGCTCATCACCGAGGGCACCTCGCCTTCGCCCAACGGTCTCGGCTACGCGCGGATCCCCGGCCTCTACGACGACCGGCACGTCGCGGGCTGGCGGCTGGTGACCGACGCCGTGCACGCAAAGGGCGGCAAGATCTTCGTGCAGCTCATGCACACGGGGCGTGTGGGTGCGGGCCCCAACCTGCCCGCGGGGGCCGTGGTGCTCGGCCCCTCCGCCGAGACCTGCCCCGGCACGATGTACACCGACGCGAAGGGCATGCTGCCGCACGACGCGCCGCGCCCGATGACCGAGGCCGACATCGCGCGCGCCGTGGCCGAGTACGGTCACTCGGCCGCCCTCGCCGTCGAGGCGGGCTTCGACGGGGTGGAGCTGCACGGGGCGAACGGCTACCTCATCGAGCAGTTCCTGAACCCGCTCGTGAATCTGCGGGACGACGAGTACGGCGGCAGTTCCGAGGGTCGCAACCTGTTCGCGCTCGAGGTCGCCCGCGCGGCGGTGGCCGCCATCGGCCCCGAGCGGGTCGGCATCCGGCTGTCGCCCCACGGGGCCTTCAACGGCACCGGACCCTACGAGGGTGTGGACGCGCAGTACCTCGCGCTGGCGGCCGAGCTGTCCAGCCTGCGGCTCGGCTACGTGCACCTCGTGAACCACAGCTCCATGGGCGCGCCGCCCGTACCGCGCACCCTCGAGGACGGGATCCGCGCGGCCTTCAAGGGCACGCTCATCCTCTCCGGCGGGTACGACCGGGACCGCGCCGAGGCGGACCTCGTGGCGGGGCGCGGCGACCTGGTCGCGTTCGCCCGACCCTTCATCTCGAACCCCGACCTCGTGCGTCGGCTCCAAGAGGGCGCGGCGCTCGCCCCGCCCAATCCGGCCACGTTCTACACGCCCGGGGCCGCCGGCTACACCGACTACCCCGCGCTCTGACAGGACGCTGAAAAAGTCCGTCCTTGGACTTTTTCAGCTCCGCGCCCGTCGCGATTTCGCGCCTCGAGATCGGCTCCGCATTCGACCACCCGGCTCGGTCCGGCGATGCGCCACGGTCTCCTGCACACACCCGGAATCGAAGTGTGCGCGCGCGGATTCATGTGTAGTCTGAAGGGGTATGAGGACATGCCGATTCATCGGGGTATTCCTCCTTCAGTCGCTTCTTTGCGTCGTCTGGGTGAGCGCGGCGCACGCGATCCCTGTCTTCGCGCGGCGTTACCAGACGGCCTGCTCGACGTGCCACCTCCAGTATCCGCGGCTCAACGCCGCGGGTGAGGCCTTCCGTCGGAACGGCCACCGGTTCTTGCCCAACGATGCCGCGCAGCACATCCCACCTCCGGTCACGCTGGTGGCCGAGGCCCGTCGAGAGCTGTGGCCCGATTCCGACTGGCCGGCGGACCTGCCCGCGGTGCCGCCCATCTCCGTATCCCTCGGGGGTGCGGTGGTCTCGTCGCCCGACTCGGACGTTCGGCCGCCGGGCGAGCCGGTCGTGCGCTTCGACCGCATCTTTCGGAGCGCGAGCCTGCTCCTCGGCGCCCGATTGGGCGACGAGGTCAGCGCCTTTGCGCAAGTCGGCCTCGGCAAGGACGGCGCCGGGCTCGGGCGCGGGTACGTCACGGTCTCGAAGCTCGTCGGGGTCGAGGCCTTGCAGCTCCGTGTGGGCCAGTTCGAGCCCCAGATTGCGTCGTTCTCCTCTCAGCGGCGCATCAGCGGACCCGCGTATCGCCTGCTCGGTGATCCCGTGCGGCCGGCCGCGTGGGGGCTCGAGTCCGCGCTGCGGGGCGCCAACCTGAGTGCGACCCTCTTGGGCCGGCTGGGCATCGACCTCGGCTACGGTCAGGCCACCCTGACGAGCCCGCTCGACGAGCCGTTGCCTCAGGTGCCCCGAGACGCCTACGCGCACGTCTTCTACAAGCTCGGCGGGCTGCGGGTCGACGGCGTGCAAGACTCGACGACGGCGCGGGACGAGCGCTCCGTTCAGCTCGGCGTCTTCGCCTTTCTCGGCACCCATACCCTCGATCTGCGGAAGACCGTCGAGGACCCGCCGGCCCAGCAGGAGGATGCCCTCGACAAGGTCGGTGCCGATGTTCTGGTGCGCTTCGACCAGCTCGAGGCCATCGTGGCGGCGGCCTACGAGCGACACGACTTCGAGGTGAGCGAAGACACGGACCGACTCCAGACACTGGCCGAGGTCACGTACTTCATCCTTCCGTGGCTCTCGACGTCCGCGCGCGGCGAGCTGGAGATGTGGGTCGAAGCGCCGCGACACAGGCTCGTGCCGTCCCTGGCGCTGACGCCCCGCATGAACCTGCGGACGACGCTCTACGCGACCATCGACGAAGGGGCCACGGACCAGGATGGCTGGCATGTGACGGAGGTCAACCTGGGAGCAAGCTGTGCTTTCTAGCAGGACGCTGAAGAAGTCCGTCCTTGGACTTCTTCAGCCCCGCTCCGCCGAAGTGAATTCGGCTCCGCTCCCGGAATCATTCGGTTTTTTCAAGGCCTCGGTGATGCCGCCGGGCCGCCCTGGCCCGGGCAGGACGCGTTCTCGGCAGCCTCCGAGCGCGGGTCGTTGGGCGCGTGCGCTCGCGCTTGCCGGTGCGTGCCTCTGTGCCCATGCCGCGCAGGCCGAAGCACCGCCGGGCACCGCCAGCGCGCCCGCGCGGGCGATTCGGGGCGTCGTCGCGTATGGGCTCGTGAGGCCACTCACAGACGCCGTCGTCTACGTCGAGTCCGTGGAGGGCGTGTTTACGCCGCCCGCCGAGCCGGCGCAGATGGAGCAGCGCGGCCGCGTCTTTGCGCCGCATGTGCTGCCCGTGCTGACGGGCACCCGTGTGCTGTTTCCGAACCGTGACGTCGTGCGACACAACGTCTTTTCGCCGTCCCGGGGCAACGCGTTCAACCTGGGCATCTACCTGCCGGGTGACTCACGCGAGGTGGTGATGCGCGAGGCGGGGGTGGTGACGTTGCTCTGCAACATTCACGAAGAGATGTCGGCCTATGTGCTCGTCCTCGACAACCCGTTCTTCACGCGGGTGGGGGCGGAGGGCGCGTTTCTGGTCACGGGCGTGCCTGACGGTGCGCGGACGCTCGTGCTGTGGGCGGGCGGCAAGGTCGTCGCACGGCAGGTCGTCACCGTCCGCGGGGGGGCGGCGGTCGTCAACTTTCAGTGAGCCGGCGTTCGGCTGTGGGCGTACGCACCGCGGCTGCGAGGGCATTCTGAGACACGGTTCGACCCTCGACCGCGACCGGGAGTGTCAACGTGAACCGAGTGCCGACCCCGACCTGGCTCTCGACCGTCAGGTCCCCGCCGAAGCGGCGCATGATGTCCTTCGAGATGGCGAGGCCGAGTCCGGTGCCCTGGCCTGCCGGTTTGGTCGTGAAGAACGGGTCGAAGATGCGCGAGAGCGCGTCGCTCGGGATGCCGTCGCCCGTGTCGGCCACCACGATGGTGACCCAATCTTCGGCGGCGCGCGCGATGATGCGCAGCTCGTTGCGGCGGCCTTCGCGCGTCTCGGACATGGCGTGCGCGGCGTTGACGAAGAGGTTGAGGAAGACCTGCTGGAGGCGCCCACGGCTCCCATGGACCTTCGGCACTTGCGCGCAGTCCCGAGCCACCGTAGCGCGGCCCCGGAGCGCGTGGTTCGCCATCTTGAGGGAGACCTCGACGGCCTCCAACGGATCGAAGGCCTCGAACTCTTCACCCCTGCGCGAGAACGTACTCAGGTCCTTGACGATGGTGGTGATCCGGTCGAGCGCACCGAGAGAATCGACGACCACCTCTTCCGTTTCTTCGACCGACATCGGCTGCGCCGGGTGTCCGAGAAAGTTCGGCTTCAGCGACTCGCGGAGCCACTCGAGATTCGCTCGGACGGCCGCCGTGGGATTGTTGATCTCGTGCGCCACACCCGCGGCGAACTGTCCGATCACGGCGAGTTTGTCGGCGTCCATCAGGCGCTGCTGGCTGCTCATGAGCGCCTCGGTCGTCGTGTGCAGCTCCACGTTCGCGCGTTCGAGCGCAGACGCGCGTTCGGCCTGCTGGTCGAGCAGCCCGTTGAAACGATGCGCGAGGGTCGCGAGCTCGTCATCGCCGCGCGGCTCGAGTCGACCGGTGTGCTCCGGCGCGTCCGTCATCGATCGCACCGTGCGCGCCATGTCCACCACACGGTTCACGAGCCCGCCACCGACACGCCAGAAGAGCACGCCCTCGAGCAGAAGCACCGCGGACGCGAGTCCCACCGCGAGCCAGAGGCGATGGAAGCGCTCATCCATGCGTTGGGCATACCGCGCGCTCTGGTCCAGGGCCGCGTTGAGCGTCGCATTCGACGCACTCTCGGCGTCCGCGATGATGAGGCGACGCTGGGCCATCAGCGCCTTGTACTCGCTCGGATCCTTCACCTCGACGCGGCCCTGAGTCAGCGAGGCGGCTCGCTCCACGACCTCGGCGTAGGCCTCGAGGGCGGCGACCTGCGCGTCAAAGCTCCGCGGAGGCTGCGCGCCGTCCCAAAGTGCAGGGAACGCGGCGCTGTCTGCGCGGAGGTCTCTGGCGGTTTGGCGGAAGGCGTCGAGGTCTTCCAACGAGTTCGTCGTCAGAAAATGGTCCTCGGCGACCTGAGCCCGGAACAGGTTGTTGTGCATGCGCTCCGCGACCCGCACGCGCTCCGAACCGTTCTGGATGAAGTCGTGGTTCTCGGCGCTCGTGACCGAGAGCTCGTATACGGCCGTCCCGCCCGCCAGGACCGCGGCGCCCATCGCGAGCGCGAACGTCAGCGCGAAGCGGTTGCGCAGCGAGCTCAAGGCGCCCGCCCGTCGGCGACGCGGACAGTCCAGCCGTACTCCGATGTTGCCGGCGCATCGTGTCGCATGGAATTAATCTGACAGCCTGGGCCGCCTCGCGCAAGGGCGCGATCAGGCCCTCCGCGGGTCCATGCGCGCGAAGTGGCGGGGGTCCAGAAAGATGGGCAGGTGCACGAGCGCGAGCTGCACGAAGCCGGGGATGCCGAACATCCAGATGCCCAGGTGCAGGCCGAGTATGCCCACGAAGACCGGCGCATACGCTCGACGTGACCACAGGAGCAGGCCAGCGCCGAGCTCGATGACAACCGTCGCCCAGCTCGCGAGGGTGAACGGCCACTGCACGGCCAGGTCGAAGGGCAACGTGCCGAAGAGAAGGCGGATCGGGGCGTCGAGCGCGAACTCGCCCGCGAAGGCTTGGGCGCTGCTGCCGTCGAGCCACAGCAGGCCTTTGCGGAGCGGGAGCAGCTTCGCGAGGCCCGCCGAGACGTAGACGAAGGCGAAGCCCAGGACCATCGCCTCGATGGGCCAGCGGTAGGACTGTGGCGCGGCCAGCGGTCGACCGCGGTTCCACGGCAGCCGGGTGTCGAGCGCGAGGGCGTCGCCGCAGCGCGCGAAGCAGAGAACCAGCAGATCGAAGCACAAGTACAGCCAGTCGTCGTGGAACGAGGCCCGGCGAAACCAGTAGTGCTGCGTCACGAAGAAACACACCGTCGTGACCACCGCGCTCGTGCGGGTGAAGAGACCCAGCGCCAAGAGCAGCGACGCGAGCAGACCGACCTCGCGCAGCGGGAGCGCGAGGTGGGCGTCGACGAAGTCCGCGAGCCCGTCGGGCAACGCCGAGTGTGCCAGGGGGTAGGGCGTGGCGCCGATGCGGTCGAGCAGCGGGATTGCCGGGCTCGAGAGCACCGCGAAGACGTGCAGGCCGATGATGATTCGCAGGACCGCGAGCTGCGTGGGCGAGCCGGGCAGGTGGAGTCGTTGCAGCCAGGTGTCGGCGACGGCGTTCATGGTGCCCCCGCGGGTGGGGGTTCGCGATTGATGAGCTCACCCGTCTGGGTGGACCACGCGACCTGAACGATTCTGGGCGGCGGCAAGCCTTGCGCCACAAGGACCTCCGTCACGATCGCCAGCGCGCGGCTGTAGCTCGTGGCGTACAGGTGCATGATCCACCCGGCCTTGTAGTCGAAGCCGAAGTCATATCGTGCGAACCAGGGGTTCCCCTCGAGGAGGAAGCTCATCGCCTGCACGCCCGTCGGCTCGAGGACCAGGATTTTGCGGTCGGAGCGAATCGGGGTCGCGGCCAGGTCGTCGGGCACGGCGCTGCTGAACATGCCCACGTTGCTGAAGGGGTAGTGCTCCTGCCGGAGCGCGACATGGACTGCGTCGATCGCCAGAAAGAGCCCGAGCACGACCAGGGCCGGTCGGGGGATCGGGAGCGCCCGCACCGTGCGCGCGATCGCGGGCAGGGCACGCACGAGCAGGACCGCCGCGACGGCCGCGAGGGCCAACTGCACCCAGAGCGCGGCCTCGGAGCGGGGCGGGGTCTCGCGGAGGTGGTCGATGAACGAGGGCTCGATCGTGCTGGTCAGGTCGAGCACATTGAGCGTGAGCGCTCCGGCGACGAGCCCGCGCAGCGCCTTCGGCCAGGGCTTCACGCCAGCCCCTCGCGCTCCAGGGTGCGACCCTCGCTGGCGGGGTCGAAGGCCGCGCGCGCCAGGGCGGCGGCGAGCTGCGCGCCCGTCAACGACCCGTAGCGCCGGGTGAGGCCGGCACCGAACAGGTCGAGGGCGGCGAAGACCCCGTCGGTGAGGACCGCGCCGACACGCTCACCGACGCGTGTCTCCCCGCGGTCGTCCCCCGTGATGAACGCCGGTCGAACGATGGTGAAGGGCAGGCCGCTCGCCGCGAGCTCCGTCTCGAGCTTGTGGCGCAGCGACAGGTACGCCCCGCGGGCCTTGGGGCCCACGCCCATGGAGCTCAGGTACACAAACCGGGGTCGATGGCCGCTCGCTCCGCAGGCGTCCAGCAGGAGCTTCGTGAGGCCGTAGTCCACGGTCGCGTACGTGGCGCTGGGGTCTTGCGCGCCGCGGCGACGGGTCGTGCCCAGCAGCGCGAAGACGTGCGTCGGGGCCCGCGCCCGTAGGGTCTGCGTCATGGCGTCGAGGTCCCACGGGTTCGTGTCCACCTCGGCCCCTTCGGCCTCGAAGCGCGCCCGAAAGACCGCGAGCTTCGAGGAGTCGGGGCGCACGTGGGCGGTGGTGGCGACCCCTTGTGTGCGCAAGCAGGAGACGAGCGCGGAGCCGGTGTAGCCGGTGGCGCCGGCGACGAAAACGAGCGGGTTCATGCCGCCGTTGTATCATGCGGCGATGGTGCACGAGCCGACCCGCGCGCAGTGGAACGAACGCTTCTCCAGCGAGGCCTACGTCTACGGGACCGCGCCGAACGACTACCTCCGCGTCTGCGCGGCGCGTCTCGAACCGAACGCCCGCGTGCTCTGCCTGGGCGAGGGCGAGGGCCGAAACGCTGTTTTCCTGGCGACCCTGGGGCATCAGGTCACGATGGTGGACCTCTCGGAGACCGGCCTCGAGAAGGCGGGCCGCTTGGCGGCCGCCCGCGGCGTCGGGGTCGAGCGTGTGCACGCCGACCTGGCGCTCTACACGCCCCCGCCCGGCGCCTTCGATGCGGTCGTGAGTGTGTTCTGCCACCTGCCCGAGCCCGTGCGCCGGTTCGCCCATGCACACGCGGCGCTCGCCCTACGGCCAGGCGGTCTCTGGATTCAAGAGGCGTACACGCCCCGTCAGCTCGAGTTCCGGACCGGCGGGCCCCCGACCGAGGCGCTCCTCTACACCCCGGAGCAGCTGCGCGGCGACCTCGAGGCTTCAGGCGCATCCTTCGAGGTCGAGCGGTGCGAAGAGGTCACGCGCGAGGTGCACGAGGGCACCCTGCACGCGGGCCGTTCCGCCGTCGTTCAGGTCCTGGCGCGGCGTTCGGTGTGAGGCGTTCACCATGTTGAGGATCGAGGGTGTGACCAAGCGCTACGGGGCCTTCGTGGCGGTCGACGACCTGTCGCTGCACGTGCCGGCGGGCTGCCTCTTCGGCCTGCTCGGCCCGAACGGCGCCGGCAAGACGACGACCATGAAGATGGTCGCGGGCCTGGTCCGGCCGACCTCGGGGCGGGTGCTGGTGGACGGCATCGACGTGGTGGTCGACCCGCTGCGCGCCAAGCGCACCCTCGGCTACGTGCCCGACCGGCCCAGCCTCTACGAGAAGCTCACGGCCTTCGAGTACATGCGCTTCATCGGCGGTCTCTACCGCATGCCCGAGGACACGGTCGAGTCGCGCGGGCTGACGCTGCTCGGGCAGTTCGGGCTCGGGGACAAGACCCAGTCCCTCATCGAGAGCTTCTCCCACGGCATGAAGCAGCGGCTGGTCATGGCCTCGGTATTGCTCCACGCGCCGAAGCTCCTCGTCGTGGACGAGCCCATGGTCGGCCTCGATCCCCGCGGCATGCGGCTGCTCAAGGAGGTGCTGCGCGCCGAGACGCGCGAGCACGGGCGGACCGTGGTCTTCAGCACCCACACCCTGGTCGACGCCGAGGAGATCTGCGACGAGGTCGCCATCGTGCACCGCGGACGCATCGTGGCGCGGGGCACCCCGGCCGCGCTGCGCGACGCCACCGGAGAGACCGCCGCGCGCCTCGAGGAGGCCTTCCTCGCGCTGACCGAGGACGGGGCGGACTCCCCCTGATGCGCTCGGCGCTGCTCTACACCGGCATGCTGGTCGTGGCGGTACTCGCCGTCTTCGGGCTCGCGCACCTGGGCGACGGGCTCGTGGCCCCCACACTGTCCGCGGAGATGGGCGAGGTCGCCCGCAAAGCCGGCGGGTCGAGCGCCGCCGCTTTGCTCCTCGCGCTCACGGTCGTCGTGGTCTCGGCCCGGGTCTGCGGCGCGCTGGTGCGGCGCTTCCTGGGCCAGCCCCCGGTCGTGGGTGAGATCGCGGCGGGCATCCTGCTCGGCCCGTCGGCGTTGCGCGCGCTCTGGCCGGAGCTGGGCGAGGGGCTCATCGCACCGGCCGCGCTGCCTGCGCTCAAGAGCCTGTCGCAGCTCGGTGTGGTGCTCTTCATGTTCCTCGTCGGTCTCGAACTCGACACCCGGCTCCTCGTCGGTCGCGCCCGCGAGGCCATCGCCGTCTCCCACGCGAGCATCGTCGCGCCCTTCGTACTCGGTGTCGCCGCGGCCCTCTGGCTCTACCCTCGGTACGGGGTCGCGGGCACGGGCTTCGTGGCCTTCGCGCTCTTCTGCGGCGCGGCCCTCTCCGTCACCGCGTTCCCGGTGCTCGCGCGCATCCTCGCGGACCACGGCCTCACGCGCACGCCCCTCGGCGTGACCGCAATCGCGTGCGCCGCGGCCGACGACGTGACGGCGTGGGCGCTCCTCGCGGGCGTGGTGGCGCTGGCGCAGGTCGAGTACGAGGCCTTCCTCACCACCTTCGTCGGGATCTGCGCCTACGGAGCGCTCGTGGTCGTGGTGTTGCGTCCCGCGCTGCGCAGGCTCGAGAGGGCCTCCGACCTCCAGGACACCACGCGGTTCGCCGCCCTCATGGTGCTCGTGCTGTTCAGCGCCTGGGCGACGGAGTCCGCGGGTGTGCACGCGCTCTTCGGCGCGTTTGTGCTGGGCGCGCTCGTACCTACGGACGGCGCGCTCGCGCGGTGTGTGGTGCCTCGACTCCAGGACGCCGTGACCGTGCTGCTCCTGCCGACCTTCTTCGTCGTCACCGGCCTGCGGACGGACCTGGGCGGTCTGACCTCCTCGGACGACCTCTGGGCGCTGGCGCTCCTCCTCGGGGTGGCCACGCTCGGGAAGCTGGGCGGCACCTGGGTCGCGGGCCTCGCGGTGGGCATGCCCTCGCGCCAGGCCGCGGCGCTCGGTCTGCTGATGAACACGCGCGGGCTGATGGGCCTCGTCGTGCTGGACGTGGGCCTCGGCATGGGCCTGCTCTCGCCGCAGCTCTACACGCTTTTTGTGCTCGTGGCGCTGGCGACCACGGCGCTCACGGGGCCGCTGTTGAAGCGACTCGTCAGCCCGGCGGCCAGTGAAACGGGCGACCCGCGATGACGTGCACGTGCAGGTGGAAGACGCTCTGACCCGCACCGGCGCCGTTGTTGATGGCGATGCGGAAGTCCTCGTAGCCCTCGGCATGGGCGACCTGCGCCGCGACCCGCAGCAGATGGCCGATGAGCGGCTCGTCGGCCTCGGTCATGTCGTCGAGCTTCACCAGCTCGACGCGGGGCACGACCAGCACGTGCAGCGGCGCGACGGGGTGAAGGTCGCGAAACGCGACACATCGGTCGTCTTCGTAGACGCGGTCGCTCGGCAGCTCGCCGTTGATGATCCGGGTGAAGAGCGTCGGCATGGAACAGGCTCCTAGAGTCGTCGAACGTCGATGTAGGTGTCTTCGCCCGCCGAAGGGAGCGGGCCTCGGGTGATGGTCTCGAGCGTGTCGGCGTCGGGCCCCAGGAGCCCGCGCCAGAGTTCATCCGCGGCCGCGGCGGCGACCGCGAGGTCGTGCACCTCGGAGAGCACCAAGGCGAGCCCCGAAGTCCGCGGCTCGGGGCCGCCCCGACGAAAGCCCGGGGCCTGCGCGAGCGTGAGGTGCGCGCGCTTCTGCAACCCGCCCGCGATCCCGAAACGACCGTGTACGTCGGGGAACGCGACGCCCTCGCCGACACAGACGGCGGTCCGTAACGGAATGCCCGCGCGCCCGCAGCTCCGATGCACCTCGTAGGCGAAGCGCAAGGTCGTCCGCCACGCGAGGGTCGGCGCGGGGGGGAAGCGCACCGTCGTGGCGAAGGCGTCGCCGACGCGGCCGTGGGTCACCGCGCTGCCCGCGAGCCAACCCTCGGCGCGCCGGATTGCCTCGCCCAGCGTCGCGAAGCGCGTGGCCAGGTCCCCGCTCGTGGAGTCCCCGGCGCCGACGACGTCGAACTCGCAGTAGGCCAGCGCCTCCGTCGTCGGAGCGGGCTGGTCGTCCCGGAGCCCCGCGACCTGGCGCAGCGCGGTCGCGAGGCGCCACCGGCTCGGCTCGGGACGCACGACCAGCTCGTGCAGGAGCCGCAGGACACCGTTCGCGGGTCGATGCGAGGGCGACGAGACCACACGAGAGACGAGGAGCGTGCCGAGGCCCTGCAAGGCGCTCATCACGTCCGGTTCGAGGGCCTGGGTCACGACACGTTGAAGCACGTCCGAGAGCCGCGTCGCGCACAGGTGGTCGTCGGGGTTCACGTAGTCGAAGGGCTCGTCCGCGGCGAGCCCGACGGGCCCTTCGGCCTCGGAGGCCGTGTGCTCGAGGCCGCGATACCATGCGGGCACCAGGCCCGGCGCGGCGTCGGCGGGGAGGCACGCCAGGGCAACCCGGCCGTCGGCGTCGAGGCGCACGAGGCCGCCGACCTCGCAGTCCACCGCGCCGTCCGTGAGCCAGACCAGCTCGCGCACCCGCTCACGGTCCGGGAGGGCGCCAGTGACGAGGGCCACGGGCACCCGGGCCCGCTCCCAGGACGTGCGGTCCTCGGTCTCGCCCGACGCGAGACGCATCGCCGCGCGCGCGGCCTCGAGGTCGCTCGCCCCCAGGACCGGCGCGAGGGCCGGGTCGGCGGGGGTGAATCGCTCCACGAAGGCCCTCGGGAGTGGCCACGGGACGAGCCTCAGGTCGAGGTGGGTGCGGGCTTCCACGACCGCGACCCACCCGTCGGGGCCCACGAGGCGCTCGCGGTGCTGGTGCAGCGCGGACCGATAGGCCGTCGCGAGCTGGGCGACCCAGCGGGTCTTCGACTCGAAGTCCTTCACCAGCGGTTCGTTCAGCTGGTGGCGTCGTTTGGGCTCGAAGGGGCCGGGCAGGCGCACCTCGCCCTCCGCCGCGACCTCGACAGGCGTCGACTGAAGCAGTGTGGCGACGATGTGCGAGAGCGGACCGCCCACGGAGGTCGTGAGCGCGTGTACGGGCTCGCGGGCCTGGGTGAAGTCCAGGTGCAGCCCGGGGCGGGCGGGGCCTTCGTCGTCCGGGAAGTACGCGTCCGGTCGTGTGAAGACGTGAAACGCCTTGGCGATCTGGACCAGTCCCGACGCCGCCAGCGCGTGCCCGAACGCGGTCAGGCCTCCGTAAGGGTTGGGCCAGTAGGTTCGCGCGCGCTCGAGGGCTTCTACGGGCGAGAAGCCGAGGCCCAGGAGGAACGCGTGCTCGATGGAGGGAAAGGCGTCGTGCAGTACGGTGAACGCAGACCCGCGCAAGAAGTCGTGGTTCGTGTCCGTGTTTCGCCTCAGGGACACGAGCGCCTGTCGCACGGACTTGAAGAACAGGAACGGCTCGCCGCGCATCGCCAGGCGCGGGTCCGCGTCCCCCTCGCCGACTCCCAGGACGCGCACGACCCGGCGCTGCCCGGTCGAGCCGAGCCACTGGCGGACGAGCGCCTCGTCCGTGCTGAGCACCACGGCGCAGGCGCCATTGCTCGCGAGCGCGAGGTGCCAGTCCGTGAGCCAGCGGGAGACGGCGCTGGCGTCCGCGGGACGCTGGGCGTCGGCGCGCTGTGCCGCGGGGTACTCCGAAGCCAGCGCGAGCTTGCTGGACACGGCCGCCTCGACCTGACGCGCGAACTCCACGGCGCCCGGATCGGGCACGTCCGCGACGGGCTCGCTCACGGAGAGCCCGGTGAGGAAGGCGCGTCGCTGGACCTCATGCCGCCATTGCCAGGCTTGCAGGTCCATCAGCAGGTCGCCGACGGCGAGCATCGTCAAGCCGCGGTCGCGCTCGGGGGCGTCGAGCACCTGGGCGACGGTCTGGATGGCGTCGCGCCCGCCCGGCATGACCTGGCCGGCGACGACGAGCGCGGTGCTCGGCTCCGCGAGCCCTCGAAGGAGATGCACGGCCGAGGCGAAGAGCGAGGCCCCCGCGTCAGAGCTGCCGATCTCGAAGCGCGCCTGGCACGCCTCCGCGAGCTGCAACCGGCGCTTGAGCAGGTTCGGCAGGTGGATCGCGTGCCCGATCGCAGCGCCGCCCACGTCGGGCATCGTCGTCAGGAGCAGGCGTGTGATCGCCAAACGACCCTGGTCGCCGAGCGCGAGGGCCCGCAGCGCACGCTCACCCGCCCGGTACATGAGCGCCTCGAGCTCGGCGCCGGGCGACGCGACCCGCCGCGCCTTCTCGAAGACACGCTCCGGACGGCGCGCCTCCAGCGGCGCCGAGTACTCCCCCGCAAGTACGTAGACCGGTCGCTCCTGGCTCGACATGAAGTGTCGGTTAGCACGCCCGACGGGGGGACGCCACCGCCTCACGGTCCTTGTCTCGGGCGGTCTCGATGGTAAGGTGCGCAGGTCGCCGCGGGGGCGAAATCATGGAGGAGTCGATGCTCAGGTCCATCGCCGTCGTTGCCGGAATCGTGGTCGTCACCTGCGCGCAAACGGGCTTCGCCCAGGCGCCCGCGGCGCCGACACTCGCGCCCACGGCCGCCCCTACGGCGCCGCCGACCTTGAACGGTGTCGTTCGATTGAAGCTCGACCTGGACCCGACGCTGTCCTCGAGCCGCGGTCGCCTCGAGTCGAGCTTGACCGCGGTCTCGGGCACTCAGCTCAAGGGCCGCGCGGAGTTCCGTGAGGGCGTGGTCCTCCTGGCGGCCGCCGATGCCGCTCGAAAGCTCGGCGACAAAACCTCGGCGAACCGCCTCGCGACGGAGGCGAATGCCCGCTTCGACCTCGCGATCCGTCTCGCCGTGGGCGGGGCGGGCACGAGCGCCGGCCTCGCGGTGCTCTCGAAGGACCCGACCGTGGGCAAGTTCGTGACACCCGCGATGAAGGACGTCGTCGCGCCCGACCCCCTCGTCCAGACGCCCACGACCTGGAGCCAGAAGGGCTTCGAGCCCATGGACAACTGAGGCGAGCTGCACCGAGGTGTTCGGCCCATTCCGATCGACCGGTGTCATCGGCCGCGGCGGCATGGGCGAGGTCTACGGCGCGCAGCACGAGCCCTCGGGCACACCCGCGGCCGTCAAGCGCATCCTGGGCACGGCGGCGCGACAGGCGCGGTTCCGGGCGGCCTTTCGCAACGAGGTGCGCGCGGTCGCGGGCCTCTCGCACCCAGGCGTGGTGCGCCTCTACGACTTCGGGCTGTCCGATGCGACGAGCGGCTCGGACGAAGACGAAGCCCCGTGGCTCGCGATGGAGCGCCTCGATGGCGCGCTCCACCGCGACGCCGTCCTCACCTGGCCGGTGCTGCGTGAAACTCTCGCGGCGGTCCTCGAGGCCCTGTCCCACGCGCACGCGCGCGGTGTGGTGCACCGCGACCTGAAACCCGAGAACGTGATGTGGGGTCGCGGCCCGCGCCGCCCCGTCCTCGTGGACTTCGGCCTCGCCCAGGCCTGGGATGCGGCCGAGACCGAAGACGAGCGGGTCGCCGGTCTCCGCAACGCCGTCGTCGGGACGCCCGCCTACATGGCGCCCGAGCAGACCCGGGGGGACGCGCGGGAGCAGGGGCCGTGGACCGACCTCTATGCGGTCGGGTGCATCGCCTGGGAGCTCTCGACGGGGGCGCCGCCCTTCATGCGGGCGAGCCCGTTCGCGACGATGCTCGCGCACGTGATGGAGCCGTTGCCGGCGTTTCTGCCGCGTTTCGCCGTGCCGCCGAGGTTCGAGGCCTGGCTGCGGCGGATGCTCGGTCGCACGCCCGCGTCCCGTTTCCAGCGGGCGACCGATGCGCGCTTCGCCCTGGGTCTCGTCGGCGCCGAGGCCCCCGTAGAGACGACGTTCATGCCCGCCGTGGCGGAGTCTCCACAGTCCGTCACCATCGAGACGCCCTACTCGGGGGACGTCGCGACGGACCCGACGATGGACCTGAGCGACGGCGCGCGCGACCGCGTCAGCCACCCGCTCGAGAGTCTGAGTGCGGCCGACGCGTCCAACCCGTTTCCGCCGGCGCCCCTGCTCGAGTCCCTGGACACACCCGACGAGCCCTCGGCCTCGATTCTCCCCGGCGTCGGGCTGAGCCTCTTCGGACTGCGCACGCTGCCCATGATCGGCCGGCGCTCCGCCCGCACCCTGGGGTGGACGCTGCTGAGCCGCGTGGTCTCGGAGCAGCGCCCGCGTGCCCTGGTCATCCGCGGGGGCACCGGCATCGGCAAGAGCCGGCTCGCCGGGTGGCTCGTGGAGCAGGCCGAGGAGCACGCGTCGGTCCTGAGCTTGCGGGCCCACGCCGCACCCGATGCCCCGCCCGAAGAGGCGGTGCAGTCGATGCTGTGCCGGTTCTTCAGGGCCTTCGACCTGCCGCGCTCACGGGTGCCCGCGCGCATCGCCGCGGAGTTCGACCGACTCGGTGTGACCGACCCATCGCTGGTGGACTACCTCGCGGCGATGGTCGCACCGGCGCCCGAGGGACCCTCGGTCTTCGCCCACGTGAACGAGGCGCGGGACGTCCTGCTGCGCTTCGTCGGCGTCCTGTCGAAGGTGCGCCCGGTGCTCGTCTGGCTCGACGACGTGCACACCTCCCGGCACGCGCTGGCGTTCGTCACGGCGTTGCTCGAGGCCGCGGACGAAAGCCGCGCGCCCGTGTTGGTCGTCTGCACGGTGAACGACGAGGGGGCGTCCGAAGAGACACGGAGTCGCCTCGACGCCTTGACGACGATGCGGGGGGTGACGGTGCTCCCGTTGCTCCCACTAGACGCCGAAGAGAGTGGCGCGTTGGTGCGCTCGCTCCTCGGCATGAACCCCGGGCTCGCGCGCCGCGTCGAGGCACACGCCGCGGGGAACCCGCTGTACCTGGTGCAGCTCGTCAGCGAGTGGGTCCGCGCGGGTGTGCTCGAGTCCACCGCGCAAGGGGTCCAACTGCGTCCGGGACTCGACGCGCTGTCGGTGCCGTTGCCTGACAGCCTCGTGGAGCTCTGGCAGGACCGCGTCGTCCGGTTCCTCGAGGCGCGGCCGACCGCCGAGGTGCGGGCGGTGTGGGTCGCGGCGGCGCTCGGCCAGCAGGTTGACGAGCGGGAGTGGGCGGCCGCCCGCGCAGCGTTCTCCGGTGCGGAGCCGCGCTCGCTCCCGGGGTTGGTCGAGGCCCTGTCTCGCGCGAACCTCGTGCGCATCCCCACGGACGGTCCCGCGGGCGCCTTCCACTTCTCCCACGGCACCCTGCGGGCCGCCGTCTGCGGGCACGCGGAGCGCATCGGCGCGCTGGCGTCGGTCCACGCGGCCTGCGCGCAGGGCCTGGCCACACTCGGCGCCGAAGAGGATGCGGCGCGCCTCGCCCTTCACTGGGTCGCCGCAGGGGCACCGGCTTCGGCCCTCGAGCCCTACCGCGTCGCGATCCGGCGCGCCCTCGACGCCGGCGACTTCGATGAGGCGGCACAGCGCCTCGACGCCCGCGATGCCGCGCTCGCCGCCGCCGGCTGCGGACCCGAAGACGAGCCTACGGGGGAGAGCGTCCTGTTGCGCGCTCGCCTTGCGACGACGCGCGGGGAGACCAGCACGGCCGAACGGCTCGCCGTCGAGGCGGAGTCCGGAGCGCGTCGATTCGGGTGGCGTTGGGTCCTCGCCCAGGCCCTGATCATCCAGGGCAACATCGCCGCCCAGGCGGGTCGCGGGACCTCGGCGCTGTCGATCCTGGAGGACGCCGTAGGGTGCGCCCGTGAAGCGGGCGACCTACGGGCAGAAGGTCGCGCGCTCGAGTTCGCCGGCGAAGCCTTGGCGCGGCAAGGGCGCTTCGACGACGCGGCCGCGAAGTTCGAGGCCGCGCGACAGGCCTACAGAGGCGTGGGCGACCCCATCGGCGAGGGTCGCGCGCTCCTCGGCACGGCGCGGGCCGAGAAGCAGGGCGGCCACCTGGACGTCGCCGCAGACGCGAATCGACGTGCGTTGGCGTGCTTCGAGGCCGTCGGCGCGCGGACCGGCATCGCCAACTGTCAAAACAACCTGGGCGAGTTGGCGCGCCTTCGGGGGGATCTCGCCGCGGCCGAGCGCCACTACCGTGTCGCGCTCGAGGCGTGGACGGCCCGGGGCTCACCGAACGTCGCTTACGCCTGGGCCAACCTGGGCTTGGTGCTCATCGAGGCCGGGCGCGAGCTCGAGGCGCTCGACCACATGAAGGACGTGGTCTCGAGGTTCGCGAGACTGAAACACGCGACCCCCGAGGCGATCGCCTGGGCGTGTCTGATGCCGTGTTTCCTCGCGGCCGGAGACCTGGCGGCCTTCGACGACGCCTTCCAGCGGGTCCGTGCCCACGTGGTCCGGGCGAACCTCGTGGACCGCGACGCGGCGCGCATGGCCGAGCGGGCCGCGCAGGCCCTGCGGGCGCGCGGGGAGACGACACGCGCCGAGGACGTCGAGGCCTTCGCCCGCGCGCAGCGCCTCGCGCTCCAGCAAAGCCCGCGCTCCGGCCCCTGAAGCGGCGAAACGCGCGAAGGTTGAGTCGATTCCCCGTGTCGGGGACCATTGGGCCGCGACGGGCCCGGGGAGGCTCGGCAACGCCGCGACGATCGGAGGGGACATGGGGAGTTCTGCGTGGACGTCGAAGGTCTGTGGACTGGCCTTGCTCCTGGCGTGGGGGTGCGGCGGAGGTGACTCCGGCGGGGGCGGCGGCGGAACGGGCGGAAGCCCCCGCGAGCCCTCGGACGCAACCCCGCTTCCGTTGCCGTTCGACGCGGCCGGCGGCGGGACCACGGGCGGCACGCCCGCGGGCGGCGAGACCGGCGGTACGTCCGGAGGTGCCCCCGGCGGCGCGCTCCCCCCGCCGTGCGGCGAGAACGAACGGCGATGCGCGGCGACGGGCGCCGTGGAGATCTGCCGCAACGGAGCGTTCATCGAGATCGGGCCGTGCCCCGAGGACTTCGAGTGCCGCGACGGCATGTGCGTCGAGGCGACCTGCGAGGCCCAGTGCGAGGGGCGTCAGTGCGGGGCGGACGGCTGCGGCGCGTCGTGTGGCGAGTGCGTGGACGGCTCGATGTGCTCGGCCGAAGGTCTGTGCGTGGCCGTCGCGGGACGCTGCGGAGACGACGTCTGCGAGGCGCCGCTGGGCGAGGACTGCGCGACGTGCGCCGCGGACTGCGGCAACTGTTGCGGGGACGGTACGTGCGACGTCGGCCGTGAGGAGAACTGCGCGACCTGCCTCGCGGATTGCGCCTGCCCCGGCGCCGAGGTCTGTGACGCCGCCGCCCAGGCCTGTCGTCCGTGCATGCCTCTGTGCGAAGGGCGGGAGTGCGGTCCGAACACCTGCGGGGGGACCTGCGGCGTGTGTGACGCGGACGCGGTCTGCAACAACGGCCGGTGCGACGTCGCGTGCGTGGCGCAGTGCGACGGTCGAGTCTGCGGCGACGACGGCTGCGGGGGTCGCTGCGGCGTGTGCCCGGCGAACGACATCTGCAACGGCCTCGGTCAATGCGAAGCGCCGCCGGCGGAGTGCGGTGACGCGGCCTGTGGCCCGAACGAGAACTGCGGCAACTGCCCCGCGGACTGTGGACCCTGCTGCGGCAATGGTGTTTGCCAGGCGAACTTCGCCGAGAACTGCGCCACGTGCCCGGCCGATTGTGGGTGCCCCGCGGGTCAGAACTGTGACGCCGCACGCCGCGTCTGCGAGGCCGGATGTGTGCCCCAGTGTATGGGTCGCGATTGTGGAGACGACGGCTGCGAAGGGGTCTGCGGCGCCTGCGGTGCGGCCCAGGCGTGTGTCGCCGGTGTCTGTCGAGACCAGTGCCAGCCCCAGTGCCTCGACCGGGAGTGCGGCGGCAACGGCTGTGGGGGCTCGTGCGGCGAGTGCGCCGCCGACGAGGTCTGCGACGACGGCGCCTGCGTGCCGGAGTGTGTCGCGATGTGCAACGGGCTGGAGTGCGGGCCCGACGGCTGCGGTGGTCAGTGCGGTGTGTGCGCGGGCGACGAACGCTGCGCAGCGGGGCTCTGCGTGCCGCTCTGCGAGCCGGCCTGCGACGGCCTGAACTGCGGCGACGACGGATGCGGCGGGGTCTGCGGCGTGTGCGACGCCGACGAGGTCTGCGCCGCGGGCCGGTGCCGAGCGCTCGTGCCCTTCTGTGACTGTACGCCCGAGCAGGTCTGTCTCGACGGTCTGTGCCGGGCGCCGGAGCTCCTCTGCTCCGCCGAGAATCCCGTCGGGCTGTGTGTCTCCGGTCAGAACTGCGTCGTCGGGGCCTGTGTCGACGCCGGGGCCGCCTGCTCCCCCCAGAACCCCACGGGGGTGTGCACCCTGGGCGAGGTGTGCCGAAACGGGGAGTGTGTGCCCTTCGACGCGGCGGCGCTGTGCGACGACCTGAACACCTGCACGCGCGACGTCTTCGACTTCGTCCGCAATCGCTGCACCTACGAGCTGCTGGGGGAGAACGACGGCCAGTGTGACGACGGCAACGGCTGCACCCAGGACTTCTGCCTCGGCGGGGCGTGCATCGGCGAGCCCATCGCGGGGTGCATCGAGCCGCCGTCCCTCGACCCCTACACGAGCCCCACGAACGTGAACTCCGTGACCCTCGCGGGCGACAAGCCCATCGGCTCGGCCATCTACATCAACGGTGAGGTCGCCGTGGCCGAGAACCCGGACCCGCGGTGGTCCGTGCGCCTGAACCTCGTGCCCGGTGAGAACGTGTACTCGATCACGAGCCGTGATCGGGGCCAGGAGAGCGCCCCCGTCGTGGCGCGCATCGTCTACGACATCACCGCGCCCACCCTCACGCTCACGCCCGCGGGGGGCGTATTCCTGAACGCCGTGACGATGACCGTCACCTCCAACGAGCCGGCCACCGTGTACTTCACCGACGACGGCGGCACACCCGACGAGTGGTCCCGCAGCTTCCGGTCCGTGAAGCAGTTCCGCATTTTCTCGAACACGACCCTGCGGTTCCGCGCGCGGGACACCGCGGGCAACTGGATGGCCGCGCCCGTCGACGCCGCCTTCGAGATCACGAGCTACGGTGCCCGCTGGGCCGAGGGGCCCACGCTCCCCGAGCCGCGCACGCTGCATGTGGCCAGCCTGGTCGACACCTCGATCTGGGTCGCGGGCGGGACCGACGGTCTCGCGCCCCAGGCCGGGGTCTTCCGCTTTGATCTCGCGACCGGCCAGTGGGTCGTCGCGCCCGCGCTGGCGGTGCCGCGCACGCAGATGGCGAGCGCTTCTCTCGGCGGCTACTTCTACGTCATCGGCGGAGAGAACGACGGCAACCCGCTCAACCTGGTCCAGCGCATCCGGGCCCAGGACGCCGCGTGGGCCAACATGGCGCCCATGCCCAGCACCCGCTTCGGCCTTACGGCGGTGCCCTTCAACAACCGCCTGTACGTCTTTGGCGGCCAGGGCAACGGCGGGCAGGTCCTGACGAATCTGGAGGTCTACGACCCCGCGACGAACGCCTGGACCAACCAGGTCGCCCAGATGCCGCGTGCGCGCTACGGCCACGTGTCCATCGAGCACGGCGGGCGCATCTACGTGATGGGCGGCGAGGACGAAGACGGCAACCCGGTCGCCGAGCTCGATGTGTACGACGTCGCCGGGAATCGCTGGTCGCAGCTGGCCGACCTGCCGACGCCGCGGACGTTCGCGACGGTCACCAAACAAGTGAACGTGGGCGGCATCACGGGCGGCTACGTCGGGCTCGTGGTCGCCGGTGGACGCCTTGCGGGTGGGGCCGCGACGCCGGTCGTCGAGGAGTACGTCATCGACGACAGCGTGTGGCGAGAGCGCTCGCCGCTTCTGGCGGCGCGGCACAGCGGCGCCGCGGTGAACTACACGGTCAACGTGGAGTTGGACAGCCAGGAGACGCGCGGCCTCGTTCTGGGCGGGCTCGTGGCCGGCGAGGTCTCTGCGAACGGCACCTACTTCACGGTCGCGCAGGACTACCTCTCGCGCGTCACGCCCATGCCGACGGGGCGCTTCATGCACGCCGCCGAAGCGCTGGACGGCCGCATCTATCTCTTCGGCGGTCGTGACTTCCAGGAGACCCGGTCGTTCTGGGCCTTCGACCCCGAGACGGGCACCTACGAGGTGCTCCCGGACCTGCCCTCGAACCAGAACGGCCTCGCGAGCGCGGTCCTCGACGGCCAGCTCTATGCCTTCGGGGGAGCGAACGCGTTCGGCGTCGCCCTCGCCACGGCGCGGCGCTACGACCCCGCGACCCGCGTCTGGACGGACCTGCAGCCCATGACGACCGGTCGACGAGACCTCACCGCGGTCGTCGTGGGTCGCGAGATCTGGACCATCGGCGGAGACAACAACGGGCCGATCCAGACCGTGGAGATCTACGAGCCCCTGGCGAACCGCTGGCGCGCTGGGACCCTACTGCCGACGGGGCGCGCGGGCGCGCGGGCCTTCCAGCGAGATGGCGTCGTGCACGTCGTCGGCGGCGTGGGGGCCAATGGTCAGCCCATCGACTCGGTCCTGCGCTTCGCCAACAATCAGTGGCAGGTCGCGTTCAACGGCGTGCCCGTCGCGCACGCTCAGGTCGCGTTGGTCGGCGACAAGCAGCTCAACGTCTTTGGTGGCCGCGGGGCCGCCGGCCCGGTCAATACGCAGTACAGCATCGACCTCACCAACAACACGTTCACCCGCGTCATCCTCAACCCGACGAACCTCTCGAGCGCGGTGGACTACGCCGCCGTCACGGCGCTCAACGGGGCGCTCTACGTCTTCGGAGGCAACACGGCGGTCGTGCCTGGACCCAACGGTCAGTCGCTCGTGCAGCGCATCGACACGCGCTGCTTCGACGGCGTGCGCAACGGGCGCGAGGTCGTCCAGAACCTGCTGCCCTTCGACAACGGCGGCACATGCCCGCGTCGCCAGGGGTGCGCCGGCACACTCTACGGGGACGTGTGCCTGACCGCCTTGAGCGGGTCCTGCCAGGGTGGGCCGCCCAACAACTACTGCGGGCAGTTCCCCGGTTCCCGTCCGGGCACCCAGGCCGAGTTCATTCGGATGATCAACAACGGCTGGGTTCGACCCGACGGCAACTACCACACGATGGCGTGCAACAACATCGCGGGTTGCGGCAACAGCTGGGGCAGCGTGAACGTCCCCGGGTACGGCGACCCCAACAGCGTGTACCAGTGCGGCGAGAACCAGAACTACTGCAGCCGCGCCATCTTCTGCGTCGGGCAGTAGACCGCGCTACGGCGTGAGGTCGGTGCGCACGCACACCAGTGCGCCCCAGTAGAGTCGGCCACCGGCGAGCGCCGGCAGGAACATCAGCGTCTCGTCGAATCGGTCGTGCAGGCCGATGCCGCCGTCGAGGTCGAAGGGGCTCGGCCCTCCGCGCATCGTGTAGACACTCTGGCTGGGCTCGAAGGTCTGCTGGCCGCCGCCCTCCCAGCTCACGAGCAGGCCGGCCTCGACGGCCGCGGCGAGGGAGAGCGCGCGGTGACCGAGCCCCCGCGCCGGGAGCGTGATGCCCCCGCAGTGGAGCGGACCCGGCCGAGGGCCGACCGCGGTGGCGGCGCCCGAGAGGCCCAGCATGACGCTGTCCGGCGTACCGTCGCGGGCGATGCCCAGCCCGACGCCACCGGTGCCCTGGGTGTTCGGCGCGAAACGCACCAGCGCGCCCGTGTCCACGTCGGCGAACTCGTAGAGGTTCGCTTCGGACTGCTGCCAGATCCAGGTGGCGTCCGGCAGCGTGTCGGCGACGCCCACCACGAGCCGGGACCGGACCGCGTAGCTGTCGCCCGACAAGAGCATCACGCCGAGCTCGCCCTGGCCGTCCCGCGGGGAGCGCCCCATCAGGTCGTAAACCATGCTCTCGGGGAGCGGCGGGGGCGGTGATTGCAGGCGGGACACAAAGAGCACGGCGACCGGCGGATCGGCCGCCGTGGGCTCAGGCGAGAAGACCCCGGCCCCGGTCAGAATCGCGAGCGCGCCCCGCATCGGCCCGACCTCGGGCAGCTCCAGGCCGAGCGTATTGCTGCCGTCTTCGATGCGGAAGAGCGCCACGGCCTGACGCTCCCGACCGCGAGAGTCCGAGAGGTACGCACGGTCGAAGTCGATGAAGAGGGTGGCTTCGTACGGCTCGAGCGCGCCGGCCACCTCGACGAGACCGTACATGCGCCAGTCGCCGAGCCACGGCGCCAGGTCCTGCGGCGGCAGCACGGGCACGTCCGGGGGCGGCGGGCCGAGGTCCACCGGCGTCTCGGCGTCGGGCGGCCACACATCGGCCGGCAGTCCCTTGTCCAGAGGCGGCCCGGCGGCGTCCAACCACGCTGCGTCCTGTCCCTGGTCCAGCGGCACGGCCGCGTCCGCGACCGGCCCATCCGTCGGGCTCGGCTCGGCGTCGTTCACGGGCACGACCGGTGAGCCACCGGTCGGTGGCGCCTCGCCCCCGGGCGGCGCGTCCTCGGGCAGCTCGATGTCTCCGATGGCCAGTGAGCACGCGCTCGCCACACCGACCAGGAGACAGGCGCCGACGCGCACCCGTGGGCGCATCACGGCTGGCCCCCCGACGGACGGCCTGGCCGGTCGAGCAGGTCCGAGGGGCGAAACGCGTGGGGGAGCAGCGCCGCCAGGTGCACCTGAACGCGACGCCCCTTCAGGTTCGCGAGCAGGATGGGCAAATCGAGGGCGAACTCGGCCAGGGTCTGCCGACACAGGCCGCACGGAGTCGCCGGGGGGTCGTGGTCCGTCGCGATGGCCAGGGCCTCGAAGACCCGGAAGCCCTCACTCACGGCCTTCAGCACGGCGGTCCGCTCGGCGCAGACCGTGAGGCCATAGGTCGCGTTCTCGACGTTCACACCCGTGAAGACCCGACCGCCCTCCACACGCAGCGCGGCCCCGACCAGGAAGCGGCTGTAGGGGGCATAGGCCCCTTCGCGGGCGTCCAGCGCCGCCTGCGCGAGGCTCTCGAGCGACGGATCGGGCGCCGTCGGCTGGGGCACGCGGGACGTCATGGGCCCTCGGGCTGGGCGAGCCGCGGCAGCGCGGTCTGCAAGAGTCCAATGAACGCGCTGCGCGCCCGCAACGCGGTCTCCTTGACCTCGTCGTGGGAGAGCTCGCCGTGGCCGAGCCCCGCCGCGAGGTTCGTGATGCACGAGATGCCCGCGACCTTGAGGCCGCAGTGTCGCGCGGCGATCACCTCGACCACCGTGGACATGCCGACCGCGTCGGCCCCGAGCGTGCGCAGCATGCGGATCTCCGCGGGGGTCTCGTAGCTCGGTCCCGCGAGCGCGGCGTAAACGCCGACCTTCAGCATCGTGTCGCGGTCGCGCGCCGCGGCGTGCAACACGGCGCGCATCGCCGGATCGTATGCCGCGCTCATGTCGGGGAAACGCGGGCCGAGGCGCGCATCGTTCGGGCCCGTCAGCGGGTTGTGGCCGCTCAAGTTCAGGTGGTCGGTGATCGCCATCAGATCCCCCGGCCGGAACGCGGGATTGATGCCCCCCGCGGCGTTCGTCAGCACGATCGACTTGCCGCCCCAGAGGCGGAAAGCCCGCACGCCGTGCACACACGACTGGGGGCCGTGCCCTTCGTAGAGGTGCGCGCGACCGGCGAAGGCGGCGACTCGGGTGCCATCGGGCAGGAGACCCACCACGAGCCGCCCCGCGTGGCCCTCCACCCCGACGGGCGGGAAGCCGGGGAGCTCCGCGTAGGGGATGGCCGTGGCCTCGGTCAGCGCATCGGCGAAGTCACCGAGCCCGCTGCCGAGCACGACGGCCACCGCGGGCGCTTCACCGCATCGCGCGTGGAGCGCGGCCGCGGCCTGGGTGGCGGTGTCGAAGGGGAGGGGAGACGCGGGCGTCGACATGGCGCACGAATGTACCACGGCTGCATTGACAACAACGCGCTCGGAGTCACCATCCCGCCTCCGTGCAGTTCAACTCCCTCGAGTACGCCGTCCTGCTCGGCGTCTGCTTCGTGGCCTACTGGGCGACCGTGCGTCGGCCGGTCCTGCCGACGATCGTCCTGCTCGCGGCGAGCTACCTGTTCTACGGTTCCTGGAACCGCTGGTATTTGCTGCTGATTTTTGTGTCGTCGACGGTCGACTTCCTGGCCGTCCGACAGATGGTGGGCTGCCGAACCCGCGCGGGCCGCAAGCGCTGGCTCACGGTGTCGCTCGTCTACAACCTCGGCACGCTCGCGGTCTTCAAGTACTTCAACTTCTTCATCGACTCGGCGCGGGACGCCGGCCACGCCTTCGGCCTCGCGCTCGACCTGCCGACCCTGCACCTGCTCCTGCCCGCGGGCATCTCCTTCTTCACGTTCCAGTCGATGAGCTACGCCATCGACGTGTATCGCGAGGAGATCGAGCCGGAGCCCAGCTACCTGCGTTACCTGACCTTCGTCTCGTTCTTCCCGCAGCTCGTGGCCGGCCCCATCGTGCGCGCGAAGGACCTGCTCCCCGCGATGCGCGCGCGGCCGCCCCTCGACACCAACCTCGCGTCGCAAGGCCTCTTCCTGATCCTCGTCGGGCTCACCAAGAAGATCGCCCTCGCGGACCCCCTCGCGCTGAACCTCGTGGACCGCACCTTCGACCTGCCCTGGCAGTTCAGCAGCGTCGAGGTGCTCTTCGGGGTGTACGGCTACGCCTTCCAGATTTACTGCGACTTCAGCGCCTACTCCGACATCGCCATCGGCTCGGCGCTCCTCTTCGGGTTTCACTTCCCCGCGAACTTCGACGCGCCCTATCGCTCCCTGGACCTGCAGGAGTTCTGGCGGCGCTGGCACATTTCGCTGTCCTCGTGGTTGCGGGACTACCTCTACGTCCCGCTCGGCGGCAATCGAGGCAGCGCGCTCGCGACCTACAGAAACCTGATGCTGACGATGCTGCTCGGTGGCCTCTGGCACGGCGCCGCGTGGAACTTCGTCGTTTGGGGCCTGCTGCACGGCGGCGCCCTGGCCGTCCTGCGTTTTGTCCAGCGCCGCCGCACGGCCGCGGGTCAGGGCCCCCTGCTCGGCGCGCACCCCCTCGGACGGCTGGCCGCGGGCGTTTTGACCTTCCACTTCGTGTGCCTGGCCTGGGTCTTCTTCCGCGCGCGCACCTTCGAGGACGCGTGGGCCGTGCTCGATCGCATCGTGGCGTTCGAGTGGGGCACCACGAACCTCGGCGGGCTCGTCCTGGGGACCCTGCTGGTCGCTTTGGTCACGCACCTGTGTCCGCGCTCGCTCTTCGACGCCGTCTCGCGTCGTTTCATGGCGCTGCCCGCGTGGGCCCAGGCGCTCGTTCTCGTCGCGGGCTTGCAGGCCCTCGGGCAGCTCGCCGGGACCGAGGTCGTGCCCTTCATCTACTTCCAGTTCTGAGGTCGACCGTGCCCTTCGCGCTCCCCACAGGCATCACCCGCACGCACCTCACCTTGATGTGGATCGTGGGCTTCGCGGCCGTCTGCCAGGCGATGCCCGGACTCGAGGGGCTGCGTTGGATGCCCGACGATCCCGCGCGTCTGCTCCCGCGGATGTTGCGCTTCGAGCCGGACCCGTTGCCCTGGGCCGTCCGTGAGGGGGCCGAAGCGCCGCCGGCGCCCATCGACGACGAGGCCCTGCTCGCCCAGATGGACGCGCCGCCCCCGCGCCCGGTCGAGGCCCTTGCGGCGGCGCCCGCGATGGCGGCCGTGGGGCCCTCGCCCGGCGCCGCTCCCAGCGGGCCGATCGTGCTCAAGACCCGGTACACGGACGAATCGCCGCTGCCCGCGCCGCCTCAGGTGCGCGAGAGCTCGACCGGCCTACCGCTCCTGTCCATCGAGGACCCGCACGACGTGCTCGCGCGCTTCTACGCCAAGCTCGAGCGCGCCGGGGCCGGGCAGGGGCAGGTGCGTGTCGTGCACTACGGCGACAGCCTGATCACGGGCGACTACATCACCCAAACCCTGCGCCGGTTGCTGCAGAAGAAGTTCGGCGACGCCGGGCACGGGTTCGTGCTCGCCGGGCGAACCTCGCCCTGGTACCGGCGCAACCGTCTCGACCTGAGCTCCAGCGACGATTGGCGCATCAATCGCCTCACGAAGCCGACCGTGCCCGACGGCCGGTTCGGGCTGGGCGGGGTCACGTTCCGTACGAACGACGGCAATGCCTGGGTCGAATGGGCGCCCTCGAAGCCCCGAGGGACCGGTGACGACGCCGCGATGAATACGACCTTCTCCCGTGCGGAGATCTGGTACCTCGCCCAACCCCGCGGCGGTCGTTTCGAGGTGCGGGTCGACGGCGAGGTCTACCAGGAGGTCTCGACGCGGCGCGAGACCGAGGGCACGGAGCGCCTGATGATCTCGCTGCCCGATGCCCGCCACGTCGTACGTATCCGGACCCTGGGCGGCGGCGAGGTCCGCCTCTTCGGCGCGGTCTTCGAGCGCGACCACCCCGGTGTGGTCTACGACAGCCTCGGCGTGGACGGCACCCGCGTGAAGCTGTTGTCCCGATTCGACCCCCAGCACTGGACCGAGCAGTTGCGGCTTCGGCGGGCGGACCTCGTCGTGCTGCACTACGGCACGAACGAGGGCGAAGCCGCGGACCTCGGCACGAAGAACGTGCGTGAGGACCTTCGGCCCGTCGTTCAGCACCTGCGTCGGTCGCTGCCCGACGTGCCGTGCCTGCTGATCGGCCCCATGGACCGCGCCGACCGGGACGAGCACGGCGCCCTCGTGAGTCGACCGGTCGTGCAGCGCATCACGGACGTGCAGCGCCGCGTGGCCTATGTCGAGGGGTGCGCCTTCTACGACACCTTTCGGGCGATGGGCGGTGAAGGCTCCATGGCGCTCTGGGCCCGCACGGGGCTCGGGGGCGGGGACTACACGCACCCGAGCAAGGCGGGCGCGGATCGCATCGGCGCGATGGTCTTCTCGAGCCTGATGGAGGGCCTGCGCCGATCGGGCTCTGCCGATTGACACCGGGCGCTTCCGCCACAAACATCGGGCCAGAGTTCATCGCCCAGAGGAGAGTGACGTCGTGGCCTGGGGTACCTACGACGCGACGGTACCGCCGACGCTGCTGACGGGTGGTGTCGTGCAGTTCGACTCTGCGCGCGCGTTGGCGGCGCTGATCGATCCCGAGCTCTCCCACCACCGACTCCTGTGCATCGACCTGGCGAACCTGGCGCTCAACCGGGAGTGCGACTTCGTGGTCCGGGTCCGCGACCGGCAAGGCGAGGTCAAGCTTCGCGGCAAAGGGGTCCATCGACACGCGGACCTGATCGGGCTCGAGGTGCATTGCGACGCCGAGGCCTTGCGGGCGCTCCGAAGGCTCGCTGGGGCGGCGGCGCTGCTGCACGCGCGCAATACGGCGCCGATCCCCGTGGCGACCCCCAGCGCGTCGATCCCCGTGGCGACCCCCAGCGCGTCGATCGTGCCGGAGCCGCCGCCGAGCATCGTGCCGGAGCCGCCGCCGAGCACCGTGCCGGAGCCGGAGCCGCCGTCGAGCACCGTGCCCGCGCACACGATCACTGCGCCGCCGGGCCCGCTCGTCATCGACCCGTTCGCGGGCGGCGACGACGAAAACGAGTTCACGTCGCTCTTCGGTGAGACCGCCGAGAAGAGACCGGAACCAGAGCCCGAGCCTGCGGTCCTGGAGGCGCCCGCGTTCGAGGCGCCGGCCTCGAACGCGTTCGACGGGGTCTGGGTCGAGACGACGCGGGTGGAGGGCCTCTTCGACGACCTCGGGGGCTTGATGACCCCCACCGAGCCCGGCCCCATGAGCCTCGACGCGCAGCCGACCGCGAGCCTGGAGCCGCGCCGACCCCCGACGCCCGAGAGTGGCACCTGGCTCGTCGCGCCGGGCCTTGCGTTCTTTGTCGGCCGTCGTGGGCAGCTCATTCGTGGCCTGCGCGACCTGGCCGGGCGGTCCGGACGTCTCGTGGTCGGCTCGGCGAGCGACCGGTTGACGCTCGAGCTCGACGCCGGACGACATCTGCTGCTCCTCGACCAGAACGGGGCACCGATGCCCGCGGAGGGGGACGATCCCCGAAGCCGGGTCGAGGTCCGACGCAAGCAACTCGCGGAGCGCTTCGCGGCCCTCGCGCAAGCGGGCGCCGACACTCGGGACCGCGGCGTGAGCTGGGTCTACGCGCCTGGCCCGACCCAGGTGAATCTCCCGCCGAACGAACGTGTCGGCTTCGCCCAGTTCTTCGTCGCTTTGGCCGACGCCGTGCTCGCCCCGGGCGGGACCGAGGTGCTCGGGGCCCACTTCGAAGACCAGCTCGACCAGTGGCCGGTGCTCACCGCCGTGCGGGGTCTCACCGCCCAGGGCGTCGCCGTGGAACGGCTCCAGGCACGTTTTGTCGCGGAGTCGCTGGATGGCACGCGGACGCTGCGGGACGCGATCCCGATCAGCCCGCTCGGTCGACCCCGAACGCTGCGATTTCTCGTGCTGCTCGAGGCGCTCGGTCTCCTCGACTTCGATTCGGCGCCGCCGCAGGTCGCCCGGGAACAGGCCGGCAGCGATCTGCTCGTGGCGCTCCGTGATCGCGCCGAACGCGCGCGCGCCGACCACTTCACCGCGCTGGGTGTGCACTCTGCGTCGCACCCGTCCGAGTTCGGCCCCGCGATGGAGCGTATCGCCGCGAAGTACGGTCCGACGAGCCCACTCGCGGCCGCGGGAGGCGAGCTGAAGCGCCTCGCCGACGAGATCGTGAAGCGCGCCCGTGAAGCGCACGCGTTCCTCGGGGATCGCGACCGGCGAGTCGTCTATCGCAAAGAGCGCCTCTCGGGCATGCAACTCGTGGCCGCCGCCGAGCTGCTGCACGGCCAGATGAAACTCGCCGCGATGCGCAAGGACGAGGCCCGGGTGCAGCAGCTCCTCGACCTCGTTGCCGAGATGGACCCCCAGCGACTGGTCACGGACTGACTCGAGGGCCCGCCGCCGAGCGTGTCAGGGCCTACGGCGGAGCAGTGCCTGGGCCTCCTCGGCACTCTTGGGGTCGATGTGACCCAGGGCCAGCAGGCGTTCGGCCTCACCCCGCGCCGCACTCTCGCGTGCCGCGACCCGCTTTGCGTTCGGCCCCTCGGGACTCGCCGCCAGCGCCGCGACACATCGATCGGCGACACGCGCCAGGAGCCGTACGCGCAAGGCGTCGGCCTCCGGCGCGAGGGCGGGGTCCTGGGCCAGGGCGTCCGAGACCAACCGCTCCAGCGCGTCGGCCTTGCGCTGGTCGTCTTCGAGGACCTGCGCGAGGCGGCGTGGCGAGTCGGCCGGAAGCGCCGGCTCGGCGGCGAGCGCCTCGAGGTCGAGCATCGCGACGGCGAGCGCGACACGAGCGGCGAGGTTCGGGGGCACCGGCGCCGCGGCGCCCGCCGCCGCCGGCGTGGGCGGCAGCAGCCCTTTGGCGGTCCGCAGCGCCGCCCGCGCCGCATCCGCCTGGCCGCCCTGGGCGACGCGGGCCCGCGCCAGCGCCAGGAGCACCTCAATCCTGGAGGTGACCGACAGGTCCGGGCGTGCCGAGAGCCGTTCGAGGCGTTCGGTCGAGGTGTCGGGTTTCCGGGTGCGGTCTTCGAGCGCGCTCGTCGCGTGCAGCAGGGACCGCAGGCTCTCGGAGGGCAGGGTGGCCGCGTGCTCGTCCACCAGGCGCCCGTAGAGTCGCAGGCTCGCGTCCACGTCCGTCGTTTCCAACAAACGGGCCATCGTGATGAGCCGCTCGACGGCGCCGGCTTCACCCAGGCGCGCCCGAAACGCGTCTCGCGCGCGGCTGTCCCCATCGGGCAGACGCGTGTAGGTCACGGTGAGGCCCTCGAGGGCGCTCTCCGCCTGATACGCGGCCAGGGCCGGACTCTCGGCCGGCTGCTCGAGCACGCGCTGGAACGCACGCACCGCCTCTTCGAAGCGGCCGCGACCGTACTCGGCGTGGGCGGCCATGAGCCGGGCGTGGGCGCCGCGATCCCCGGCCGCACCCGCCTCACGTGCGTACAGCGCCGCCGCGGCGTCGAAAGACCGTGACAGCAGAAGGTGGTCGGCGACCGCGAGACGCACCTGCGCCGTCGCTGCGCCCTCCGGGTGTTCGTGCACGAGCCGGGCGAGATGGGTCATCGCCGCCTCTCTTCGCCCGGCCCCGAGCGCGCCCACACCCGCATGGAAGAGCGCCCCCTCGACGTGACGACCCTTGGGCGCCGCCGAAAGCAGCGCCTCGAAGGCTTCGGTCGCCTCGACATAGTTGGGCCGCGGCGCCACGGGCGGGGTCTCGCCGCGGCCCTCGAGAAACACCTGGCGTTGGGCCTCGTAGGCCTTCATCGCCTCGGTGTGGTTCTCGTTCGCAGCGCCCCACAGCGCGGCCGCCAGATCGAAGAGCAGGTCCTCACGCACAGGCCCCTGCGCGGGCGCGGACTGAAGCGCGCGACGCAGGTCGGCGACTCGGCTCGACGCGGACGCCCCCGGTGTCGGCGGCGCCGGGCTGCCGGCCCGGACGGGCGCCGGCAACGGAAGCTGGATCTTCCCCGGCTCCGTCGCCATCGGCAGGGCGGCCGGCTCGAGCGGTCCCGTGAGGGCCGCGACCAGGCGCGGCGGCACCGCGGGGGGACTCGGAGGGGCGGACCTCGGGGCGTTCGTCGTCGGCGGTGGCAGCGCGGCGCGCATGGGTGTGGTCGAGGGCACCTCGCGGGGGCGGCTCGAGTGCAGGCTCTCGTCGGGCTCCGGTCCGGTGCTGGCGAGCCAGACCGCGCCGCCGGCGGCCGCGCCGCAGAGCCCGAGCGCGAGCCAAAGCGCGAGACGCGAGCCCTGGGCGCCCGCCTGGCCGGGGCGTGGACCGCCGACGTGGTCCGTGGTGAGCTCGCCGCTCGGGGTCTCCAGCGCCGCGAGCGCCTGCGTGTTCACGGAATGGCCCGTCATGTGCGTCGGGGCCGAAGCGGCCATCGTCGGGCCTGAGACGGGCCCGGCCGCGCTCCCGTGGCCGACCGTATCGAGCGCGGCGACGACCTCGCGGGCGGTGCCCGGTCGTCGGGCCGGGTCCTTCTGGAGCAGGCGGTCGACGAGGGCGTCGAGCTCTCGGGGCACGTCGTGCTCGGGATACTGAGCCCTGAGGCGAGGCGGCGGCTCGTTGATGTGCTTGTGCAGCAGCATCGCCGGCGGCCCGTCGGCGAAGGGGCCGCGGCCCGCGAGCATCTCGAAGAGCAGGATGCCCAGGGAGTAGAGGTCCGACCGGCCGTCCAACGGCTGACCCATCGCCTGCTCCGGCGAACAGTATTGGGGCGTGCCGAAGACCATCCCGGTCTGGGTCAGACGATGGTCCGAGTCCACGGTGCGCGCGATGCCGAAGTCGAGCACGCGGACCTCGTCGGCGCGGATCGTGCGCCGCTCGATCATCACGTTGTCGCCCTTGATGTCTCGATGGATGAGACCCATGTCATGGGCTGCGGCGAGGGCTTCGGCGATACAGCGGGCGACGTGCACGACCTCGTGGGCGGGCATGGGGCCCCGCTTGAGCCGCGCGCCCAGCGTCTCCCCGTCGACGAACTCCATCGCGATGAACGGCCGGCCGTCGTCGGTGACGCCGAAGTCGTAGAGAGTCACGATGTTGGGGTGTCGGAGCTGGGAGATGCTTCGGGCTTCGTTCAGGAATCGTTTGGCCGCGACCGGGTCTTCGGCGAGGTCGCGGGGCAGGATCTTCAGGGCGACCGTGCGATCGACGAGGAGCTGTCGCGCGCGGTAGACGACACCCATGCCCCCCGAGCCGATGCGCGCTTCGATGACATAGCGACCGCCGACGGTCGTGCCCACCGCGGACTGGCCGAGCGGACGCGGAATCACCACGGGACCCGAGAGGATGGAGCGTCGCGGTGTAGAGCCCTCGGGGGGCGGCGACGGACCCGCGGCCAGGCTACCCGAGGTGCGTCTCGACCCCGCCGGACCCATGGAAAGCAGCGTCGCACCGTCGTCGGGGCAGGTCGTTTTCCCCTCCCCGAATCTGCGCCCACACTCGGGACAGATCATCGCGAAAATACCAAGGATAACAAGGTCGTACCTCCGAGCGTCCCCCGCCGCTACGGACGTTCGCACTCGATCGGGCCGAAGGGCAAGTTGGGGTCGGCCAGAAAGCCGATCTCCAGGATGTCGCGGTGGTTCGTGCCCAGATGGTGGTGAACCTCCTCGGCGACGCCCCCCAGCGCGCCCGGATCACCCGGCCCCGTCTCGTACCCACCCGCGGCGACCACCGCCCGCCCGTTCTCGGGATTGCGGACCAGGACGCGCGTCCCGGGGGCGGGCCGCCGGCGCCAGTACATGTTCACGTACCAGGCCTCCTCGAGGACGGGGAGCGGGCGACCGTAGGCGCTCTGGCCAAACTCCGAGCCGCCCTCGCCGGCGGGTGCCCAGGGCTCGCGACGCTCCATCGCGTAGCCCGTCGCCGCCTGGGAGAGGCGCCAGTGGGCCTCGATGCCGTCCTCGAAGGCGTTCGGCCAGCCGCCGCCGAAGTCGTCTTCGACGGTGACGAGGTGCGCCTCCTTGACGACGGGGCCGACGGACGGCGTTCGAACGAACCGCGCGACCTCGCCCTGCGCGTTCTCGCGCTCCACACAGTCGATGTTCGGCGCGCACACGCGCCAGACCATCTCGAGCTCTTGCGGCACCACCGCGCAGCGGCCCGCGTCCACCGCGTCGAGGGTCATGCGCAGGGTGAACGGGCCGGCCTGGGGCACGCCGTCGGCGTTGACGTAGGTGTCGGCGACCACCCAGACCTCGCCCGGTTCCACGAGCCGCGCGGTGCGTCGGTTGTCGCGGCTCAGGCACGCGCTCGCCTCGGGCGCCGAGAGCAGATGCACGTCGATGTCGACGCCTGCGTCCGCGTCGTCGGCGACCTCGACGACAAGCAGTCCGCGCTGCGCGATTTGTACACGGTACACCCACTCCGGCCCGGCCTCTGAGACGTCCGGGGCGCACGCGTAGCCATCGAGCGCGGCCTCCGGCGCCGAGCGGGTGTCTCGCATGTCCTCGAACGGGAGGACCGCGACCTCAACAGGACAAGCGCGCGTACCGCGGGTGCAGTCGCTGGCGTCGCTCGCACCTCCGCGATCGCCCGGGGTGGGGGCCGCGTCTGCGGGCGGGGGCGGCGGTGGGGCGCCCTCGTCCATCGGCGATGCGTCGCGCGCCTCCGCGTCGTAGATGGATGGGGCGGCGTCGGGCCGAGGCGCGCCGTCGGTCTCCGCGGGCGCGCGGCGTGCGTCCCGCGTGCCCGACGAGGCGTCCGAAGCACGCAGACCGGCGTCCAGCCGAGCGGCCTCGCACCCGAGGACCATCGCAGCCCATACGAGTCCTGCGCTCAGGCGCCGCCCGAAGCTCACTCGTTCGTCTCGAGCGCGCGAATACGCTGGGCGAGCAGCGGCACCACGGACTCGACGAGCAGGCCTTGCTCGGCGAGCGCCCGGGCGCGTGGATGGCTGTCCGTGCACGCGATCTCGGCGAAGAGCGCCGAGGCCTGAAGGCGCCCCCAGGCGTCTCCAGGAAAGACCCCATGTGTCGCGACCGCCGAGATGCGGGTGGCGCCGGCGTCGAGGAAGGCTCTCGCCGCGCCCATCAAGGAGCCGCCCGTGCGGATCATGTCGTCATAGAGCACGACGGCGCGCCCGGCGACCTGGGCGCTCACGGCCGTGACCTGCGTGCGCTCGGCGTCGAGTCGGCGTTTGTAGACGAAGGCGGGCTGGACACCCAGATCGTTCGCGAGGCTCTCGACCCACTTCGCGCGCCCGGCGTCCGTGCACCCCAGCACGAAGTCCTCGCCGCCGAAGCGCCGCGCGAGCGCGCCGACGATGGGCTTCGCGTAGACGTGCACCGGCCTGATCGGGCCCTCGAAGTAGTGGGGGAGGCCCTCCGTGTGCAGATCGAGGAGCACGATGCGGTTGCCGTTGCTCGCCTCGGGGATCGAGCTGAGCAGGCGCGCTCGATTCTTGGCCGTGACGACCTCGCCGGGCAGGACCGCGCGCTCCATCGTCGAGTACCCGAAGTACGGCACGACGAGCGTCAGGGAGCGCGCCCCCGCCTTCACCAACGCGCACGAAAGGTCGTAGACCTCGAGTGTGTCGGCGTCGCTCGCCGTCCCGCCGAGCAGGACCGCGTCGCGACCCAAAGGCGACGTGAGCAGGCGCAGGTAACGCTCCCCATCGGGGAACGCGCGCCGCTCCACGGCCGCCGCCTCGAAGCCGACGAGCTGGGTCAGCGTGACGGCGAGCGTCGCGTCCGTCGCGGTCGAATAGACGAGCATCGGCGACACGGCGCGGTCACTGCACGGCAGCGACGCACCAACCCGCGCACACATCACACATCGGGCAATTCGGATCGTTCAGGCAGACCTCGGCCGCGTTGCAGACCGTGCCGCGTCGGCACTCCTGGTCGCCGCGGCACGCCGCGCGGCACTCGCCCTCGGGCGTCCGGATCTCACCCTCGGCGCACGCTCTCTGGGGGATACGGACGCACCCGCAGCCGCATTCGTTGGAGAAGAGCTCCTCGTCCGCCTCGCAGAAGAAGCGGACCACCTGACACTGCTCGGGGGTCTCCGCGACGTACCGGACGTTGGGGTCATTGGGGTCCGGGCAGGCGGGGTCGACGGCGCGGCACTCGCCGTCGTAGGCCACGGCCACACGCACACACGCCGCGAGACACTCGTTGGCGTAGGTCTGGCCGTTTTCGCCGCAGACCGGTGCGAAGATGCGGGGGCAGATGCACTCCTCGACGGGCGGCGGCAGGATGCAGCCGCAGCCGCAGTCGCTGAAGAAGTACTCCGCACCCTCGGCGCAGAGGAAGTCGATGGCCGCGCACTGCTCGGGCGAGTCGCCCACGTAGCTCACCCGCGGGTCGTTCGGGTCGGGACAAGCGCCCGCGCCCTGGCACTCGCCGTCGTAGGCGACGGGGACCATCACACACGCGGCCTCGCAGGCGTTGCCGTAGGTCCGGCCGTCCTCACCGCAGACCGGCGCGACGACGGCGGGGCAGATGCACCCTTCGTTGCGGCACTCGCCGTCGTAGGCGACGGGGACCGCGGCGCACTCGGCCTCACAGGCGTTGCCGTAGGTCTGGCCGTCCTCGCCGCACACGGGGGCGAAGACCGCCGCACAGACGCACGGCACCTCGACGCACTCGCCGTCGTAGGCGACGGGGACCGCGGCGCACTCGGCCTCACAGGCGTTGCCGTAGGTCTGGCCGTCCTCGCCGCACACGGGGGCGAAAACCGCCGGACAGATACACACCGGCGCGTCGATGCACCCGCAGCCGCACTCGTTCGAGAAGGCCTCTTGCCCAGGCTCGCAGCGGAAGAGGATGACCTGGCACATCTCGGGATCGTCACTCACGTAGGTCACGGCCGGGTCGTTCGGATCGGGACACACGCCCGCTCCGCACTCCCCCATGGCCACGATCTCGACGCCGGCACACTCGGCCTCGCAGGCGTTCCCGTACGTCTGTCCATCGGCGCCACAGACCGGCGCGAAGATCTCGGGGCAGACGCACGGCTCGACCGGCACACACACGCCGTCCCGACAGACCGCGTTGGGCGGGCAGGCGCGCTCTTCGTCGCACTGCGGCGGGGGCTCCTCACACTGAATGTCACACACGCCGTCGAGGCAGACGCCCGAACAGTTCGGGGCGCCGGGCTGCGGACACTCGACATCGAGGGTGCACTGGGGGGGGGCCTCGCCGCCGGCGGGTGCGCCGCCCGCAGGCTCTCCGCCCGCGGGAATGCCGCCGGACGGCTCACCACCGGCCGGGGTGCCGCCCGAGGGCTCGCCGCCGGCGGGTGCGCCGCCCGACGGAGCGCCGCCGGCGGGTGTGCCGCCCGAGAGACCGCCGCCCGCGCCGCCCCCGACGCCGAGGTCGTTCTCCTCGCCGCCGCCGCCGCCGCCGCTGCCCCCTTCGCCGCCGCCCTCTTCACTGGTGTCACAGGCCGCCAGCAGGCCGGCGCAGGCGAGCGCCCACGTCCAGCCGAGCATCTTCGTCTTCGTTGCGTTCATTTCCCCAGCTCCCCGTCCCGCAATGGTTCGAATCTTGTCCCCGCGAACCGGCACACCGTCACAAATTTGTCGTGAGACATTCAAGTCTCTGCTTCCAGGAGCCACCAACGGACCGAAAGCCCGCCGTTGTCGATCGGGAACGATGCACGGACCCTACGCGCGAGCGCCGCTTCGATGCTTCGCTCCGGGGTGAGCACCGCCGCACGCCAGCCCCGGAACGAGCCTCTCAGGGCGAGGCCGAGTCGCTCCACCGCGTGACGCGCGCCGCCGGCGCGTCGGTCGTAGGGGAGGTTGCAGACTAGCAGGCCCGCGCTTGCGGGCGCCACGGCGTGAGCGGCCTCGAGCACGCTGAAGCCGACCGCCCCTCCGACGCCCGCGCGCTCGGCGTTGCGTCGCGCCGCGTCGACGGCCGGCTTCGCCCGGTCACTCGCGCCGATGAGGGTCGGGACCGGGGCGCGCCGGCTCCGTGGGTCGCTCTCGGCCGCGCCGCGTGCGCCTGGCCCGAGCCGCGCTTCGCAAGCGAAGGTGCGCAGGCGCCCCGGCAGCAGTCCGCCCGCCGCCCCAGCGGCCTCGATCACGAAGGTCCCCGAGCCGCACATGGGGTCGTAGAGCGCCTCACCCGGCGCCCACCCTGCGAGCCGGAGCAGCCCCGCCGCGAGGGTCTCCCGCAGCGGCGCGGGCCCGACCTCGACCCGCCACCCCCGCTTGTGGAGTCGCTCTCCCGTCGTGTCCAGACTCAAGGTGCACACATCGTCGTCGAACCGCGCCAAAAGCGCGGTGTCGCCCGCAGGCAGCCACTGCGCGAGTCGAGACTCCAGCGCCCCGGTGTGGTGGAGCTTCGACTTGTGGCACGCGGCGCGGGGGGTGAAGCCCGTCCCGAAACGCGCCCAGTCAATCGCGCGGACCTCACGCTCGAACCGCCCGAAGTCACGGGCTTCGAAGCGCGCGATCCGTTCGAGCACGCGGGTGGGCACCGCGAGGGAGAGGTTCGCGCGCAAGGCCTCCGTAGGGTCGCCGCGCAAGCGCACGCCCCCGACCTCGTGACCGAGGACGTGGAAGCCGTGCTCGCGGGCCTCCTCGACGCAGACGAGCTCGAGCCCGGGAGCGACGACGCAGAACAGCTCCGGCTCGACGCGCGCCGCACTCACCGCGGGATGCAAACCCGGGTCGTGCCGCCGGCGGCCCGCGGCAGCTCGCTGCACTGGTATCCGGAGCGGCAATCCGCGTCGGCGTTGCAGCCGTCGCCGCAGAAGTTGCCGTTTTCGAAGACGGCGCACGACGCCCCCGGGCAATCCGCATCAGCGCGGCAATCGCGGGAGCAGTAGCCGTCGGGGACCCCCGCGTCGTCGAGGCAGTCGAGGGCGCCGCCGCACTGCGTGAAGTCATTGCACTGCGAGCCCACCTGCCCCGCACCCCCGCCGGGGCCGCAGAGGTCGAGACCGTCGAGTATCCGGCACGCATAGCCGCCCCGGTTGCACTCGCCGTCGAACGAGCACAGCTCCACGCAGTAACCCTGGTGGCAGAAGTAGTCGAACGTCGGGCAGTCGTCGTCCACGCTGCAGCGTCCCGGCGCGCATCGACCCGCCTCGTAGTCGCACACCTGGCCGGCCGCACACGTCTGGGCGTCGAATGCACACGGCGCGTTCTGCTGGGCCGGGACGAACCGCACCCGCAGGTCGTACACGAGCCCGCGTTGCGCCCCAACGAGCTGGTAGTAGACGAAGCCGGCCGCGGGCGGGGCGTACCGGAGGCGCCGGCAGGCCGTCCTCTCCGCGCGGCAACCGTCGCCCTGGGCCACCTCCCAGGTCTGGCCGGGCACACGGGACCCAGCGGCGTCCTGAACGACCAGCTCGGGGAGCAAACCCGGGGCGTCGTTCCATGTGACGAAGACCTGAAGCTCCTGGCCGGCGGGCACGTCGGACTTGAACCAGTCCGGCTCGCCGCACCAGGTGAACTCCGTGAACAGGTTCGCTCCGAGGGGTTCGGCGTCGACGCGGCTGTCGTTGGCCTCGACCCGGTCCCGAACGCACGCCGCCGCGGCCTCTTCGGTCAACCCGACCAGGTACTCATTCTGTGCACCCTGCCAGCCCAGCACCCGGACCAGGTAACGACCCGTCGCCGGCACGGGCGACAGCAAGATGGCCTCGTCGTCGTCCGCCGACGCGCTCGCGGTGGCGAAGCCGTCCGGCCCCGTGACCTCCACGTCGAGGTCGCCGGCCGCATGGTCGAAGACCACCAGGATCTCCGCCGTTGCGCCCGCCTCGAGCTCCACGAAGAACCAATCCTCGTCATTCGGGCAGATGCGGAGGGTGTCGTCGAGATGGTCGCGCAGATCGACGGCGTCCGCGGCGTCGTCGTTCCCGGTCGCGCCCTCGGCCGCGTCGGCCGCGCAGGCGTCCGGTCCGCCGCCACCGGCCAGGGTGAGGCTCACGGTGTAGTTCGCGTTCGTGGCGCCGTTGTAGCCGACGACCGTGGCCGTGTGCCGCCCGGACGCGCGCGCCGTCGCGACCACGCTCTCGTCGTCGTCCACGCTGTCGGAGGTCGTCAAGAGGCCGCCCGGGCCCTCGACGACGAGGTCGAGGTCGCCGTCCGCGTGGGCGAAGCGCAGGTCGACTGTGAAGGTCTCGTCGGCGTCGACCTCGAAGGTGAAGCTGTCGGCGTCGTTCGCCGGGCAGATCGACGCGGCGATCGGCGCGTCGGGCGAGAGCGCGCGCGGTGCGGGATCGGGCGAGCCCCCGTCGTCCCCGGGCTCGGCCGGACAATCGCCGGGCATCGGCCCGCCGCCGTTCCCGGCCACCACGGTCAGCGTCACCTGCTCGATGGCGCGATAGCGGCCGTCCGAAACCCGGAAGACGAACCGGAACGCCAGGTCCTGCTGGTCGGGGGTCGGCGTCCACAGCAAGACGTGGGTCGCCGGGTCGAAGGTCGCCCCCGGGGGCGGCGGCGTGACCAGGTCGTAGACCAACGCCGGTGTGTTCTCGTCTTCTGCCTGGACCTCGATGCGGACGGCCTCGCCGACCGCCACCTCTCGGTCGTCGATGGGGGTGATGCGCGGGGGCAGGTCACCGGCGTCGTCGGCGCCGCGCACGACCAGGGCGACCACCGCGGTCGACTCGTTCGCGCCGTCGGAGACGACGAACGTCACACCGTAGCTCTGGCCTTCGGTCTCGGCCGGCGGTGTCCACTCGAAGAGACCGGTCTTCGCGTCGAGAGACGCGCCGGGGAGGGACTCGCCCCCCAGCAGAGAGAATGTGAGATCGTCGCCGTTCGGATCGGTGGCCTGCACCTGCAACGCGAACGGCCGACCGACGTTGAGCAGCTGGTCGCCCAGGGGGTCGATGACCGGCGCGCCGTTTTGTGCGGCCCCGGCGGCCACCACCGACAGCTGGATCGTCTCCTGGTCGCGCAGCGCGCCGTCCGAGACCTCGAAGGTCAGGATGACGATCGTGCCCTCCTGCGCGGGCGACGGTGTCCACGTGAAGCGCGCCGAGGCCTTCTCGAACTTCGCCCCCTCGGGGAGGGTGGAGCGCACGTTGAACGAGACCTCGTCGCCGTCGGGATCGCTGCCCTCCAGCACGAGCTCGAGGGGCACGCCGACCTCGGCCTGTCGGTCGCCGATGCGGGTGAGCTCGGGCCGACGGTTCCCGCCAGGTGTCGGCACCGAGGGGTCTCCGGGCGTGCCGCCGCCCCCCGGTGGGGTGTTGCCGCCGCTGGGGGCCGCGTCGAAGCCCGGCAGATCGCCGCCGACGCCGTCGCCATTGGCCGTGCCGTCGGCTTCGGCGCAGGCCCACAGCGAGAGGGCGCAGGCGGTCAAGAGCAACGCGGGACGGACGCTGATTCGAGGAGTGGTGGCGCGCATGGCCGGGCAGAGTAGCGAATGGCCGCAGGCCGGGCGAATCCCTTGTGCGGCGCGGGAGCGCTCGTGTAGGCGTGCGGTCGGGGGAAGGGGGGGACGATGAAACGAACACGAAGCTCGTGGGCGTGGGTCCGTGTCGTGGGCTTGGGGCTCGCGCTGTCTGCGCCGGCTCGGGGTCAGGCTCAGGAGGCGCCGTCCGTCGCGCCGACGGGGGCTCCGAGCGACGCCGCTGCGCCGTCGTCTGCGCCGCCGGCGGAGTTCCAGGCCAAGGGACGCACGTTGCGATTCCTCGACGGCCAGGTCGACATCGGGTCGAACGCCCAGGCGGCGCTGCCCGCGGGTTACCGGTACCTGGGGGGCGCGGACGCCCGCTTCGTGGTGGAGGAGGTCTGGGGCAACTTGCCGGACCCGGGTGTGATCGGCGCCATCGTGCCCTTCGTGAACGACGAGCCGGACGACACCTGGGCGGTGGTCGTCTCGTACAACGACGACGGCTATGTCGACGACGAAGACGCGGCCGACATGGACTACGCGGAGCTGCTGGCCGACATGCAGTCCGGCGAGGCCGAGGTCAACGCCGAGCGCAAGAAGCGGGGCCTGCCGACGTTGAACCTGGTGGGCTGGGCCGACACCCCGAACTACGACGCCGCGTCCCACCGACTGCACTGGTCCAAGAAGCTCGCGGTCGAAGGCGAGAGCCAGCACACGATCAACTACGACATCCGGGTGCTCGGACGCTCAGGCACGCTGGAGCTGAGCGCCATCGGCCTCGAGTCCGATCTGCCGAAGCTCCAGGCCGGCATGAACCAGCTCCTCGGGGTGGTCGAGTTCAAGGACGGCCACCGCTACGACCAGTTCGACGACTCCGTGGACAAGGTCGCCGCCTACGGCATCGGCGGGCTCATCGCCGGCAAGATGGCGATGAAGGTCGGGCTCTTCGCCAAGCTGGCGCTCGTCTTCGCGAAGTTCGGCAAGGTGATCGTGATCGGTCTGATCGGTCTCGGGGCCTTGCTGGCCAAGGTCTTCAAGCGCAAGGACGTCGCCTGACGGTGCGTCTGGGCGTTGACGCCCGTCGGATGCTTGCATACCTTCGCCTACCTCATGGACGCCATCCTCGTACATCTCGTGACGCTGAGCGCGCCGGCCCCGGCCTTGAGCATTCAAAAGCTCATCGCCGACGCCGGCCCGGTCGTGAAGTTCGTGCTCGCGTTGCTCGTGCTCATGTCGGTCGTGAGCTGGTACATCATCGCCTACAAGGCCCTGGCGCTCCGGCGTGCGCGGGCGGAGACGCAGGTCTTCCTCGAGGCGTTCTGGCAGTCGAAGCAGCTCGACGCGATCTTCCAAACGAGCGAGACGCTGCGGAACAGCCCCGTGAGCCAGGTCTTCCGGGCGGGTTACATCGAGCTGTCGAAGCTCAAGAGCGGCGCGCGGCAGGGCGACACCATGCACGGCGTGCTCGGCGACCTCGAGAACATCGAGCGCGCCCTGAACCGGGCCCAGAACACCGAGCGTGTGGCCCTGGAGTCCATGACCGGGTGGCTCGCGACCACCGCGTCCGCGGCGCCCTTCGTCGGCCTCTTCGGCACGGTGTGGGGCATCATGGACAGCTTCATCAACATCGCCGCCCGCGGAGACGCGACGCTCCTCACGGTGGCCCCGGGCATCGCCGAGGCGCTGGTGGCCACGGCCATCGGCCTCGTGGCCGCGATCCCCGCCGTCATCTTCTACAATCATTTCGTGCAGAAGACGCGTGTCCTGGAAACCGACATGGAGAACTTCGGCAGCGACTTCCTCAACATCGTGAAGCGCCACTTCTTCAAGTGAGCGGGAGGAGTCGGCTGCATGGCGATGTCGGGCGGCGGGGGGCAGAAGGGCGCGTTGAGCGAGATCAACGTCACGCCTCTGGTCGACGTGATGCTCGTACTCCTCGTGGTCTTCATGGTCACGACGCCGATCATCGTCGAGGACATGAAGCCCCGTAAGGTCGAGGTCGACCTGCCGCGTACGGACTCGAAGACCCCGCTGAAGCCGAGCGACATCCAGCAGCTCGTGCTCACCCTGCACCCCGACCACCGCATCACGATGCTCGGCGACGGGGACGCGCAGTTGGAGCTGGTCAACTGCACCGCCCAGGCGCAGAGCGCGGACTTCTCGACCTGCCTGGGCCCCCTCGAGGCCAAGCTCAAGGCCAACGAGAAGGTGCAGAGCGAGGGCAAGATCTTCCTGCAGGCCGATCGCCGCCTGCCCTACGGCTTCGTGGTCGACGTGATGGCGCGGGTGCGCAACGCGGGCATCCCGAGCCTCGGCATGGTGACGAACCCGCCCGCGGGCCCGCCGTCGGCCGCG
>JBMOFP010000010.1:0-60163 GCA_049318805.1 Bradymonadia bacterium
TGCATTCGAGACCGTAGGCCGTGTGTCCAGCGGCAAACGAATCTCGACGGCCACCGGGAACACTTGAACCTCGCCTTGCAGGGCATGCCGTCTCGGCAACATGCCCTCGATCACGCGCGCCTGCTCGACGCGGAGGCGGTCCAGGAGATCCTGGAAGTGTCGGCGGCGCCGAATCAGCTCCTCCTCGATGTCGCGAATCCGCTTCTCGAGCGTCGCTCTCTCCTCGAGCTGCCGGGCGCGAACATCGTCGAAGAGGTCGAGCGTCCCGGAGAGGCGCGCACGCTTTCGCTCGACCCGGCCGAGGTCCTCTTCGAGGCGCTTCAGCGTGGTCTCGTGCATCGCCCGCTCGACTTCTTTCGTGCGGTGCTCGAAGCGGCGGCGCTCTTCCCGCGCGGCCGTCTTGCCGACCTCGGCCAGACGCTGACGCACGCTGAGGGAGACCTTCTTGCGAAGGCTGTCGACGAAGGCGCGCACGTCCGGTTCGAGGTCCAGCCACAGGTCGGCCGCCCGCCGGGCGTCCCCCGGCTCCGCGCGCTGCACGCCGACGAGGTCGTCCGCTGGCGTCGCGTACGGCATCGGCGCCAGGTCGAGACCCGCTCCGTCGGCCCGGACGGCCAGACGCCACGTGCGGATCCAGTGGTGGAACGGTTCGCGAAGTTGATTGAGCGCCAGCTCCTCGGTCGTCAGCACGACGAGCGCCACGGCGCCCGCCGGGACGGGACCACGGCGAACCGTCCACCGACTGTCCGGCAGCTCACCACGTCCGCCCGGAAATCGGGCGCGAGCGAAGGTGGCCAGCACCTGGCGGAAGATGGGGTGCCCGACATGCAAGAGCACGGTGTCCTGCATCGGCCGGAACACGGGACGGCCGCCGATCACCTGAACGAAGAGCGAGGCGTCGAAGACGACCGCGGGGAGCCCGCCCCGGCCGCCTTCCGGCGTCTCTTGACGCAGGGTCTCGTCGACGACCGCCGTCCACCGACGGGGCACGGGGAAACGCAGGCGAAGGCGCCCTTGCTCGTCGGGGCCGTCGATCCGTGGGCGGCCCACGCCGATCCCCAGCGCCACATCCAAGGTTGCCTTGAGGGTCTGGGGGGTCAGGTCGATGTGCTGGCGAAGGCGCTCGAGGTGTGCGAGCTCGGCCTCGGCGATCTCTGCGTCGACTTCCGACGACGCCCGCGGGATCTCTGCCTGACCCCGGCTCTCCTCGATCTGCGTGTCCAGGGAGAGCTGAACCGTTTCGACCGCTTCCTGCTCGAAGAACCGACGCTCGAAGGCCGCCTCGAAAACCTCGCCCATCGAGCCCAGGTCCTCGCGAATCCTGTGCACCTTGGCGACGACCTGGCCCAAGAACTTGAGGTCGGCGTCGTCCTCGCTGGTGAAATGAAAGACCGTCACGTCCCGCGCCTGGCCGTGGCGGTCCAGGCGGCCATTGCGCTGCTCGAGCCGCGAAGGGTTCCACGGCACCTCGTAGTGCATCACGAACCGGGCCGAGTTCTGGAGGTTCAGGCCCTCGGAGGCGGCGTCTGTTGCCAGGAGCACCCTCACCGGACTCGCCGGGTCATTGAAGGCGTCCTGGATGGCCTTGCGGTACTGATCGTCGACGCCGCCGTAGAGCACGCGGATCGCGCCGTCGTCCTCGGCCGGTACGTCCCGAAACGCCTCCTTGAGGCGCAGCCGCAGGTCATCGAGCGTCGTCTTGTACTCGGTGAACACGATGAGGCGCTCGTCACCGTGCCACGCGTTGCCGTGTCGGACCTGGCGCTTCACCAGGGCCACGAGCTTCTCGAAGCGCGCGTCGAGGCGCGGTGCGCCGGGGGCCGCGCTCGGATTGAAACAGGCCGCGCCGTCTGGATCGGCAATGATGCCGAGGTTCGCCAGCGCCGCGTCAACCGCAGCGACTTCGGTTGCGATGCGGTCCAGGTACGGCCGCAGCCAGGCGCCGACCGTCCGGGCCGCGTGGCGGCCTCGGCCGACGCGCTCGAGATCGTCGTCCACGTCGTCGGACTCCGAGGACCGACGTGCAGCGGCCAGCTCGGCGGCGGCAGCCTCCCGGCTGTCGTCGACGCCGGCTTTGAAGCGGAACCAGGAGTCCGCGAAGGTCATCGGCGACGACAGAAGGCGCTTGTTGAGCACCTCGATAGCGAACCACGCCGCCGTTCGTTCGCCCGTCCGGGCGCTCTCGACGATGCCGCGAATCCTGCGCCGGAAGGCCTCGAAGGCGACCGACAGCGCCCGCTCTCTCGGAGAGAAGGTCAGATGCTCCGGGGCGAGGTTCCGCGTCGGGAAGCGTTCTTGCCGGCCGCGGGTCTTGTCGAGCGCGTTGATCTCGCTCTTGAGACGGCGGATCACGACCTCTTCGATACGCGTGCGCTCGGCGGGTTGAAAGGTGCTGGTTTGCTGGAACCGAACGGGGTCGAGCTGCTCGAGGAGCCCCGAGAAGCTGCGGGTGTGGCCGTTGTGTGGGGTGGCGGTCAGGAAGAGCTTGTGCTCGAACCAGGGCGACAGGACGCGCAACATGCGCGCGAGATCGCTGTCCTCGCCGAAGCTCGACGGCATCAGGTTGTGGGCCTCGTCGACGATGAGCAGGTCCCAGGGCAGGTGGACCGTGCCCGCCGGCTGACGACACGCCGCCTCGAACTGCGCCAGGACATCGGGCTGCCGCAGGTAGTGATAGGACGTGACGATGCGCGGGAAAGTCCGCCAAGGGTTCGCGTCGAGGCCCATCCGCTTCTGGAGAGCGTGCGTCTCGGCCCGGTCGACCACGTCGAAGGACAGGGAGAACTTGTTGTGCAGCTCGCCCTGCCACTGCCGGCGCAGGGAGGCCGGCGTCAGGACGAGCACACGTCGAACGCGGCGCCGAATCAGAAGCTCGGTCAGGATCAGCCCCGCTTCGACGGTCTTGCCCAGGCCGACATCGTCGGCCAGGAGGAGCGAGACGCGCGGCATCGCCAGCGCCTTGAGCAAGGGCACGAGCTGGAAATCGTCGACCTGGACAGCGCCGAAGAACGGGGCGGTGAGGGCATGGGCGGGTGCGTCCGGCGCGCAGGGCTCGTCCACGTTCGGCGGCAGGAACGGGGTCAGGGCGCCCCAGCGAGTGGCCCGAACGAGCGCGTCGAGCTCGTCGCCGGGCATCGGGTCGACTTCGCCCACGCGGGGCAGCGCGGTGGGTTCGAGGACCCGCGCGCCAGGCTCCCGCTCCCAGGCCAGCGTCTCCTCGGGCGGCCCCTCAGAGTCGAAGTACTCGATGCGCACGAGATGAACGCGACCGTGCTCGGTCGTTGGACCCGGCTCAACCGCGGAGATGAGCCCCTGACGGTTCCGGACCGTGGCGAGCATACCGACGCGGGGGAGCGCGTGGGCGGGGATGGCGGTGGCGGACATCGACGACCTCTCGACGCGGGCGAGTCGGGGGACCCCGGGCCGGCGATGATAGGCCGTGCCGCGGACGAGGCGAAGTACGTCCGCGGAGCCGCGGGCCGAATCCACAGGGCAGCCGTCGGACAGGTGTTGCAGCCGATGTCCGATGGTGCTCCGAAGTGGCTGCCGAACAACGTCGGTCGCGTCAGGACAGGGCCATCGAGATACCGGCCTAAGGCGACCGAATCAGCGACATCGCCTATTGGCAGACGAAGCGTGGGGAAAGTACGACGACGAGGCCTATCTGACAGCATCTGCTTCGACCTCAACCCTGGTGAACCGGGGTGGCGATGAAACGCCTCGGGAGTCGCATGGCGTCTGTGTCGCGCGCCACATCGCCCGGGATGCAGGTCACGGCAGAACTGGCGCTGGATTGCCGCACACGCTCAGCGACCCGCTCGTCAAACGCGCCGTCTGGATAGGCGAACGCCACGGGGGAGCAAATGGCCCTGATGGCCGCGACGGACCCCGCGACCTCTTCGTCGAGCACGGCGTCGCTCGCTCTTGTGAGCGTCGGATGCCGAATGCTGTGCGCGCCGAGGCGCATCCCGCGCCGGACAAGCTCCACCCAATCCCCGGGACCCATGTAGAGCTGGCCGGCCAAATCTGAGGGCAACTCGCACCGGGCCCCTTCCGCCAATGCCTCGAGCATCTGCCACTGTCGCGCCGGGTCGGCGGCCAGAAAAGCAGCCTTCGGTTCGCCGGTAACCCAGTCAGACTTGCCAACGAGCGTGTCGAACCGCCCGGAATGCACGCGCCCATCCGCAAGTGGAATGCATGCCCTGTCGCCCTTGGCGTGGTCGAGGAGCCAGTACCACGCGTCCACGGCTGCCACGGCGCGTCCCGCTCCGTTCAGCCCCGTTGCGACGTAGAAGGTTGCGGTCATTGCCCGTTCGGCGAGCATCGGGGCCACCACGTTCAGATGTTCCCGGTAGCCGTCATCGAAGGTCAGTACCGCGCCGGGCGGCGGGTCCGTGCCTTCGCGCAGTGCCGCCTCAACCACTTCGAGCGGCACGATGGGGCCCGCCTCGTCGACAACCCGGACGAGCTCACTCGCCGTGAGGGCTGTGCCGCGAATCCGGTAGCAGTCCGGCAGCCCGAAAGATACGGGCGTGTCCGGGAGCACCCGGTGAAACATGAGGATGCGCGTACCCTTAGAACCCACGACTGCCCTCATGGGTTCCGGCCAGCGCGGCCGCCAGTCTCACTGCGTCGTCGGGGCTCTGGGCGCGATGGATTGCGTCGTCACGTCGCCGGTCGAGCTGCTCGCCCGCCAGTCGCGAGCTCCAGCCGTCCCCGAGATCGAGGGCCACGATGGGCTTGCCGTGCTGCCAGGCCAATGCAATCTCGCTCAGGGTCCCGGCTCCACCCCCGATGGCGATCACCACGTCGGCCATCGCGACGACGATGACGTTCCTTGCGTAGTTCATTCCCGTCGGCACGACGATGTCGACGAACGGGTTGGCCTCGGCTGCCACAAGGCCCGGCAGCACGCCAATGACGGTGCCATCGGACCAAGCCGGCGCCCTGCGTGCCCCGCGCGAAGCCGCCGTCATGACCCCCCCGAGGCCCCCTGTTGCGACACGGAAGCCCGCATCGACGAGCCCGGCCCCGACGGCCTCGGCGGCGGCGAGGATGGCCTCGCTGGCGGTGTTTGCGCCGACCACCGCGGCCACCCGGCGACGGGCGAAGTCCACGCTCATGACCCCCCCTCCAGCGAGCGCAGAAAGGCTTCCGCTTTGTCCAAAGCCCGCTTGAAGTTGTGCGGGTGCTTGCCGAGCCCAATCTTGCGTCCCGCCGCAGCGTGGTTGCCATCCACGGCTCGAAGCGCAGCGCGCATGGTCTCGACTTCTATCTGCGCGAGTTCCTTTCGTAGGTTGCACGGGAAGAGAAGTCTCACGCCGCTCGACCGCGTTGCGGTCGCCTGCAGGGCCGACCGAAGCGCGTCGGCCGTCAGCTTCGTCGCGGTAGCCGGCCCGTCGAAGATCGCCCGGATCAGCACGAGGCGAAGCTCGCGGACGTTGCCTGGCCAGGAGTGCTCACGCAGGACGGCAATCCCATCGTCCTCAACACTGACCCCCTTCTTGAGGCCACCGATGAACTTGGCACACAGCGCGGGCAGATCGTCGAGGCACTCTCGAAGCGGCGGCAGGGTGATGACCCCTGCCGCAACGCGGTAGTAAAGATCCTGGCGCATCGATGATCCGCCGACCATGCCCGGCTCGTCGCGCGGGTCAGAGAGCGCCGCGACGACCAGACGCGTGTGGACAGCCTCAACTTGAGTCGAGCCGACAGGTTCCACTTCGATGATTCCTTCGTCCACGCGATTCAGCGCTCGCAGGAGTTTCCCCTGGACCGACGCCTCAAGGTTGAAGACCTCATCCAGAAAGAAGGTCCCGCCAGTTGCCTCTCGTACACGACCCGGTCGGTCAGAATCAGCACCGGTGAATGAGCCTTTCTTGTGTCCGAACAGAAGGCTGTCTGCGAGTTGCGACGGAAGCTGAGCGGCGTTCACCTTTTGGAGACCGCCCTGTCTACCCGACTGCTCATGGAGCATGTTCGCGATGACCTCCTTGCCGGTCCCGGTCTCTCCCATGACGAGAACGGGATAAGGGAGAGCCGCATACCGCTCCACCTGCTTGCGGACGCGATTCAAGGATGCGGACGCCCCCGTCAGGTCTATGTCGCGACTACCCAAGCTCGGCCCGCTGAAGTGGTCACGTCGAGTCTCCCAGCGGATGCTGCTCCTGAGAATCTCGTCGCCCAGCCGAATGTCCACCTCGGCTCGGACGGCGGCCGCCTCGACCACCGCTGCCAGCAACAGATGCGGGATGTCCAACGGCAGGCGTACCTCGACGGGGAACGACTGTCGGATCGGCATCCGAAATCCGGTCTCTGAAAGGTAGTGTGCGAGCCGGTTTGGCAGGTCCGCTTCGTCGGCCTCCGACCAGTCGTCGCCACTGACTTCACGCGGGGCGTAGACGTTGAGCCCGTCCTTGGCAACCCCTTCGACGTGAAGGGTCCGTTGCGCATCGTCCAACCGCTTCTCGCGGCCCTTTCCAACCAGAACAACCCAGCACGGACGGTCGGCGGCCGCCTTCTGCGCGAGTTGCATGTCGGCCGGGCGATTGGCGTTCGCGCGCTTCGGGTCCGGCCGCACGAGCACCAGCTTTGCCGTCTTCATTCCGGACCCCCTTCGGCGAAAAGGACGCTGTAGAGCTTGCTGTGACGGATGGGGTCGGTGAGGTCGACCCGCGAGAGGAGACGCCCATCCGCGCGGTCGAGCAGCAACACGCTGGTCTCGCTGCCCTCTGGTTCACGATCTGCCCATCGGTGGCGAGGGAGTCGGCCGCGACGAACCTCGGTCAACCCAACGAGGAGGTGATTGTCGGTGACCGCCAAGCCCCGACACCAGCCGTAGTGGCCCGTGCGGAAAGTCGGCAGGCGCCTGCGCTCGGAGAGCGTGTCCGCGTCGAGCTCGATGATGGTCCCGTCGATTGCCGTGAGCCACAGCCCGTCGCCATGAACGAATCCGTCATGAACGAAGGCACCAGGCACGCGTGCAACGGCCTCGAAGAAGCGAAGATCCCGCAGCGTGCCATCAGCAAAACAAGTCGCGAGTGCTCGGCCACCAACGAAGGCAACGTGATTCACGTGCAGGTAGTCAGGCACCTTCTGCCGATGAAATGGTGCCCCGTGCCTTTCGGCGGAGTGGTAGTCGTCCGCGGGCGTGAACACAGGCCAGGGAGCAGGTGCTCCCCCTTCCCATCCAGGTCGGACGGGCGGTTCATCTCGCGGGGGGTCCTCTCCGCCGATGCGGCGGACATTGGCCCAGGCCGGCAACAAAGCGTGGCTCCCTCGGAACGTGCCGTCGACCCCGAGCACGTCGACCGCTCCAAGTCCCGTGTTGGAAACGAAGAGCAGGTCGCCCCGCGTCGCTACGTGGTGCAGGTCGTTCATGCAGGGCTGGTGGAGCACACCGGTGACCTTCGCATCGCTCACGTCGATCCGCACGACCGCTGCGTGGGCGGCGACGTAGAGCGTTCCGCCGGGCGCGAAACTCCCCCCTCCGAATCCCTTCGCCGGAACTCTCAGGTACGGTGGCGGGCTCCACCGAACGAGTACATCGGCCCTGCCGGCGGTGAAGTCCACCTGCCAGACGACGCCATCGCCCCCCTCATCGAAGTAGCCGCCAGTGACGAGTGCTTTCACCACGCCTCCCGCCAGGCCCGCACGGCGTGAGGCAGTCGAGCGAGGAAGCCGTCTAGCTCCGCCGGGTCGCCGGCTTGCGGTGTGCCTTCTCGGACCATCCGGTCGAGCTCGTCCAGTACCGGCATGGCCGAGCGGACCGCCTCATCGATCTCCTCGTCCTGCCACCTTCGCAGTTCGAGAATCGCGTCGCGCAGTGCCGTGATACCGCGGCGCAGGGCTGCACGATGCGCGACCACCCGCCGCTCACGCGCGGGCAGCTCGGTCGAGACGGGCCGCCTCTCCGTCAGGGCTCGCGCGAGAACCACACCCCGGACCTGCTCCGTCGTTTGGGCTCCCAGGTGAGGAGCCTGGGTGGAGTCCGCAGCCGGCGACCCCTGACCACGCCGTTCGTGGTGCAGCGGAAGGGTCACTTCGACGACCGCACCCGGATCTTCGGAGCTGGCAAGCGCCGCCCAGATCGAATCTGCTCTCCGGGTCCGCGTGCCATCAGCAGATTGCGCGACGGGAGTGGGCCATCGAAAAAGCGCATCGAGATCGAGGAAGAGCGTATTTCCGCCGCGTCGGACGGATCGATGGGGCCCGGAGTCCTGCCCGTCCCACACGAGCGGCCGAGTGATCTGTTTCCCGTCGAGCAGGTGTCCCAAGTCCCTGAGGAGCGCCAGCGCAACTGTCCGTGCCGGTCTGCCGACCAGATTCCGGCCATACTTCCAAGTGATACGATCATCCTGACCCGGTGACTCGGTCAGGTCGTAGTACGCATCGAAGATCGCTGGCGGTGACGGGGGGGGGTTCCAAAGAACTGTGGGACCCTCCTCGAGGATCGCGGTGAGGCTCCCGGTCAGGTCGTGAAGCTGACCTCCAAGGCAATCGAGTCCGGGAACGGGCGGGTCACCCGTGAACGTCCCAAGAACGACGGCATGCTGGGGCAGCGTTGACCAGTATCGTGCCGCGCGAAACAGAAGATTCGTGTGACGCCGTTCGCCATCGTGGCAGAGCTGTTGGAAGGTGAGGTCATCGTCCACCATCCACACGATGGTCGGATGGAGACCGGGATGCGGAAGGCCCGGAACTCCGACGGACAGGTGTTCACGGATTGCTGCCAGTTGAGCTTCCCGAGCCGCGCCGATGGGCACCGGAAGCTGGCCGTTTGGCGGGGGCAGAATGCCGACTCGGGCTGCGCGTTCCAGCGCGGGACGAAGCGCCTCGACGGGGACCGGATGGACGTTGAGCGTATCTGGTGCGCGCCAACCGCGCTCCTCTGAAGGGAGGTGGTTCTCGACTATCAGGACGCCGACTCGGCCAGGGTAGCCAGAAGCGCGAACCTCGAGATCGAGGGAGTCCAGGAGACGCTGAACGGATGGCCCGCGCCCGATGGTGGCGAGGCTCACAAGAATGTCCGGGATGGCCTCGCGAGTGGGTCGCTCGACTTCGGAACTGTCTTCAATCCGGCCGCGTCCGAGCGCGTGCCAATGGGGCTCCCCGACGAAGAGGTCAGGACGACGACGCGCGGCAACACCGAGCGCCTGCTGCACGAGCTGCGCGGGCAGGCCGAAACGCTCGACGAGAAGAGCGCTCGCTGCATCCGCCCCGGCAATGACCCGCAGCGAACGGCCGAAGCGGGTGTCGCGGGCGTACTCATGGTCTCGGAGGGTCAGAACCGCGTCGGCCTGAATGCGAACCGCCCGCAGACTCGACAGGAACGGACCGAAACCGGCTTGCCCGTAATGAGCCTGAACCATCGGCGCGAAGTCCGCGTAAGCCCGCGATCCGGGGTCGATGACGTAGACAGTCTTCCAACCGGCCCCCGGGATTTCGCGTTGGAGAGTCGGACCAGCGAGCGCACCCGGGTCAAAGCGAAACTTCCATCCGTGAAACGACTGCTCCTGAACGGGACCATCGAGGTCCCACGGCGACAAGTACGGATGTCCGTTCCCCACGTCGCAGAGAAAGCGTCGGCCCTCCGTCGCGACGATACACACGAAGTGGTCACCGGGCTCGCGCACGGTCGCAGCGGCAAGCCGCGCGTCGAAACCGATGGCCTCGAGCAATGCGGTGAACGGGGGGGTTGTCCTGTCGCAATTCCCGCCCACCCCGGCGATGGCGCCGTCGACGACCTCCTGAAGCGCAGGGAGGCCCAGCGGGCGGCCATCGTTCGCCAGAAGAAGGAGATTGTGAAAGGGGACCGCCATCAGGTGCGCGGCTTGGAGAGTGGCGAGCCCGGCAGCGTCATGGCGAACGGGTGGCGAACCCAGCCGCGTGAGATAGGCGTCGATGCGCCCGGTGTCGAGGGTTGCCGTTCTCATGCGACGGCTCCGGCGACGCCATTGCCCCAGTTGAAGATCAGGTCCAGTTCGGCTGCGTGGAGCGGGAACGTCCACGCGGGAACCGACTCGTCGAGGCCGTGGATACGGGCGCTCGAGTCGTTGACGCCGACAGCCAGGTAGCGGCCTCCGGGCGGCAGGTTGCGATTGAAGGGACAGCCGCCCTCGACGACGTTCTTGTTGAGGCCGCGGCACTCGTGTCGCGCCCCGATTCCCCACCGTGAGGCCAACCCACGCAGTGCGCGAAGCAAGTCGCTCAGGGGCGCGTCCGGGGGCATGCTCTCATCCCCGTCGGCGATGGTGCGGCCGAGCAGGCGCATGGCGCCGTCCCCATGGTCGTGGTAGCCCGTCTCATCAAGCCAGAGTGTCGGTCGAAGATCGCGCATCAACCCAGGCAAGAGCGCATGTGCCACGCCCGAGCCGGTTTCCTCCTCGCCTTGTATCAACCAGGTGAGCTCTGGCGTCGCCCGAAGGTCGGCCAGCGCCGCGATTCGACAGGCCAATGGGCCCTTGTTGTCGGCGACGCCGCGCGCGAACAGCCGTCCATGCTCGGTCGTCAGCTCCCTTGGGGGGTGCTTCCACTTGCCCTCTCTGCCGTACGGGGTCACGTCGTAGTGGCCATACAGCACTACGTGCCCCGCGAGTCCGCGTGCCGCGCGTCTGGCCACCAGGAGCGGGCGTCCCAACTCGCGCCCGACCACCTCGACAGCGAAGCCCAAGGCACACAGCCGGTCCACCAGCCACTCGACACAAGCATCGTGGCCAGAGCCATCCGGAGTCGTGTCGAAGGCGGTCAGGGTACGCAGGGCGTCCAGGGCTCCGTCTGAAGGTTGGGCCTCTTCGCGGATGACTGCCTGATCTCCCATCGGGGTTCCGTACCGGGCCGCACTCGCCCGGCCGAAGTCGGCGCAAACGAGGTCCCAGACACCCTTGTTGCTCGATCCGTAGACATCGCGACCCATGTGCGCCTTGTGCGCCTTGCCGCTGATGACGGCCACCCTGAAGGCGGCCTCGACCGCCTGGTGGTCCAGCGCCGGCAGCCCAAGGGCTACTCGTCCTGAGTCGAGCAAGGCCTGCGTGCTCGCGCGAGCGAATACACCGGCGAGCGTGTCCAGGGGCAGAGCGTGAAGCCGCGCGCGGTCCTGCTCGTCAGCATTCAACATAGACCACCACCCCACCGTCTGGCCCTCTGTCAGGGGATGCGTCAGCGAGTGCGCGACGGCCAAGACCCGATGGAGCCCCTGCTTCAGGTGAGCTGAGCTGGCGTACATCTGGATGGTGTTCATGTGCGCGTCTCCCGGCCCCCGAGAGTTGGGAACGCGTCCTCGTTGAACACCGACCCGACCGGCACGGTGACCCGAGCAGACATCGGATGCCAAGCTCCGCGCCCGGGATCGAACGTGCACGTCGCGTCCAGGTAGATCGTGATGTATGCGCGTCGCCAACCGGTCGAGCGATTCGGCGGGCTCGTGTGCCACGAGAGGCAATGGTGAAAGATTGCAGAGCCGGCGGGCACCGGCACGACAACGGCATCGCTCTCCCGCGTACCCCACTCCTTCGTCTCGTTGAGGAAGTCGATCGCTGGCGTCATCGGCTCCCGATGGCCGCCGACCATGAAGCGCATTGCACCGGACTCGGGCGTCACGTCGTCCAGCGCAAGCCAGCACGAGACGGCGCGCGCCTCTGCGACGGGCCAGTTGGGCAGGTCGCGGTGCCACGGGATCGTGGCGCCGCCGAGCGGCGGCTTGACGATCAGGTGGTCGTGAAAGACGCGGACCCGCTCGCACCCGATGAGCTCGGCGGCGATGGCGGCGGCACGCTGGTGAAAGAGCTGCTCTCGGAAGATGTCGTTGTGTTCCCAGACGTTGGTCCACTGCGACACGACGGAGAGATACTGGTCGAGCGGCGTGTCGATCTCTGCGGCCCAAGCCTTCGTCTGATCCTCGAAGGCGGTTCGAAGACGTGAGACTTGCTCCGGGGGAACCAGCGGGCCAACCACGAGGTGCCCCTGATCGGCGAACGTGTTGCGATGCTGAGGGGTGAGCTCAGACATAGGGGTACTCCGAGACGGGCGCACCGTCGGGCACGATCTTGCAGAGTGGATGGTTCGGGGCGTTTCCGTGGCACCAGCGGACCCGGGGCGAAACGAAGATGCAGGACCACGCAGCGCGCTCTCCCGGACGCTGCATCGCGGGCGACGCGTGGAAGGTCGTCGGGGTGAACGCGACCGCATCGCCCTCAGCGTACGTCGGAGCGAACGAGCGCCAAGCGTCAGGGGCGAACGCGAGATCCGCCCCTTGCGATTGCGGCCCGCCTGTATGAAGGTCCACGACGGGTCGTGGGCCCAGCCTCTGGCTACCACAGGCGAAACGCAGGGCCCCAGACTCGCCGTCGGAAGCCTGGAGCGGTACCCAGAGAACGATTCCACAGGGCTGGTCTACAGGCCAGAACCCGAAGTCCTGGTGCCACGGGAACTGCTTCTGCCCTTGTCGCTTGATCAACAGCAGGTCTTGGAAGAGCACCCCGGGCTCCCCGAGCAACTCGCTCGCGAGTGGACGGACGGCCTCGGCAACAAGGCGCGTCGAGCCCGCTCCCTCGAAGAGGAACGGGTTGAGCCACTGGTCCATGAGCGCGGTCAAGGGCGGGCGAGCCGGCGCCGGTCCATGTGCGTACAAGACCTGTCGGCTCAACGGTCGTTCGGACGCACGGTTCGCAACGATGGCCTCGCGAAGTGTCTGGAGGAGGTCGGATGCGATTGCCATGCCCAGAAACGTGACCCCGTCCCGGGCGAGTTCCGCTCGTCGCTGAACAGCGCTCATCGCTGACCCCAACGACGACCGCTGGGCCGTGGCCCACGCCCATGAGTTCGAAGGCGCTGGCGGTCCGGGCTTCGAATGACCGTGACCACGCATCCGTCCTCGGCAACGACCACCGCGACGCCGAGCGCACGCTCCGGAATGGTCGCGCCCATCGCCGTTGCCGACGCCGCCTCCCGACGTCCGAGGTGGTACGCCACGCGGCCATCCCTCTGCCTGATCGGCTTGCCCCAGGCTTTGGCGAGCTCGATTTCATCGGCTGAGACGCGTCGCTGTGCGCCGCGGCGCAGAGCATGGGGACTCAATTCGTCTGATTCGTTCATCCCGTTCTCCTTTCGGGCCGGAAGAAAAGCAGGACGCGTGCCTAACCGGTTTTCAAGCCTGATCGACACTACGGTTCTCGGCGGTGATGCTTAGCGATCTCCATCCCGAGATCGAGCGTGCGGGCTTGGGCCCTGGCGAAGCACCAACGCGGTCGCTTTGGTGGCGAGTCGCGTCCGGGTCGCTTCGGGTGACGGGACGCCGGGTTAGAGCAGCGCGAGGATCTCCGGGCGATCAGCGAGAAAGGTGCCCGGCGACATTCGAACGAGAGGCGCATACCCCTCGAGCCGATCATTCATCGCCTCCGACTGGAGGTTGTCGATCGCGCGGGCCGCCCGCTGCAGGTGCTCCAAGTAACGCCCGCGTTCGATCCCGTAGTAGGCGCTCACGTACCAGGGGGGATCCAGCAAGCTCGTGACGACCACCTTGGCGTCGCCTGAGCGCATGGTTTCGACGAACGGCTCGACCCACGCTCGCCGCACGCGCGCCCAGAGGTCGAGCTCGGCCCCAGCCTCCCGCCAAGGGAGGCGACGACATAGCTCGCGCCACGCCCGAAGGCGGGCGCGCGCATCAAGATCGGGGAATCCTGACGCGACGGCTCTGTAGAGGAAATTGTCGGCGTCGACCACGACAAGGGGATGCGCCGTCGCGAGCGAGCTCTTGCCAAGACCTGGCGCGGCGTGGATCAGAACCGGGCCGCCCGGGCGCGCTGGGGTGAGCGCCGAGTCGCTCGACTCGCTTGATCGCGGACGGGTGCCCAAGTCGTTGACCTCCGCAACCACTGCGCGCCGGATGATATGTCTCTGGTGGGTGGAGGTCGAGACGTGCGGCTTGTCGGTCGATGGGGCGCCTGGTCCTTGCAGACGAGGTCGCCGAGGCCGGGGGCGGTTCACCTTCATCACGGAAATGGTCGCCGCCCAAGTGCCGATGGCCTTCGTCGCCAAGTGGGTCGGGAACTCCGTGAGGGTGATTGAGACGAGGTACTGCCACCGGTCGCCCGACCACCTCAAAGAAATGGCCCAGCTCGTTGGTCGGGGCCTCGACGCGGCGGCGCCGACGAGCAATGTGGCGCCGACCGCACCCGCTGCCGGAGACGAGCTCGCCTTGCTCGCAGAACCACTTCCCGAGGTCGCGGAGTGAAAACGTCTTCAAGAACGTCTTCAAGATTCGGGGACGTGCTGGCTGTTCGAGTCCCACAAAAGCAAAAAGCCCCTGATTTCTCAGGGGCTTTTCGGGGAGCGGGGTACGGGATTCGAACCCGCGACATTCAGCTTGGGAAGCTGACACTCTACCAGCTGAGTTAACCCCGCAGCGGTCGCGTTTTTTATGCCGACTCCCGGAGGGCTGTCAACCGCCCAGTCGAGCGAGGCGCGTGCGGGTGTCGAGGAAGTCGCCGGCACCGAGCTCGACGATGTTCTGGAGCTGCTGCCGCGCGGCGAGCCGGCTGCCCTGGGACTCGTAGGCGGAGGCCAGGTCGTAGTGGAGACCCACCTTCGAGTCGCGGGACAACGCAGGGCTGCGCAAGGCGTCCTGGAGGCGGGCCACGGCGGCGCTGGCGTTGCCCTGATGGAGCTCGCACAGGGCGATGACCCGCAGCGCCTCGGCCCGGCGCTCTCGGCTCGAGAGGACCTTCTCGAGCTGTGAGATGGCCTTTTTGTACTGGCCCATCTCCATGTACGCGACGCCCAGGTCGAAGTGGGCGGCGATGTCGGCGTCGTTGAGGTCCCCCACGGTGGAGGCCTGCGGGGGCGCGAGCGGCGTCTCGTTGACCGCGATCTGCTGAATGGCCGACTCGGCCTCGTTCTGCAGGGCCTGGAGTTCCTGCAGCCGCCCCCGACGTGCCTGCACCGCATTGGTGGCGCCGTACTGCCGCTCCACTTCATCGAGCGCGTCCCGCGCGTCGTCGACGAGGCCGGACTCGAGCAGGAAGTCGACCTCCGCGAGCGCGTCTTCGGAGGCGGCCGCCATGGCCCGCAAGAGCTCAGGGCCGGCGACCTCGGTCCGCGCGTCGATCATGGGCCGGCGCGGGGCAGGCGCAGGCTCGGACATCGGCTCGAGCGCGCTCGCGATGAACGCCGTGGGCTCGGACTCGTCGAAGTCCGCGACGTCGATCGCGGCGGTGTCGACCTGGGGTCGCGCCTCTGAGACCGGCAGGGGCTCGGGCTCGGGCTCCGAAACCGCCGCGGGCTCGGCGTCGAAGTCGATGGGCAAACCCGCCTGCCCGTCGTGGAAGTCCCCCAGATCGAAGCCGTCGGGCAGCTCGATGCTGTCTGACCGCGCATCCACCGCGGGCTGGTCGAAGTCGATCGCCATACCGGCCGGAGAGCCGCTGTCTTCAGGCAGAAGCTCGTCGTCGTCGAGCAGCTCCGAGTCGTCGAGCAGCTCGACGTCCTCCTCTTCGGCCGACTCGCCCTGCACGCCGCTGGGCTCGAGGTCCAGATCCCCGAAGGGATCGTCGTCGTCGTCGCGGGCGGCGTTGGGCGCGGCCGGCTCCATCGGTCCGAGAGATTCCGGGACACCGAGGCTCAGCTCCACGCCGGGCAGGGACGCGACCTCGGCCTCGAGCTCGACCTCGTCGTTCTCGACGGCGGCGCGGCCCGCTTCGGCCAGCAGGTCGCCGTTCCCGAAGTCGGTCCCGCCCAGGTCCAGGTCATCCGGCAACAGGTCGCCGAGGCCGTCGAAGACGACGGCGGGGGTGGCGGCGCCCGTGGGGGTGACTTCGCGCGTCGACTCCGGGGAGTCGGTCTCTCGCGCCGCGTGGTCCGCGTCGTCCGGCAGGCTGTCGTCGGCTTCGCCGGCCTCGGGCAGTCCGAACGCGTCCGGATCGAAGAGGTCGTCGTTCTCCGTTTCGCGGCCCACCGAGGTGATGGGCTGCCGCTCGGTGAAGCTGGAGCCCGAGGTCTCTGCGGACTGCCGCCGGAGTCGCTCGACGTCGATGAGGGCGACAGGTGCGGTCGTGGGTCGCGGCGTGGAGAGCTCGTCCGAGTCCCCCAGCAGGCCACCGAAGTCGTCGTCGCCGTCGGCCGGCGCGGCGGTCTCGCCTCGGAGGAGGTCGCCGAACTCGTCATCGGCGAGATCGAGCGGCGGGAGGTCGAACTCCCCGGTGCCATCGGGCGCGACCGCCGGCGGGCTCGCGGTGGTCGTGGTCAGGAGCGCGCCGAAGGCTTCGGCGTCCGGCGGCGGGGGCGTGAGCACCGCCTGGGCGCCGGTGTCGAACCGCCGCGGTACGAAGGTCGGCAAGGGCGCCGAGGCCGCTCGCGACTCGTCCCGCAGAAGGTCGCTGAAGTCGTCCTCGGGTGCGTCGACCAGGCCCGCGAAGTCCTCTTCGGCCACGGCCGCGTCGTCCGCCGGCAGTTCGAGCGCGTTGGCATACGGTCCGCCCGCGGGGGCGGGCGGGGGGTCCGGCGCGTCGAAGGCGTCCAGCGCGTCGAGGTCGCCGAAGCCGTCCAGGTCGACGCTGGGATCGGGCGTGTGCTGCGGCGCCAGCAGGTCGGCGTCGCCGAGGTCGAGGCCGTTGAGGTCGAGGTCGGCGTAGTCGTCGAGCGGCGCGGCCTCGATGACGGCGGGTGCGCCCCCGAAGCCACTCCGCGCGGCCTGTCCGCGCTCCAGCCCCTTCGCCATGCCCTGGCTGAGGCGCTGCATACGCTGGTTGCCCTCGTGATGGTTCGGGCTGAGCTGGAGCAGCTCACCGAGGTGGGCCATCGCGATCTCGGGGCTGCGTCTCTCGAGCACGGCGGCGAGCTTCAGGAGCGAGTGGATCGCCTCGTCCCGGCGCCCGATGGCGAGCGCGAGGTCCTTGCGCTTCGTGAGCGCGCCCTCGTGCTCCGGATCGAGCCCCAGAATCTTGTCACAGACGGCCAAGGCGTGTTCGCCGAGGCCGTACTTCAGCAGCAGTTCGATGTCGAGCAGGTGGCGGTGAATCTGCGCTTCGGGCGACAGGGTCTCGGTCGGCTGGACGATGGCCAGCCTCTGCATCCCCTGGGTGCTCGTGGTGCCGTGCGACATCAGGATCTGAGGGTTGACGGCCTGCATGGAGCCGGTGCCCCGCTGGCCGCCGCCCACGGCCGAGATCGCCTCGACGTCGGTCGGGTCCAGCGCGAGGAGCCGCCGGTACGCCTCGAGCTTCCCGGCGTGGTTGCCCATCTCTTCGTAGATGCGGGCCACCTCGCGGTGCACCGACACGGCCTTGTGGGTCTGGCCCAGGCCCGAGAAGGCCCGCGCGAGGAGCTCGAGGGTCTCGACGTCGTTCGGGCTCGACTTGAAGACGAGCTGCAGCCGCGCCAGCGCGCGTTTGGCGTCGCCCTTGCGCAGGTAGGCGTCCGAGAGGCGGCGCAGCGTGCCCAGGTCGTCCGGAGCCAGGTACACGACCCGCTCGGCGACCTGGATCAGGTCGTCGAGTCGGTCGCGCGCCTCGAGCTGGTCGATGACGACCCGAAACTCGCTGCACGCGTTCGCGAGGTCGTTGACCCGCGCGAGTCCCTCGGCGAGCCGGATGCGCGCGGGCACGTCCTCGGGCGAGAGCTCGCAGACGCGCCCCATGACGCCGACGGCATCTCGAGGCCGACCCTCGCGCTCATAGGCGGCCGCGACGACCTGGTACTGTGCGATCGCATCCGGGCCCATGTTGAGCTGTACGTAGAGCTCGGCGAGGCGCAGGTGCCCGTCCACGTAGTTCGGATCGCTGTTGAGGATCTGCTTCCAGCAGGCCACGGCCTTCAGGAAGAAGCCCCGGTCCGTGTAGTGCGTGGCGGCCTTCAGGTAGGCCGAGACGGCGCCGGCGATGGACCCGTTCTGCTTCTGGTAGTCGCCCAGCTTCAGCCAGAGGCGGACGTCCTCGGGATCCTCTGCGAGGACCTGCACGAGGAGCTCTGCGGCCTTACCGAAACTGCCGCGCGCGGCGAGTCGCTGAGCGTCCGCGATCGCCTTGTTCTTGTTGATCGCCAATCGGAGCGCCTAACCAGTTGAAATCAATGGAAAAGCGCTCTGATCGTAGAGACGGACGCGCCGAGAGTCAAGAAAACACGCGGCTCACTTGCCGACGCGCGACACGTACTCTCCGGTGCGGGTGTCGATCTTGATGACCTCGCCCTCTTCGACAAAGAGCGGCACCTTCACGATGGCGCCCGTCTCGACGGTCGCGGGCTTGGTCGCGCCCTGCGCCGTGTCCCCGCGCATGCCGGGCTCGCAGTATGTGATCTTGAGCTCCACGAAGTTCGGGAGGTCCACGCCGATGGGCTTCTCGTTGTAGAGCACCACGTCGACGGAGATGTTCTCCTGCAGGAACTGCGCGGCCTCACCGAGGGCGTCGTCGGTCATCACCACCTGGTCGAAGGTGGCGTTGTCCATGAAGTGCCAGCCCTCCAGGTCCTTGTAGAGCGCCTGCATCGTGATCTCACGCACGTCCGGTCGCCCGAACTTCTCGCCGGATCGGAAGTTGTTCTGCAGTACGCGCCCGTCGATCATGTTCTTCATCTTGGTGGCGATGAAGGCCACGCCCTTGCCGGGCTTGACGAACTGGCACTCGACGATCTGGTAGAGGCCTCCCTCGTACTCGATCCTGAGACCCTTGCGAAATTCGGACGTATCGATCATGCGGCCCTCCGGGCGTTGAGGATGTGAATCAGGGCGTCGAAAGCGAGTCGATAGCCGAAGGCGCCGAAGCCCGAAACGGTGCCGACACACACGTCGGCGAGGTAGGAGACGTGGCGGAACGGCTCACGCCGCGCGACGTTCGAGAGATGGACCTCGACGGCGGGCAGGTCCACCGCGAGCAGCGCATCGCGCAGGGCGATGCTCGTATGGGTGTAGGCCCCGGCGTTGACGAGCAGGCCGTCCTGCCGCCCGACCGCGGCCTGCACCGCGTCCACCAGCGCACCCTCGTGATTGCTCTGCGTGAAGGTCAGCGTGTGCTCGGGGCCCGCATGCCGTGCGAGGCCCGCCTGGATCGACGCCAGGGTCTCGTGGCCGTAGACCGCGGGTTCCCGCGTGCCGAGGAGGTTCAGGTTGGGGCCGTCGAGCACGAGCACACGCACGGGGCGTCACAGCTCTCGGACGAGGTCGGGAGCCGCAACCCGGAGCTGGAAACGACCCCGGCCGACCGGGACCTCCCTGGGGAGCCGAAGGGCGACGAAGTAGGTGGGCGTGACCACTCGGACGACGGTCGTCTCCTCGAGTCCCTCGAGGGTGACCTCGCCGACGTCGCCGACCTCCATCGCCTCACCCGCGCTCGAGAGCTGCTTGAGCACGCTGGCGTAGTCGCGGGTCGCCTCGTCGGGCGCAACGCTTCGCCCATTCTCGTCGACCGCGTCGATGGCGAGCCCGTCGACGCTGATCAACGCCGCGCCTCGACCTCCCGAGAGCTGGACGATGCGCGCGAGAATCGTGTCGAACACGCGTCCCCCTGTCACCCGTTGGGGCGCGTTCTACCGCCAGACCCGCGCGGTGTCAACGTGCGGCGTCAGCGTGCCTGAATGCAGAGCTGCCGCGCGATGGGGTCCACGGCGAAGGCGTTGCACTGGGCGCAATTGAAGCTGCGGTCCTGGCCGGGCAGGTTCGCGCAGAAGCCGCCCGCCTCGGCCTCGGTGGCCGCCGCGTCGGGGACCGCGCCATCGGCGCAGTCGAAGGGGAAGGAGATGAGGCAGCCGTTGCAGACCCGCAGCGAGAAGTCGAAGTTGTTGGACTCGACCTCGTTGCCGTCCGCGGTCTCGCCGAAGAACTGCACGTTCACGGTGAGATCGACGCTCGCCCGCGCGGGCCGCACCCCGTCGGCGCCGATGACGAGGAACTGGTCGGCGGCGCGGAGGGTCGCGAGATCCGTCGGGGTGAGCACCTCGAGCGGAAGGATGGCCGAGCCCGCGGTGGGCACCGTGCCGGAGAGGCGCACGTCCCGGTTCGGGATCTCCGCCGAGATCTCGTCCTGGGTGGTGAACGCGATCCGGGCGCGGGTGATCGTCACATCCTTGGTGTTGATGCGCGCGTCCGTTTCCTGGAACTGCTGAACGACGGTTACATCCTGGATGTTGTTCTCGACGCGGGGGAACAGCAGGTACGACCGGCCGACCGCGAGGTCCAAGATACCGCTCGTGAGCAGAGTCTCCTCGTCGGTGCTGTACTGGCACGCCTCGTCGAGCGGCTGCATCTGCTGAACGACGAGGTACCCGTCCCGGTCGGAGACGCAGCTCACCTGCCCGGCGAGCCCGAGCGCCGACAAGCTCCCAACGAGTCGTTTCATGTTCATCTTCATGTCTTCCCTCGATTCGTCACGCGTTCGAGTGCAGCGCAGGAGCGTCCAGGTGATTGTCGATCAACTCTCGCCCCACGGGCAAAATGACCGGTTCACCGAGCCGCCGAAGCAAGACGAACCGAAGCTCGCCTCCCCGTACTTTTTTGTCGGCCCAGAGCCGCTCTCGCAGCCCCGGGCCGAGCCACGGTCGATGGTCCAACGACATTCCGAGCGCCCTGAGCGCGCCTCGCACCCGCTCCGCCTCCTCGGCGGGTAGACCGACGAGGCGCTCACTGAGTCCCAGAGCGAAGTGGAGGCCCAACGCGACCGCTTCCCCGTGCTCCAGCACTCCGTAGCCCGCCTCGGCCTCGAGCGCGTGCCCGAGTGTGTGGCCCAGATTGAGCACAGTCCGCGGCCCGGTCTCGCGCTCGTCGATGGCCACGATCGCCGCCTTCACGGCGACGGAGATACGCAGCAGCGCGGCGAGCGCTTCGAGGTCGGGCTGCAGGAGCGCCGGCGCGTTCAGACGGATGCGGTCGACGAGCTCGGGTTTCACGAGGGCGCCGTGCTTCACCGTCTCGACGAGGCCCGCGGCGATCGCCCGCCGCGGGAGCGTGGTGAGGTACGCGGTGTCGATGAAGACGAGCGCAGGCTGGTGGAAGACCCCGATGAGGTTCTTCCCCGCCGCGTGGTTCACCCCCGTCTTGCCACCGACGCTGCTGTCCGTCTGCGAGAGCACGGTCGTCGGGATCTGCACCCAGGGGAGGCCGCGCAGCAGGGTGCCCGCCACAAAGCCCGCCAGGTCGCCGACGACGCCACCGCCGAACGCGACGACCACGGTGCCCCGGTCGACGCCGAAGCCGAAGGCCCGGTCGTACAGGGCCTGAACCTCGTGCAGACTCTTGGAGGCCTCGCCGGCCGGCACCACACACCACGCGATGTCGAGGCCACGGCCCACGAGCGCGGCCCGAAGGGGCGCCCCGTGGAGGGCATCGACGTGGGTGTCCGTCACGACGAAGGCGCGCCGTGTCGTGCATCGCGCCTCGACCAACCCGACGAGCTCGTCGAGCGCCCTGACCCCGAAGTGAATCGGGTAGCGACGCTCGCCGAGCTCGACGATGAGCGGAATGTCGTTCAAAGAGCCGAGAGGTGGCCGAGACCCGCCAGGACAGCGGCCGTCACGGCCTCTGGGTCCGAGCAGTCCGCGTCCACCTCGAAGTCACAACAATCATACGCGATGCGACGCGCCTCGAGCCGGAGGCGGGTGTCCTCGAGGGTCTCACCGAGCAGGGGCCGATCGCGGTCTGTCTCCGCCAGCGCCCTCGCCCGCGCCGTCTCGGCGCTCACCTTGAGGTGCACGACGACGGCCCGGTCCCGCACCCGCGTGCGGTTCTCGTCGCGCAAGAGTGTGCCGCCGCCGAGCGCCACGACGGACGGCTCGGCGTCCAGCACGCGCTGGAGCGCGTCGGCCTCGAGCGCACGAAACGCGGCCTCCCCGTCCTGCCCGATGAGGGCCGCGGGCGTGCGCCCCAGGGTCCCCGTGAGGTAGTCGTCCAGATCGACGAACGGCAGGGCGAGGCGAACCGCGAGGCGCTGGCCCACCAGGGTCTTGCCGGCCGCCATGAAACCGCAGAGGCACAGATGCCGGTTCGCCAGCGCCTCGACCAGGTGGGTCGGGGCAGGCTGAATCGCCGGCCAGTCCATCGTCACGGCGCGGTCCGAACCGACGCCGCCGAGCGGTTCACGATGCGGGGCGTCAAGAAGATCAGGAGCTCGGTGCGGCGATCGCTCTCGCGGTAGTTCGAGAAGAGCGCGCCCAGGATCGGGATGCGGGCGAAGAACGGCACCTCGGCGCGCGCGAAGCCGCCGTTGCTGGTGTAGATGCCGCCGATGACGGTCGTGTCCCCGTCCTTCAGGAGCACGTTCGTCTTCGCGGTCTTCTTGAGGATCGTGGGGTCACCGCGGGCGCCGACGTTCTGGAAGTCCGGCGTGTTGTTCTCTGCGGCGACGTCCAGGTAGATGTTGCCGTCCTGGGTCACGTGCGGCTTGACCGTGAGCTTGAGCACCGCGTCGAAGAAGACGGTGTTCACGCCGGCTGCGCTGACCTGCGAGATCGGGATGCTCACGCCCTGGCTGATGGTCGCCTCTTTATTGTCCAGGGTCGTGATCTTCGGGGAGCTGACGATCTTCACCTGGCCCTGACTCTGGGCGGCCGTCAAACGCACGTTCAGGTTGAAGGCGCCGTCCACGCTGCCGAAGGTGAAGCCGACGCCACCGCCGGTGCCCGCGCCGACCACGGCGGGCATGTTGACGATGAAGTTCGGGTTCGTGGAGGTGCCCTCGGAGGGCCCTCGCGCGTCGTCCGCCGCGCCTCGGATGCCGATGACGCTCGGGAACTTGAGGCCCGTCGGGTTGCCCGTCGCGGAGCTCCAGAGCGCGTCGCCGCCCCACTGGATACCGAACTGCGACTCGCTGTTCGTGTTCACCTCGACGATGCGCGCCTCGATCATGACCTGGGGCGTCTGGGTGTCGAGTCGCCGAACGAGGTCTTCGGCCGCCTCGAGGCTCTCGTCGACGTCCTTCACGATGATCGTATTCGTGCGGCTGTCGAACTCGACCTTGCCGCGCTCCGTGAGCACGCTCTGGATGCGCGCGATCAGGTTCTCCGCCACGGCGTGGTTGATGGAGACGAGCTTGACGTTGAGCGGCTTGAGCTTGTCCTTGAGCTGCTGCGCCTCGAGCTCCAGCTTGCGCTCGGTCGCCAGGTCTTCGGAGGTGCCGACCCGAATGATGTCGCCCTCACGGACCATGTCCAGGTTCTTGGCCCGGAGCACGATGTCGAGCGCCTGGTCCCAGGGGACCATCTTCAGGTGGAGCGTGACCGTGCCCGTGACCTTGTCGCTGATGACGACGTTCACGTTGCCCTCTTTCGAGAGCAGCCGGAGCACGTTGTGGACGTCGGCGTCCTTGATGTCGACGTTGATCTTTCGCCCGTTGTAGCGCTTCTTCTTCTGACCGCGACCCGCGTCGGCCGCCCCGGAGGTCTGCATCGGGCCCGTGTAGAGCGCGGCCGTGGGTCGCTCGAGGTCGACCTCCTCGGACACGGCGGGGGCCGCGGCGACGGGCGTCGGCTTCGCGGGCTTGTCGAAGCGCCACTTCAGCGTTTCGCCGTCGACCACGACGCGGTCGGCCACGCGCTCGCCGAGCGTGACGACGACCCGCACGCGGTCACCGGCCCCGGGGGCCTGGAAGCTGCTGACGAGGCGAACCGCGCCCGCGAACGCGCTCGTGTCGAGGCTGCGCTCCATGCTCGGATCGATGGTGGCGCTCTCGAGCTCGAGCACACGCGTGCGCTCGCCGTCCGGCCGCACGGTGTAGCGCGGGGTACCCGAGACCCGCACGCGGATCTCGGTGGCCGACGCGGTGTCATCGAACCGCACGTCCGAGACCCGCACGCGGGGTGCCGGCGTTGCGGCCGTTGAAGCGGTGGACCCGACGGCCGCGGGCTGCGGCCCCGGCAGCGCGTTGGCGACTCCGCGGCGACGCTTCGCCTCTTCTTGAGCCTGGCTCAGCTCGGCCTCGCGCTGCGTGAGGGCGGCCCGCAGCCGCTCGGACTCCGCACGCAGGGCCTGCGTTTCACGCTCGATCTCGGCGGAGCGCGCCTCACCCCGCGTGCCCACGGACCGCGCCGACTTGAGCTCGGCATCCAGCCCCTGCAATCGGGTATCGAGGGACGAGGCGGCCTTCGCAGACTCAAGGCGAGCGACCTCGGCCTTTTCGGCCGCGACCTCGGCGGCGCGGGCGCGCTGCTCGGCTTCGAGCCGTGCCGTCGCCTCGCGGTCGTTCTGGGCTCGGGCCTGGTCGAGCTGCTGCGACAGAGCCGCGGACGAGCCCTCGAGCGCCGCGATGCGGGCGAGGGTGTCACGCCGCTGGGCGTCGAGCTCGTTGAGGCGCACTTGAAGATTCTGTCGATCGGTCTCCGCGACCTGAGCGCGCGTCTCGGCGGCGCTCGCCTTCCGCAGCGCGTCGGCGGCGGCGGCCTCGGCGGCGAGCCGCTGGGCCTCGGCGCGGGCGGCTTCGGCGCGCGCGGCCTCGAGCTCTCGACCCGTCGCCTTGCCGGCTTGAACACGACGCTCGGCCTCGGTCACCCGCGCGGTGGCGTCTGCGGCGGCCTGCTGTGCGGCGGCGACCGCGGACGCGGCCTGGGCGCGCACCGCCTCGGTCTCTCGACGAGCCCGCTCGGCGGCCCCTTCGGCCTCACCGACACGGCTCTCGGCTTCACGCGCCCGCGCCTCGAGGGCCTGGAGGCGCTCGAGGGTCTGCGCCGAGTCCCCGCCCGCCACCGGGACGGCCTTGACCTTGCGCTGGCTGGCATCGACCGTCACCACGAGGTCGTTGCCGACCGTGGAGACCTTGTAGAGGGCGTCGACCTCGAGGCCGACGATGATCCGACCGACCCGCGCGCCGGACTCGTTGAACTGGAGCGCCGTCACGTCTCCGACCACCCCGTTGCCGACCTCGAGCGGGGTCTGCAGCCGCGTCGTGTCGGCGTTCGAGACGTCGATGAACAAACGCGTCGGGTCTGAGAGCTTGAAGACCGTAAACGTAGGCGCGGTGCTGCCGGTGACGAGGATCTCCGTCGCGGCCTCGGTTTCCCGAATCCGAAGGCCCGAGAGGCCGTTCTGATCCACCTCGGCGGCGGAGACGTAAGCCGGCACCGCCGCGGTCCAGAGCGCGACCAGCGGCCAGGCAGCGCGCTTGCGCGCACCAAGCGGGGGGAGTCGGCGCATGGGCTTTCCACTCTCCTTCACGGCAAGAGCTCCTGAAGCTCCTGTTCACCGAGCAACTTCTTCACGATTTCCTGAGCCGGCGGCTGCCCCGGAGCGGGCGGCTGCAACGGCTTGAACACGACCTCGTTCCGCGTGATCCGCGTGATGCGGTACGGCTCTTTGCCGACCACGTCCCCTGCGCGCACCACATGGCCGACGCTCTTGCCGTCGATCAGCATCGCCTTGTGCACGGCGGTTCCGGTGATGATGGCCATCAGCCGCAGGCCGCCGACCTCTTCTTCACACAACGGGCCGCGACAGGGGTTGTCGGTCGCCGCTCGCTGGTCTTCGGTCCGGGGCTTCACGTCGTCGAGGTAGTACTTGAACGGATCGCGCGCGTCTCGCAGTTCGAGGTCGTCTTTCGCGTTCCAATCCACATTGCGCAGCTTCTCCGGCACGTTCGCGAGCTCCGCGGCGGGGGCGGCGCCCTCGGCGCCCGGCTTCGCGGCCGCCTTCGCCGGCTTTGCACCCGCGGCGCGCGCGGGTGCGCGGGACTCCTCATCCCCGCCGCATGCGGCAAGGAGGGCCGCGACGAGCATCGCCACGAACCAGGGGGTCAGCGTCCGGCGCATGCCTACTTCCCCCCGTCGACGGGCAGGTTCGCCGGTCGGTACATGAACGTGGTCGCGGTACAGGTCGCGGTCAGAGCGCCCTCGGGGCCGCCGTCCTTGCTGCTGACCCGCGCGAGCGAGATGTTCTCGACGTTGACGATGCGGGTCAGGCGACCGACGTAGAAGAAGAAGGTCGCGATCTGGTGGAACGTGCCGGTGAGGGTCATCCGGACCGGAATGCGCACGAAGAGGTCGGCGACCTCGGGCGGCTGGCGCTCGAAGCGGTTGATCTCGAGACCGACGATTTTGCCCTGGCCATGGATCTTCTGCAGGAGCGAGGCGATCTCTTCGTCCGCGGGGAGACGGTCCGTCATCTCCTCGCGCTGACGCTTCAGAGTCTCGACCTCTTCCTCGAACTTCTTGAGATTCGCGATCTTGCCCTGGGCGTCCGTCAGCTTCTTGTTCAGGGTCTTCGTGCTGGTGTGCGCCGTGGTGATCTTGTCCTCGACGTCCGAGATGAACGTGAAGTACCAGCCGACCCCGATGAGGCCGGCCAGGAGCGCGAGCACGAGGAACTTCTGCGCGGTCGGAATCGCCGCGAATTTCTCGAGCGCTTCACCCATGGTCGTGTCCTTCGCGTCTCACTTCTTGCCCTGCTTCTTCTTGCGCTCGGCCGCGACGCCGATCTCGCCCGCCGCGAGGCGCTTCACGTCAGCCGGGCCGTAGAGGGCCAGCGCATCGACGTCGAAGCGGACGAGCTTGAGGCCAGGCACCACGGAGACCTCGACCATCTCGGAGAGATTCAGCCGGACCTCGACGAAGTGCTTCGAGGTGTTCAAGCGGTGGAGGAACTCGGCGAGGTCGTCGTTCGTGCGTGCGTAGCCTTGAATCTTGAGCTTGCGCGAGGCCTCGACGAAGCTCTCGACCCACAGGCGCTTCGGATCCCAGTCGGGGTTCCAGCGCCGCTTCTCCTGCGCCAGCTTCTGGATGGGGTCCGAGACCGGCGTGAGCATCACCGAGACCTCGTCGAGCATCTTCACGGGCCCGGCCTGGCCCTCGAGCAGGCCGTCGAGGACGACCTTCTGCTTCTCGAGCTCGTCCTTCTCGGCCTGCATCTTCGCGACCTGGGCGCTCTTCTCCTCGGCATCCTTGAGCTGCGCCTGGATCTTGGCGTTCTGCCCCTCGACACGCGCGAGCTCGGCCTCGGTCTCGCTCTGCCAGTAGTACAGGACGCCCAGCTCGGCGATGAGGAGCACGGCGAAGAAGACCAGGAACTGCTTGCCGCTCTCGCGCTTGCGCGCCTCTTTGACCGGCAGCAGGTTGATGCGGAAGTCGCCGGTCTTGCGGAGGCCCAGACCCACGACCACGGCCGCGAGCGGGCGGACCTGGTTGATGTAGTCGAGGTTGAAGAGCTTCGGATCGACCTGGACGCCGCGGAAAGGATCCACGAGCTCGCAGGCCACACCGATACGATTCTCGAGCGTGCGCCCGAGGGCCGGGATCTTGGCGCTGCCCCCGGAGAGGTAGATGCGCGAGATGCGCCCCTCGCTCGAGGTCGCCATGTAGAAGTCGAGTGAGCGGTGGATCTCGCTCGCCATCTGCTCGCTGACCGCCGAGACGACCCGCTCGACCTCCTGCGGCACCACGCTGTCGGCGTCGACGCCGCGCTCACCGCCGAGCTTGTACGCCTCGGCCTCGTCGTACGAGACGTTGAGCTGCTTCTGGATCTCCTCGGTGAACTGGTTGCCGCCCATGGCGATGTCGCGCGTGAACGTGGTGATCCCGTTCGCGACGACGTTGATGTTGATCGTGCTCGCCCCGGTGTTGATGAGCACGATGGTTTCGCCGGGCGGGTACCCGTAGTTCAGCTCGAAGCACTGCTGGATGGTCAGGCAGTCGATGCCGACCACGACCGGCTCGAGGCCGGCCTCCCGGACCACGTTCGCGTACTCGTCGACCATCTCCTTCTTGGCGGCGACGAGGAGCACGTCCATCTGACCCTGCTCGGGGCGGGTCTGAAGGATCTGGTAGTCGATGTAGACGTCGTTGACGTCGAACGGGATGTACTGCTCGGCCTCCCACTTGATGCTCTCGTCGAGCTCTTCGGGGGTCATGGCGGGCAGGCTGATCTTCTTGATGATGACCGAGTGGCCGCTGATCGAGATCGCGCACTGGCGGTTCTTCAGCTTCTGCGCCGCCACCATCGCCTGGATGGTGTCGACGACCGCGCCGCTGTTCATGACGGCGCCGTCCACGATGGCCTCGGAGGGGAGCGGGGCCATCGAGAAGCTGGCGAGCTGAATGCCCTTCTTGGACTCCTTCAGCTGCACCAGCTTGATCGAGCTGGTGCCGATGTCGAGTCCCAGGGCGTTTCTTCCACGGGCCATCGAGCGAGACTCCCCACGTTTCAGACGGCGATACGACGCTTGCGCCGAATATGTTTTCGGGTCGAGGAATCGTCAAGAAACGTAAGGAGTTTTAGCCTTATCGTGCTCAGCGAACGTCGAACTCCTTGAGCTTGTACAGCAGGGCACGCGGGGAAATCTCGAGGAGCTCGGCAGCGCGACTCCGATTGCCGCTGGTCTTCTCCAGGGCCCGCCGAATCAGGGTCTCCTCGATGGTGCGCGTGGCCTTTTTGATCGAAAGATCGGACTCGTCGAGCACACGGCGGACGGGGTCGTCGGTCTCTCTCAGTTTCGGCGGAAGATCGTCCACGTCGATCTCGGACGAATCGGCGAGCACGAGGGCACGCTCGATGGTGTTCTCCAGCTCCCGCACGTTGCCGGGCCAGCCGTAGCGCGCGAGCAAGCGCCCCGCCGCGGGGGTGGTCCCGGTGACGTGCGTGCCGAGCTTCTTGTTCAGCGAGCGGATGAAGTGCTCGATGAGCAGGGGCACGTCGGTCGGGCGCTCGCGGAGCGTTGGCAGGCGCAGCGTGAGCACGTTGAGCCGGTAGTAGAGGTCCTCGCGGAACCGCCCTTCGCGCACCTCGACGGCCAGGTCTCGCACGGTGGCGGCGACCACCCGCACGTCGATCTTCTGCGACTTGCTCTCGCCGACCCGACGGACCTCTTCCTCCTGCAGCACCCGAAGCAGCTTCACCTGCAGCGAGAGCGGAAGCTCGCCGATCTCGTCGAGGAAGAAGGTCCCGCCCTCGGCCTCCTCGAAGAGCCCCCGTCGATTGCGGGTCGCGTCCGAGAACGCGCCGCGCACGTGCCCGAAGAGCTCGCTCTCGAGCAGGTTCTCGGGGATCGCGCCGCAGTTCACCGCCACGAACGGTCGATTTCGGCGCGCGCTGTTGTCGTGCAGCGCCCGGGCCACGAGCTCTTTGCCGGTCCCGCTCTCCCCGTGCAGCAGCACGGTGGTCTTGTAGTCGGCGACCTTCCGGATCGTCGTGAAGACCTTCTGCATCGCGCTCGATTCGGCGATGATCCCACCGAGGCCGCCGCTGGATTCGAGCACGGCCCGCAGGCGTCCGACCTCGGCCCTCAATCGGCTCAGCTCGAGCGCACGACGCAGGCGGAACACGACCTCGTCGGCGCGCGCCGGCTTCGGCAGGTAGTCGACCGCGCCGAGCTTGACGGCCTCGAGCGCGGTCTCGGCGTTGGCGTGGGCCGACATGAGGATGGTCGGCACCTGAACCGCCGGGGGCCCGAGCGCGCGTTGGGCCGAGAGAAATCCGAGGCCGTCGAGACCGGGCATGCGCAGGTCACACAGCACCACATCGGGCGGACGCCGGCGAAGCACCTCGAGCGCGGCCTCCGCGGTCTCGACGGTCTCCACCTCGAAGTCCTCGCGCCGCAGCCGCAGCTCCAGGTCGAAGCGGACGTTCTCTTCGTCGTCGACGATCAGCACCCGGGGTTTCGTCATCGGCGGCAGCTTAGCCCCCGGCGCGCTATTCTTGCAGCATGTCCCGCACGGTCACCGCCCGTTACACCGACCCGCTCGAGGTGGTCTGGATCGAGACCGCCCGGCGCCTCGGGATGCGCCTCGTGCGCTCCGGCGAGGTCTACGCGTCCTGGGACGGCGCCGGCACCCTCACGCTGTCGACGCCGGACGCCTTCGATGCCGACGACAGCCTCGCCCAGCTCCTGCTCCACGAGATCTGTCACGCGCTCGTGGAGGGCCCGCAGGGCGTCGCCTCGCCGGACTGGGGGCTCGACAATCAGTCGGAGAGAGACGTGGTGCGCGAGCATGCCTGTCAGCGCCTGCAATGCGCCCTGGCGTCGGTGTGGGGACTGCGCGCGTTCTTCGGCTCGACGACCGACTTCAGAGCATACTACGACGCGCTCCCGAGCGATCCGCTGAGCCCGGAGGAGAGCCCGGGGGACCCGGCCGTGGAGTTCGCCCTCCAGGGCGCGCGGCGAGCGGCTGAGCCCCCCTGGGCAGAAGCGCTGCGCGCCGCCTTCGAGGCGACGGTCGTCATCGTTCGAGCGACACGACCCTTCGCCGCCGACGACCTGCTCTACGCCAAGGACGGCGAGGCGCCGGGGAGCCTCAAAGCTTGACCTCGATGAAGGCCTTTTTCTTGAGTTCCTCGACCCACTGCGCGACCTCGTCCTTCATGCGCCGGTCCGTGAGCTCCTGACGCAGCTTCTCGCGGGCCTCGTCGAGGCTGGGGGCCGGCAGGCGCTGACGCGAGATCGCCTTCACCACGTGCCACCCGAGGCCGGTGCGCACGGGGCCGCCCACGCCGCCGTCGGGCAGGGCGAAGAGTGTGTCCTCGAACGCGGCGTCGAGACTGCCGCGACGAATCGCGCCCAGGGACCCGCCGTTCTCCGCCCCGATGCCCTGGCTGTACTGCTTGGCCAGCGCCCCGAAGTCCTCGCCGGCCTTCGCCCGCGCGAGCAGCTCCGTCGCCTGCTGCCGGATCGACGCTTCGTCCGTCGGCGACGCGTTGGCCGGGATCGTGAGCACGATGTGGGCGGCCTCGAGCTCGAACTGGCTGTTCAGCTCCGTCAGTTTGTCGCGGTAGTACGCCTCGACGTCCCCGTCGCTGATGCGCACGCGCTCGCCGAGCACGGCCCGCATGACCTTGTTGCGGAGGATCTGCTCCTTCAGGTGGGCCCGGAAGTCGGGCATCGAGTAGCCCTGCGCCTTCACGTACGCGTCCAGCTGGGGGTCGTCCCACTTCTGCTGGCCCTTGACGCGCTGGATGTAGCTGTCGACCTCTTCGACGCCGACGCTCATCTTCCGGCGCGTCGCCTCCTGGAGCACGAGCCGCTGGCCGACCAGCTCGTCGAGGCCCGCGCGGAGCTGCTTCTCGCGCTGCTGCTCTCTCTGCAACGGGTCGGGGATCGACTCGATCTGCCGAAGCACGGGCCCGGCGACCTCCTCGAGCTCACTCCAGGTCACGACCTCGTCGTTCACGAGCGCCACGACCCGGTCGATCATCCGGGCGTGGGCCGCCCCGACGAGCGCGAGCGCGCCGAGGGCGGCGCCGAGACACAACCGCCTCACGGCTGACCTCCCGCGCCGTCGAAGCCCGGCAGGTCGATGCCCGGGGTGCCCAGGCCCGGCGCCGGGGGCTTCAAGGGCAGCTCGTTGCCGCCGGCCTTCAGCTGCACGGTGTCGAGGACACGGTCGTCGACCCACACATTGGCCTTCTGCTTGAGGTCGGCCACGTAGGTCTCCATCGCCTGTTGCTTCCGAGCCCGGAAGAGCTTGTTCCGGATGCTCTGCTGCACGTCCGAGAGCTCGCGCTTGTAGGGTCGCTTGAAGCCCGTCTTCTGCACCAGGTGCCAGCCCGCGCTGCTCTTCACCGGCTCGGGCGCGAGGTCCCCGACGGCGTCCAGGGCGAAGGCCGCAAGCGCCACGGGCGGGGCGACGTCGGGCGCGAGCGGGCCTCGCTCCCCGCGGCTCTCGCCGGGTTTGCCGAAGAACTGCAGGTCACCGCCGGTGTCTCGCGAGGCCGCGTCCTGGGTGTGGTGACGCACGTAGTCGGCGAAGATCTCCCGCGCCTCTTTCTGGGCGGCCCCGATCTTCTGCTTGATCTCGGCGAGGAGAGCGCGCGCCTTCGTCTCGGCGTCGTCCCCCGTGAGCAAGAGGTGGGACGCCCGGACCTCGGCGGGCTTGTCGAACTCCGTGAGGTGCTCGTCGTAGTACTTCTGCACGTCGGCGTCCGTGATGTCCGAGAGCTTGACCAGGTTCGGCACCTGGTCCTCCATCAGCTTCCGGACCAACGCCTGCTTGCGTGCGAGCTGGACCTCCGGGTCCTTGTCGAGGCCTCGGGCCTCGGCCTCCATCGAGAGCAGCTCGAAGCGCACGAGGCCGTCGAGGAACTCTTGCTTGCGCTGCAAGCTCGAGTACCGCTGTCTCGCGAAGGGGGCCTGTTGGTTGAGGCGGTTCTCGAACTCGCCGACGGTGATGGTCTTCGTGCCGACCTTGGCCAGCACGGTGCCCTTCTCGGACTCTTCGATGACCGGCTTGGGGGCGTTCGGGGTCGCCTCGGGGGTGGACTCGTGGCACCCGAACGACGGGGCCACGGCCAGGGCGGCGCAGAGCGCGAGTCGAATGTTCATGATGCGGCCTCCTCGGCGGCGAGCGCGTCGGTCTGGAGCTCGGCCAGACGCTGGAGCACCATCCGCAGCGCGACCAAAGTGTCGCGCCGCTCTTCGGCGTCGAACGTGTACGCGAGCTTGAAGTCGGCGGGGGCTTTGTAGCGCCCCGCGGGGTTCTGGACCAGTCGCACGACGGCGGACACCGGAAACGGGCTCTGGGGGTGGAAGGTGATCTGCGCACGCTCCGACGTCGCCTCGACGGCGTTGACACCCACGTACCGCGCGAGGGTCCGGATGCGCATGACCTCGAAGAGGTTGCGCACGGGGCCCGGCGGCTCGCCGAAGCGGTCGGCCATCTCCTCGGCCACCGAGAAGACGTCCTCCTCGTCGTTGGCGTTCGCGAGGCGCTTGTAGAGCACCAGGCGCAGGTGCGTGTCGGGCACGTACTCCTCGGGCACACGCGCGACGACCTGCAGGTTGATCTCGGGGTCGAACTTCACCTTGGGCGCCTCGCCCCGCAGGGTCCGGACGGCGTCGTCCAGCAACTGCGCGTAGAGGTCGAGCCCCACGGCGGCGATCTGACCCTTCTGCCGTGTGCCCAACAGCTCGCCCGCGCCGCGGATCTCGAGGTCGTGGCTCGCGACCTGGAAGCCGCTGCCGAGCTCCGTGAACTTCTGGATGACACCGAGCCGTTTGCGGGCGTCGTTGGACAGCGCCCCTTCGCTCGGCACGAGCAGGTAGCAGTAGCCTCGCTCGCGGCTGCGACCGACCCGGCCGCGGAGCTGGTAGAGCTGCGCGAGCCCGAAGTGGTCGGCGTGGTCCACGAGCATCGTGTTGGCGTTGGGGATGTCGATGCCGCTCTCGATGATGGTGGTCGAGAGCAGCACGTTGTAGCGCGCCTCGGTGAAGTCGAGCATGACCTCCTCGAGGGTCTCCGGCGACATCTGCCCATGCCCGACGCAGATGCGCGCCTCGGGCACGAGCGCTTGCAGCCACGCCTTGCGGGCCTCGATGGTCTGCACGCGGTTGTGCACGAAAAAGACCTGGCCGCCGCGCGACAGCTCGCGCAGCACGGCGTCGCGCACGAGCTGGTCCGTGGCGCGACAGACGAACGTGCGCACGCTGAGCCGGTCCGCCGGGGGCGTGGTGATCACACTCAGGTCGCGCACACCGCCGATGGCGAGCTGCAGCGTGCGGGGGATGGGCGTCGCGGTCATCGTCAGCACGTCGATGCCGTGCCGCATGGCCTTCAGGCGCTCCTTGTCCTTCACCCCGAAGCGGTGCTCCTCGTCGAGCACCAGCAGCCCCAGGTCCTTGAACTGGATGTCCTTCGACAGCAGGCGGTGGGTGCCGACCACGATGTCGACCCGGCCCCGCTTCAGGTCCTCGAGGGTGCTCTTCTGCGCCTCCGGGGAGATGTTGCGGCTCATCAGCTCGACGCGGATCGGATACTGGGCGAAGCGCCCCTTGAGGTTCTTGTAGTGCTGCAACGCGAGCACGGTCGTGGGTACGAGCACCGCGACCTGCTTGGCGTCGACCACGGCCTTCATGGCCGCGCGGATGGCGACCTCGGTCTTGCCGAAGCCCACGTCCCCGCAGAGCAGTCGGTCCATCGGCCGACCGCGCTGCATGTCGGCCAGGACCTCCTCGATGGCCCGCTCCTGGTCGGGGGTCTCCGTGAAGGGGAAGGTCGCCTCGAAGGCCCGGTAGTAGTCGTCGGGCGCTGAGAACGTGTGCCCCTCGGCGAGCTCGCGTTGGGCGTAGAGCTCGAGCAGCGCGTAGGCGTCCTCTTCGGCGCTGGCCTCGGCCTTCGCGCGGACCTTCTGCCAGGCGGCGCCGCCCAGGCGGTCCATGCGCGGCGCGTTCTCGCTCGGCCCCACGTACTTCTGGAGCCGACCGAGCTTGTAGACCGGGATGTAGAGCTTGTCGGTGTTGGCGAACTCCACGACGAGGAAGTCCGTCTCCGAGGCGCCGACGACCAGCTTCTTCAGGCCGTGGTACTTGCCGATGCCGTGGTCGGCGTGGACCACGAAGTCGCCGGGCTCGAGCTCCCGGAAGCTCTGCACGAAGGGGTTGACCTGGTCGTCCTGCGTGCGCGCCTTCTTGCGGCGTGCGGTCTTGCGGCCGAAGACCTCCTCTTCGGTGACGAGCGCGAAGCCGTGCTCGAGGAGTCGGAAGCCCCCCCCGACCTCGCCCTGCACGAGCACGGCGCCCCGCTCCTCCGTGGCCCCGGGCGGTCGCAGGTAGCTCGCCGGCGCGGCCTCGCCCCGACGCACGGGGACCCCGTAGGACTTCAGCACGCGCTCGAGGCGGTCCAGGTTGGTCTGCTGGCGGCAGGCGAGCACGACACACGCGCCCTCTTCGGCCCAGACCCGCACGGCCGTCGCCAGCGGGCGCAGCGGCTCCTTCTCGGCGCGCGCGAGGCCGAGCGCCTGAATCAGGTCCCCGTTGCCCGGGACCTTGAAGCGCACCGCGTCCTCGGGCCCCTCCCAGGTCTGCTCGAACTCGGCCACACCCTCGACGGGGCCGCCGATCTGCAGCGTGTGAGCGCGCACCACGGCGTGGTCCAGGAGGAGGCGTTGCACCTCACCGGGATGGAGCAGGTGACGCGCGGGCTCGATCGCGGGCACGTGGTCGGCGATGCACTGCGCGTACTCGCGCTCTCGCGAGACCCAGAGCGAGTTGAGCCGGTCCGCGAGCCCCAGGGGATCGAGCACGAGGAAGACGGCGTTTTTCGGCAGGTAGTCCGTGAGCGGAACCAGGCTCTCGTAGAAGGCGGGGCGAAAGCCCTCGATGCCCATGAAGGGGATGCCGCTGCGCAAATCGTCGAGGAGCGGCTGGAGCTTGCGGGTCGGCACCCCGGCCGCGCCACCCGCCGCCACGATGCCCTGCGCCGCGTCTTCCCTGTACGGGCGGATGAGCAGCTCTTCGCGCACCGGCGGCAGCATGACCTCGGTGAGCGGCTCGCCCGACGTGCGCTGGGTATCGGGCAAGAAGGGCTTGATCGACTCGACCTCGTCCCCCCAGAGCTCGATGCGGATCGGGTGCGCGAGGTGGGGCGGGAAGACGTCGAGCAAGCCGCCTCGAATGGCGAAGGTGCCCGGGTCTTCCACGGACCCGACCGCGTGGTAACCGCCATCGGCCAGGGCCCGCAGACAGGCGTCGCGTTCGAGGGGCTTGCCGGAGACGACGAGGAAGCTGCGGTCGAGGAGCACACCTCGGGGCACACAGCGACGCGCCAGGGTCTCGGTCGCGACCACCGTGAAGGTGCCCGCCTGGTCCCAGGCCAGCAGCGCGAGCTGCGCCATGAGCTCCATGACGGCCGCGCGGTCGGGGCTGAGGTCGCCGTAGGGGCTCGCCTCGACCGTGGAGAGCAGCACGACACGCGCCTCGGGCCCCGCGAAGAACTCGAGGTCGTGGGCGACCCGATTCGCGTCCGCGGCCTCGGGGGCCACGACCACCACGGGTCGGTCGAGCCGGGATTGCAGCGCGACGGCGACGTAGGCCGCCAAGTCGGCGTCCACGCCGGAGATGTCGGCGTTGGCCCCCTGGCGAAGCCGAGAGAGCACCTTTTCGAGCGGAAAGACGTCGGACATCCGACCTACAGCCGCCAGGTCGAGGAGAGGCCGAAGACGAGGTAGTGCCCCGCGAACGTGCCGTTGCCGACCACGTCCCACTCCGCGCGGCCGCGCTGGACGTCCGTCAGGCGGACGTCACTGTCGGTCACGGTGCGCTCGAGGAAGTGCGTGTAGCTCGCGCCGAGGTCCAGGTCGACGGACTCGAAGTGCACGCCGACCCCCGCCGCGCCGGTGACCTGGTCCATGCCGGGGAAGTCGAGGTGGGTGTAGGCCTGCGGGCTTGCGCCGGTCTCGTAGGCGGTGCCCGCGCGCACCGAGAGCCGGTCGGGCACGACGACATAGTCGCCGCCGAGCCGCACGGCGTGGGTGTTCACGTAGGCGCGGCGGTCCTTCAGGTCCGGCATGGGGATGAGCGTGCCCGCGCCGTTCTCCGCCGGGAGGTTCACGATGGGCGCGTCGAAGTCGATGGCGTACTCGGCGTGCGTCGAGCTGCCCTCGAAGATGTAGTCGAGCTCCAGGTCCCAGGTCGACTCGACCCACCGCGCGCCGACCCGCACCCACGCGGGGTTCGAGAAACGCATGGTCACGCCGTCCTCGGGCGTGGTGCCGTTCGTCTCGACGAGCGGGAGCTCGCCGCGCAGCGGCCAGGCGCGACCGAACTCGGCCTCGGGGCTGCCCTCGCACCCGTTCGCGCTGGGCTGCTGACACTCGGCGTACCGACGCAGTTTGGCCTTGCCCGAGGCCTCGACGGCCACGGGCGGCCGCGCCGCGAGCCCGAACTCGAGGCGCTCGAGCGCCCGCCAATGCACACCCAGGATCGCCGTCGGCGAGAAGAGGTCCATGACCTCGAGCTCGGCCTGGCCCGGAAACGACCCCCCCGACCCCTGCCGCAACTTCGCGAAAACCATGGAGTTTTGGAGTGAGACGCCGACGCTCAGATCCGGCTGGATGCGCCACGAGACGGCGGCCGTCGGGAAGATCTGCGTGAGCTCGCTCTCGACGATGAGGCCGTTCGGCACCAGGGTGTCGGCGCGTGCGGCCGCGAGTGTGTCGCGCTCGTCCCGGCCGCCGCCGCTGGTCGCGCCGACGGGGCGGAACTGGTCGTCGTACTTCCGATGGCCGTTCGCGGCCGGCCCGTAGACCCCCACGGCGAAGTCGAGGCTCGGCAGCGCCTCGAGGTCGAAGTGACCGGCCAAAAACGGCGCGACGAAGAGCGGCTCCGACTGCTCGACGGTGTCGAACTCCACCACGATCCGGCGACTTCCGCGGGTGGCCGTGCGCGCGGCGGGTTCGAAAGTGTGCGTCAGGGAGAGCACGTTCGCCGAGACGTAGAGGTGGGCGTCGTCGAGGCGAGAGAGCCCCGCCGGGTTGTAGTAGATCGCGCTCGGGTCGTCGGCCCGTGCCGTGAAGGCGCCCGCCCGACCCAGGGCGCGCCCCCCATTGTCGGGGTACTCTGTTTCGAAGCCCCCGGCCCGAACCGCCGGCGCCGCAAGCCCGACGAGCACGCTCGTGACGATCCCGATGGGGCGCGCGCTGCGATGCAACATCGAAACCTCACTGCCGAGCGGGGACGAACGGGCCCGGGACTCTATGCATCCGGGCGCCTCGGGTCAACGGAACGGCGCTCAAGTCGGCCTGCGGAGCGGTCGTAGAGAAGTTGACACTCTCTCGGACCGGCCGATAGGGTCATGGCCGAGTCCGGTGCGTCGGGGGTTCCAAATGGAGGCGAGCATGCGCGCGAATGGCCGGTGGTTCACAGGGCCTGCGATCCTACTGGGCGTGGCCTTCGCGCTCGCGGGCTGCGACGAAGACTCCGGATCGATCGTCCGTGAGGGTGATCCGGCGCTGCAGGTCCGTGGTTACAGCGCGTGTGACGGCAACCTGCTGCCGGTCGCGACCCTGGAGGACCTCACGAACGACACGCTCGAGTACGCGCAGATCAGCGCGACGGGCATTGATCCGGGGCGCACCTCGGGCGCCTTCGAGGCGGGCACGGCCGTGAAGCTGTACGTCGGGACCAACGCGGGCGCGCCCGGAGGCACCGGCCTCCGCTTCCGCTCGACCGCCTCCGACACCGAGCCCCAGGGGAAGACCGTCGCCGACCTGGTCTTCGCCGGCGACCAGGTCGAGGACGCGGTCTTCTGCGACGAGGTGGGCACCCACAAGCTCTACGCCTTCGTCGAGCGGTACGAGCGCACGGGCGAGCCGGTCATCATGGCCAAGGAGGACGGCTGGCCCTTCCGCTGTGTGCCCAAGGCCCAGTGGCTGTGCGATTGCCAGAACATCTGCAACGTCCCCACGGACGCCGAGGTCGACGCAGCGGTAGACGCCGGAGCCGACGCCGCCCCCGATCTCGGGCCGGACGCCGAGGTCGACGCCGCCCCGCCCAGCCGATACCAGATCAGCTTCAACGAGCCGCGCGGCGACAAGCTCGCGCTCGGGATGCGCGCCAACGTATCGCCGGACCGGCCGAACTCGGTGATCTTGAGCTGGAAGCTTCAAAACAACGCGATGCCGGTCACCGAGCGCATCCGCGTGACCTTCGACATCGTGGACAATACGATCCCCGAGAACGACCTGCGCCTCGAGCCCCGCGAGGTCTTCACCGAGATCACGGGCGAGATGGCGACTCAGGGCCTCGCGGCCACGGTCTTCCAGTCCGGCAACCGCCCCGGGCAGGTGAAGGTCCGGGCGACCGCCTTCTTCCCGCGCGCGGGGAGTGACGAGTTCGACGAGGTCAGCGAGCTCAGCCCCGAGCTGACGATCATCTCCGGCCTGCCGAGCGCCGACGAGCTCACCTTCTTGTGCTCGTCGCCCATCCAGCCCGCCTTCACCTGGCGCTACTTCGATCCGGCCGCCGAGCCCGGCAACGACGGTGACCGCTGGCTCGTCGGCCTCGGGCCGGAGACGGCGTGCACCGCGTCCTTGGCCGACCGGCTCCAGAATCGCGTGGCGGCAGGGACCTCCGTGCGTTTCACGACGGAGGCCGGCTCCATCGGCGGCGGGGTCAACGCGGTCTCGTTCACCGACGAAGAGGGGCGCGCAACCGCAGACTACGCCGTCGCGCGGCCCTTCCCGCGCGACACGGCCCCGCTGCCGTACGAGGACACGTTCCGCGCGGATGCGTTCAACAGCCTGCGCAACGCTGTCCCGGGTGAGTTCGTCTACAACCCGCGCGACGGCCTCGTGCGGGTCATCGTCTCGACGCGCGGCGAGGAGTCCTTCGTCGACAGCGATGGCGACCTCGTCTACACGGAAGGCGTCGACATCTTCGAGCCGGGGACCCACGACCTGGGCGAGCCGTTCGTCGACACCAACGACAACAGCCGCTACGACGACGGTGAACCCTACGAGGACATCGTCGTCGGCGACGGGGTGTACACACCGGGCAACGAGGCGTGGGACGCCGAGACCCAGATCTGGACCTCGACCACGCTCGTGTGGGTCGGCGCGTCGGACGGCCTTTACTCGGAGCTGGGCACACCCGCCGACGAGAGTTGCGTGAACTCCCCCAACCGGGTGTGCGGGCGGGGCGCGCCGGCGCCTGTGGGCGCCTGCCGAGCGGACATGGACGACGACGGCATCCAGGACGTCGACGTGATCATCCCCCGTGGCGGCTCGACCTACTTTGTGGCGCGCATGCTGGACGTGAACGGCAACTGCCTCGACTCCCGCGACAGCGGCAAGGCGAACCTCGAGATTCGGCCCATCGGACGCTCGCAGCCGCCCGTCTTCGTGACGACGGGAACCCCGGATACGGAGGTCGACCTCTCACCGCTCTGCTTCTTCAACGGTGTGCCGGAGCAGCCGGTCGGCCTCGTCCGCACGTTCTCCATCGTCGACCCCAACGAGTACAACGACCCAGACGACTTGCCGCTCCTCGAGTTCGGCATCATCTCGTACACCGTCGAGCACGACCTTCCGGCGGCGGTGGAGACGACGTCGATCTTCATCCGCTACTGCATGGACTTCGGCGAGCCCGCTCCCTGACGCGCGGCGATTGACCGCGGGGCCGCGCGTGACTAGCGTGCCCGGCCGATGAGCGCACCCATCGGCGTATTCGACTCAGGGCTCGGCGGCTTGACCGTCGCCGCGGCGATCCGCGCCGCACTCCCCCACGAGTCGCTGGTGTATCTGGGCGACACGGCGCGCGTGCCGTACGGGACACGCTCCCCCGCGACGATCGTGCGCTACGCCCGGAACAACGTCGCGTTCCTGCGGAAGCAAGGGGTGAAGCTCGTCGTCGTCGCTTGCAACACCGTATCGGCCCACGCGCTGGGCGGTCTCGCCGACGGGAGTGACGTGCCGGTGCTCGGGGTGATCCGACCGGGCGCGCGGGTCGCCGTCGAGGTCTCCGACGGCGGCACGATCGCGGTGCTCGGGACCCCTGTGACCGTGCGCTCCGGCGCCTACGAGCAGGCCATTCACGAGCTGGATCCCGACCGTGCCGTGCTCCAGATCGCGTGCCCGCTCTTTGTGCCGCTCGTCGAGGAGGGGTGGACCCGGCACGAGGTCACGTCCCTCGTGGCGCGGGAGTATCTCGCCCCCTTGGCCGGGACGAACGTGGACACGGTGATTCTCGGCTGCACGCACTACCCGCTCTTGAGAGAGACCATCGCCGAGACCGCGCGCATGCTGCTCGGGCGCGACGTGCGGCTCGTGGACTCGGCGACGGCCGTGGCACGCGAAGTGGCGGCGTACTTGCACCGGACCGGTCTCGAGTCGACGGATCCGGGGGACGGCCCTCGGCGCTTCTGTGTGACCGACGCGCCCGAGCGGGTCGGAGACCTCGCCCGTCGGTTCTGGGGAGAGGCGCTCGGCACCTTCGAACACGTGGATCTCTTCCTCGGCGCGGGAGGCCCTCCGTGATCCCCGGCTTCAACCTCGACATTCGTTACAAGGGCAAGACGTTCCACATCCAGACCGAGGACTCGGGCGTCGCGAACCCGGTCATCATGACGCACCTCTTCCTGTTCGGGACGATCCTCGGCAGTCGCAAGTTCGACTACGCCCACGTCGCGGGGCAGCCGAATGTGGCCGACCTCGTGCGCGAGCACATGCGGGCCGAGCTGCGCGCCATGCACGCCGCGCTGCTCGCCGGGGAGTTCGACGAGCTCGCCCGCCGCCCGATGAACATGAAAAAGAAGGGGCCGGCGCTGCCGCTCGCGAGCGACGCGCCCGAAGCCGCGTCCCAGCGGGCGGCCGAGGTGGCGACCCCGGCGGTGGCCGAGGAGGAGATCGACGACTTCGGCTCCGAGGACCTCGAGCCCGTCGAAGACCTCGAGGAGCCGCTCTCGCAGCGTCCCACGCCGATCGCGGTCGCGGGCTCCCTCGAACTGTCCATGGAGCAGGTCGTCGCCGCGACCGTGAAGGTCGCGCCGCCCATTCCCGGTCCAGCGGCCGTGCAGGATCGCCTGTCCCTGCCGAACGTGAGCCCGCCGGCCGGCTCACCGGTGCGCGCCCCCCGCGTGACGGTCGAGTTCTCCACGGACCTCGTCTCGGACACCCGCTTCGATGACGTCGCGCTGGCCTGGCTCCTGGAAGACGTGGACGAGACGTGAACGTCGACGGGGCTGAGCCGCTCATTCGCCTCTTTCACGTCTCGAAGCAGTACACACGCGACCAGCGCGCGCTCGACGACGTGACCCTGGAGATCGCACGGGGTGAGCTCGTTTTCCTCACGGGTCCGTCCGGCGCGGGCAAGAGCACGCTGCTCCGGCTGCTCTTCGCGGCCGAGGCGCCCACGCACGGGCAGATCGTCATCGCCGGGCGGAACATCCACCGCATGCGGCAGAGCGGCATTCCGCTCCTTCGGCGAAACATCGGGGTGGTGTTCCAGGACTTCAAGCTCCTGGCCAATCGCACGGTTTGGGACAACGTCGCCTTCGCCATGGAGGTGGTCGGACACCCGCCTCGGGAGATCCAGCGCCGCGTCGGTATCGTGCTGCGGCAAGTCGGACTCGCCGACAAGGTGCACACGTTTCCGGACCGCCTCTCCGGCGGCGAGCAACAGCGCGTGGCCATCGCGCGCGCGCTCGTCAACGAGCCCGCGATCCTCCTGGCGGACGAGCCGACGGGCAACCTCGATCCCGCGCTCACGTTCGAGATCATGAACCTCCTGGTCGATGTGAACATCCGCGGGACGACGGTCCTGGTCGCGACCCACGATCCGCGTCTGCTCGAGGCGTTCCCGAGGCGGTGCATCACGCTCCGCGATGGCCGTGTCACGGAGGATGCGGCGTGAGCGCGTTGTGGTACCGCCTGCGGTACTTCGTGCGACAGGCGCTCGGCTCGATGCGGCAGGCCCCGCTCGTGCAGCTCGTCGCCATCAGCACCATCGCGATCGCCGTGATGGTCCTGGCGTTCTGCCTGCTGGTCATGGCGAATGTGGATCGGCTGGCGGAGGCCTGGGGCGCCGAGGTCCGACTGGTCGCGTTCCTGAGCGCCGACGCCACCGAAGCGGATGCCGTGGCCTTGCGCGCTCAGGTCCTCGAGCTGCCCGAGGTCGAGCGCGTCACCGTCCGCACCCGAGAGCAAGCCCTCGCAGACTTCAGGGAGGCGTTGGGCGCCGACGCGGCCCTCGTGGAGGGGGTCGGGTCCGACCTGCTGCCCGTCTCCATCGAGGTCGGGCTCGTGGCGGGTCGACGCGACGAGGCGACCTTGTCGGCGCTCGCGGAGCGCCTGCGGGCGCTCCCGCAGACCGCGGTGGTGGAGGACGTGGCCTGGGGGCAGGACATCCTCGAGCGGCTGCGCACGTTTCGAGACCTGCTGCGGCTCGCGGGTCTCGCGGTCGCGGTGCTCGTCGCGATGGCGGTCGTTTTCATCGTGACGAACACGGTGCGTCTCGCGCTCTTTGCCCGCCGCGACGAGATCGAGGTGATGCACCTCGTGGGCGCCTCTCAAGCGTTCGTGCGGGTCCCGTTCTACCTGGAGGGGGGGCTTCAAGGCTTCCTCGGCGCCGGCCTGGCGCTCCTGACGCTCTACGGCGGGTGGCGTTTGCTCGTGCCCGAAGGGGACGTGCTCCGCTTCGAGCTGGGGCACGTGCCGTTCGCGTTCCTCGAGGGTGCGGTCTCCGCGGCGCTGGCGACCGGGGCGGTCGCGGTCGGTGTGCTCGCGAGCCACGTGGCCGTAGGTCGTTACTTGCGTGTGCCGAGCGGGCGCGGATGAGGTCCTCGATGCGTGGGCCTGCCCTGAGCGGACTGCTGGCGCTCGGCGTGAGTCTCGCGGCGGTCTCGAGCCCGCGGACGACGGAGGCCGCTCCGGAAGGCCGTCGGTCGTCCCGTCAGGGCGAGCGGGCGCTGCTCGAACGCATCGATGCGCTGGACCGGGTGATCGTGCAGCTCGCGCTCCAGCAGGCGGAGACCCGCGCGCGCCTCCAGAAGCAGCAGCGCGCCCTGGACTATCTCGAACAGAGCGTCACGGAGTTTCAGACCACTGTGGAGGCCCGCAAGGCCCTGGTCCAGCAACGGTTGCGCGCGCGAGGTCGGCTCGACGACGTCGCGTGGTTGCGGATTCTGCTCGGCGCCCAGGACCCGACCGACGTGGTGCTCAGGCGCGACTGGCTCAGGCGCGTGCTTCGGCACGACGCGCGTCTCATCACGGAGCTCCAGCAGTCGAAGCGAGCGTGGGCGGACGCGACGGCGGCGCGCAAGGTCGCCGTCGCTCAGATCGAGGAAGAGACCGCCTCCCTGGAGAGGCAGCGCGCGTCGCTGGAGCGCGAGCGGGGCGAGCGCGCGGGCCTGTTGGCCGGGCTCCGGGGGCAGTCGGACACCGGCCTCGCGGGCAAGGGTCACGAGTCCGTGTCGACCCGCTTCGAGGCGGAGCGCGGCCGCCTGCCCATGCCCACGCCTGGGCGAATCGTGACCCGCTTCGGCCTTCGAGAGGAGCCCGAGCTCGGGACACGCATCGAGAACAAGGGGGTCGAGATCGACGCCCAGCTCGGCGCACCCGTCCGCGCCGTGCACGCGGGCCGCGTGGTCTTCGCCGGCACCTACCTGGGCTTCGGGAACCTGATGATCGTCTCCCACGGCGACGGTTGGCACACGCTCTACGCACACCTGGACAGCTTCACCCGGGCGCCGGACGAGGTGGTCCGCGGCGGCGACGTGCTCGGCGTGGTGGGGGACTCGGGGTCGTTGCGCGGTCCGATGCTCTATTTCGAGCTGCGCCGACACCGTAAGGCCATCGATCCCGAGAGCTTTTTCGCGACGCGCTGAAGAATTCGTTCAGCGCCTCGCAAAGAAGCGCGCGGCCTTTCAGCAGGACCTCATCGACCCGGAAAGACACCGGCTCGATTCCTGCCAGAACGCACGAAAGGCCACCCCATGAACCGCAAGCTCTCCGCCGCGCTCTCCGCCTCCGTCGCCGTGACCCTGCTCGCCGGCGGGGCCCAGGCGCTTCGACTCGACACGCGCAACATCGGCCGCTCCGTCGGGGCCTACAACATCACCGCGTGCAGCGACGGCCGGGTCTATTCCCTGGGCGCCGACGGCACAATCCGCGTGAACGCGACGCCGGCGTCGTCCGCGGTCTTCGCGAACGTGGGCCGGGTCGTGAACCCCGGCGACCTCTTCTGCCACGGCAACGTCCTGCACCACCTCGACAGCCGCGGCAACGTCCTCAAGGCCGCCAATACCGCGGCCCTGACGCTGCCCAGCGTGGCCTCGGGGGTGATCGCCGACGCCCGCGAGGTCGAGTCCAGCAACATCCTCGCGCTCGTCATCCCCGTGCCGATCGCCTACAAGCTCCAGCGGGGCACGAACCAGCTCTCGTCCAGCGGCAACCTGGCCGCGTGGACCGTGAAGGACACGCCGGGGGGGGCGAACCACATCGCGGTCGGCGGCGGCTTCGTGGATTCGCGCGTTTACGCCCTCAACAACGACGACAGCCTCTGGATCAACGAGGGCACGGGCTGCGGCGGCTACTGGAAGCGCATCGGGGTCCTCGCGAACGCCGACACCTTCACGTCCTCGGTTCAGAATCGCCTTTTCGTCCTCAACGACGACGACTCGGTCCGCCAAGTGGACATCGTGACCGAGCGGCGCACGTTCACGGCGAACTCGGCGCAGGTCGGGGCCGCGCTCGGGGCCGTGCTGGCGGGCTCGACGGTGCGCATCGACTCGCCGACCGGCAACTTCTCGCCGGGCGCGAACCTGCGCGCGGCCGGGGTGCCGGCGTCGAACTTCGCCGTGCCGACGATTGGCGTCGAGGTCTTCCCCTTCGGCCGCATCGACGTCGACATCGACGAGCTCAACCTGAACAGCTGGACCGCCCGCGCGAGCGGCTCGAACCTGGTTCTGCGGATGGGCTTCGAGACGGCGGGGACCGAGATTCAGACCCGCGGCGCGGTGCATCCCTGGTACGACCTCGTCGGCCCGGCCGGTGAGCTGCACTTCGGCGTGATCAACGGCGCGTGTTCGATGCCGGAGCTGTCGATCGTGGACGCGGTCTTCGAGGGGTCTCTCCAGGCGACGGACGCGGGCGGCGCGATCCTCCAGCCGTTCCTTCCCGGCATTCAGGCGGACGGCGAGAACGCGCTCCTCACGGCCGGGGAGATCATCTTCGGCTCCAACCAGACGCAGCGCGGTCTCCAGAACGCGCTCGTGCAGGCGGCCAACCAGCTCGACCTGCTCGAGGACGGTCGACCCGCCGCGCCGGCCTGGCTGAACATCGTGCCCGGTACCGTCCGCGTGCGCGGCGGGAACCTCGAGCTGACCGTCGAGCGCTGAGGCGCGCCGCGCAGCGCCAAACTTGAATCGGCGGGGCATCGGCGGGATAAGCGAGGGCATGCGTCCCCGCGCGCTTCTCCCGCTGACCATCGCCTTCGCCGCGGGCGCCGGCACGAGCGCGCTCGTCGGCCTCGACGCGAGCGCCGAGCGCAGCCCCGGGTCCCCGTACCGCGCGCTGGACGTCTTCGGGGAGGTCTACGGCTTCATACGGCGCGAGTACGTCGAGCCCGTGGATGAGGCCCGCGTCGTTTACGGCGCCGTGCGCGGCATGGTGGACGCCCTGGATCCGCACTCGGAGTTCATGGACGCCGCGGCCTACGCGCGGTTCCGGGACGACACCCAGGGGCGATACGCGGGCATCGGGCTCGAGCTGGACGAGCGCGACGACCGACTGACCGTGGTCTCGGTCTTCCCCGAGACCCCCGCGGCCCGCGCGGGATTGCGGCGCGGCGACCGCATCGTGGCCATCGACGGGCAACACACCGAGGGCCTCTCGGTCGACGGCGCCGTGGAGCGGCTGCGGGGCGCCGTCGGCTCATCGGTCGAGCTGACGGTGGACCGGGGGCGGGTGCCTGCGCTCCGGGTCGAGCTCCAGCGGGCCCTCATCCGGGTCGAGCCCGTCGTCGGGCGCCTGGTGGCTCCCGGTGTCGCGTGGATCGCCGTGCGCGCCTTCCAGGAGAACACGACGACGGAGTTCGTGCGCCACTTCGACCGTCTACAGTCGGAGGCCGGGGGCGCGCTGAAGGGCCTGCTGCTCGACCTGCGGGACAACCCGGGCGGGCTCCTCGACGAGGCCGTCTCGCTCTCCGACACCCTCCTGGACCGGGGCGCCATCGTGCGCACCGTGGGCCGCGGTGGGCGGGAGCTCGAGGCCTTCGAGGCCCGCGGGCCGGGCACGTTGCCCTCGATGCCCGTCGTCGTGCTGGTCAACGCCGGCAGCGCGAGCGCGTCGGAGATCGTCGCCGGCGCCTTGCAAGACCGGGGTCGGGCCGTGCTCGTGGGCACCCGCACCTTCGGCAAGGGCAGCGTGCAGAACCTGTACGACCTCTCGGATGGCGGTGGGCTCAAGCTCACGGTCGCGCGTTACCTGACCCCGTCGGGTCGGTCGATCCAGGCCCAGGGCATCGAACCGGACGTCGTCGTGCCGGAAGCCGACGAGGCCCCGCCCGCACAAGACCCCCCTTTGCCCCGCGCCAACGAACTCGAGCCGCCGATGCGCGAGGCCGACCTCGACGGCGCGCTCGATCGCCCGGCGCCGCCGGCGCGCGTGGGCGCGAACGCGGCCGAGGTGCTCGACGCGGTGCAGCGTCGCGCCCTCGAGGTGCTCGAGCTGACCGCGGTGCTCGAGCGCCGCGCCCGGAGCGTCCGTTGAACGAAACGCCGCCGTCCGAGCCTGGGGACACCTCGTCGCCCGAACCCCGCCGGCCTGGAATCGTCGGGCTCCTGGTCGCCGGGGCCGTGGGTGTCGGCCTCACGCTCGTCGCGCTGCGTGCGCTCGACGCCGGCCGACCGCTCGGCGTCGAGTCCGCCGCACGGCCCGCGTCCAGCGGCGGGGACGCGCCGCCCCCCCCTCCGCCCAGCGATCCCGGAGCGTCCCGCACGCTCGTCCAGACGGCGCTCGAGAAGGTCGGCGTGCCGAACACGGCCGTCGAACACGGCCGACTGGCGCTGCGCGGTCCCGGTCGCGCCCCCAACGAGACCTTCCCGTTGCTGTCGTTCCCCTGCCCCGAGGCCGTGGCGTGTGGGCGCACGCTCGACGACCTGACGGGCGCTCTCGCGGCCGGGGGCTTGACGCTGTCCCGGAACATCGGCGGTGACCGCCCGAATCGCCCGGTCTTCCGCGCCGTCTCGAGCGGTGGTCGACCGGTGCTCGCGCTGCGGGGCTTCCCAGCCGGGCCGAGGCTCGTCGTGGTGGTCAAAGGGCTCGGCGCCGATCCGGGGCTGGCGGACGCGCTGTTGACCGTGAACGAACACGTGACCTTCGCGATTCGGCCTGGCTCGGCCGGCGCGGACCAGCTCGCCGCGCGCCTCGCGGACGCCGGGCGCGAGGTGCTCGTCGAGCTGCCCTTGGAGGCCGAGCCGCCCCAGGTCCCGGACGGGACGTCGGTCCTGGGAACGACCATGACACCCGAGGCCCTCCTCGAGGCGACGGACGCCCTGCTGGCGCGTATTCCCGTCGCCGTCGGGGCGATCGGCCACAAGGGCGGTCGAATCGAGGCGTCGGCGCCCCACATCGGGGCGGTGCTGAAATCCATCGAGCGCCGAGGTCTGTTCTTCGTGGAGGACCGTGCGTCGCCCACGAGCGTCGCCGAGGCCACCGCGCGTGTGCTCGGTGTCCGCTTGACGCGGCGCACCCACGTCCTGGACGCGCCCTCGCAGGAGGTCAGCGCGGCCCAGAAGGCCGTCGAGGCGGCGCTGGTCCTGGAGGGCGCCGCCGTCGCCGTCGTTCAGGGCGATGCCACGAACTTGAGCGTTTTACGCACCTGGCTGCTCGACCTCGAACGCAGACGCATCCGGCTCTACCGAGCGTCCGAGCTGGCGCTCTGAGGGGCGGCCGGAAACGCGCCGGATTGCCGGTCGGCGCGGCGTGTGGTATCCGTTCCTCCCCGTTCCGCTTCGCCAGGCACGGGCAAACCCTCTCCGTGGGAGCGCCATGTTGCGTCTCATCATCGAGGACGACGAAGGCAAGACCACCGTCGTCCCCCTGATCCGTGATGAGATCACGATCGGGCGCAAAGAGGGCAACACGATCCGGCTCACGGAGCGCAACGTCTCGCGCCGCCATGCGCGTTTGCTGCGCGCGGGCGAGACCGGCCAGCCTTCGGTGATCGTCGAGGACCTCGACAGCAACAACGGGGTCCGCCTCAACGGCGACCGCATCGCCGGCAAGTGTGTGATGCGGCCGGGCGATCTGGTGCAGATCGGCGACTACTCCCTCGCGCTCCAGCTCGACGCGCCGGGCGCGTCGCCGACCGGCGACAACCCCGCGGTGCGCGCGGATGCGGCGCGTGACGGCGGTCTGGAGACACAGACCCAGGTCCGGAGTGTCAAGGCCGAGGAGGACACACTCCCCGCCGAGCAACGCGGCAAGTTGGTGGTGGTCTCGAGCAACCTGGGCGGCGAGACCTTCGAGCTCGGCCGACGCGAGATCATCATCGGGCGCACCGACGAGAACGACGTCGTCGTCAACCACCGCTCGATCTCGCGCAACCACGCCAAGATCGTCGTGCGCGATGCGAGCTTCACGATCATCGACCTCGCGTCGTCCAACGGCGTGAAGGTGAACGGCGAGCAGTTCGGGACCGTCACGCTCGTCAACGGCGACATCATCGAGCTCGGGCACGTCAAGCTGCGCTTCGTGGGTCCCGGCGAGTCGTACACGTTCACGCCCGCCGACATCGACGACGTCGCCCTGGAGTCTTCGGCGAGCACCGGCCGATTGGTCGTCATCGCCCTGCTGCTCGCGGCGATCGCGATCGGCACGTTTTACCTCGTCCGCAAGCCCACGCCTGCCCCCGTGAACCCGACGATCGCCGGCAGCCCCGCGATCCCGAGCAGCCCGCCCCCGACCGCGGCGCCCGAGGCGCCCGTGGACGTGAAACAGCTCCTCGCCGAGGCGCGGGGCCACCTGGAGCGCGAGGACTTCGCGTCGGCCGAGCGGGTCTTCGACCGGGCGCTGCAGTCCACCCCCGAGAACCCCGAGGCCCTCGCCGGCCGCGCGCTCGCGCAATCCGAGGGGCGCGCCCGCGGCCTGCTCGCCACGCTGCGAGAGTCGGTCGAGAACGGCGAGTGGGCGGACGCCTACCTCGCCGCCGTCGAGTTCCCGACCGACAGCCGCTACACCCCGGAGGCCCAGAAGCTCCGGAAGCAGGCCGAGCCGAAGTTCGGGGCGGGCGAGCTGAAGCGCGGCCTCGACCTCATCGAGTCCAACCAACTCGACGGTGCCCGCGCCATCCAGCAAGACCTGCAGCGCCGGGGCTTCAGCGAGGCGGGCCGGCTCGCTTCGGCGATCAAGGCCGCCGAGGCTGGACGGGTCCGGGAGGCCGACCCGCCCTCCGTTGCGAGTCGTCCGACCCCGCCCTCGGGTGCGCCCGCGCCGGCCTCGGCCGAACGCCGACCCCCGGACGAGCGTCGACCCTCGGGCTCAGACGCCGACTACGAGGGCCTCGTGGCCGAAGGTCTGAAGCTGATGGCCCTGGGCCGACGCGAAGAGGCCGCCGAGCTCTACGAGCGCGCCCACAAGCTCCGTACGCGGGAGAAGCTGCCGCACCAGCGCCTGTGCGCGATCTACCCCCCGATGGGGCGGCTGGAGCGCGCTCTGTACCACTGCAAGAAGTACCTCGATCGCGAGTCGAACCCCGGCTACAAACCGGCCATCGAGTTGAAGATTCAGCAGATCGAGCAAGAGCTGAAGAAGTAGTCTTTCGCCTTCTGAAGCGTTAGCCTCCCCCCGTTTTGCCGGACCAGCGTGAGGGAGTGCCGTGTTCCCTGCTCTTTCTCGATCCATTTGGGCCACCGCCCTCGTAGGCGCTGCTCTGGGCGCGGGACTCGCGAGCCCCGCCGCGGCCCAGGAGCCCTACGACCTCGACGTTCAGAACTTTCGACCCGCGATGGACTCGAAAGGCATGGTCACGCTCGAGCGCTCCAAGGCGCTGGGCACCCTCGAGCCGAGCCTCGGCTTGTACCTGAACTACGCGTTCAACCCCTTGAAGCAGAAGATCGACGGCAAGACCGTCGATGTGGTCGACAGCCTCGGCACGGGCAACTTCGTGCTCGCCCTGGGCTTCTGGAACGTCGTCGAGGTGGGTGCGAACCTGCCGGTCGTCATCGTCCGCGGCAGCGGCGACAGCGTCGGCGCCGAAGAGACCCTGACCGCCGACGGCTTCGGCGACATGCAGTTCAGCCTGAAGGTGAAGCTGCTCGACCGGGAGAAGTACGGGGTCGGCGTCGCGCTGGTGCCGTCCGTCACCCTCGACACCGGCGAATCCGACGCCTTCGTCTCCCACGGGCAGGGGGCGTACTTCACGCCTCGCCTCGCCGTGGACTGGATGCTGGGCTCGCGCGTTTACATGGCGGTGAACGGGGCGGCTCGACTTCGAGACAAGCGCGAGCTCTCGGACGCGACCGCGCCCGTCATCCTCGCGGACGGCACCCGAGTGTCGCGCGAAGACCCGGTCGTCGCGGGCTCCGACGTGCAGTATGGGCTCGGTGTGGGCTTCATCCTGCTGCCGGAGCGCCTCGACCTGATCTTCGAAGGCATCGGCGCACTGCCCATCGAGGGCGGGGCCAAGCGGGCCAACCCGCTCGAGGCCCTCGGCGCGCTCAAGGTGTACATCGCGGGCAACTCCTTCCTCACGTTCGGCGCGGGCCGCGGCCTGATGAACGCCGCCGGTGATCCCGACCTGCGACTCTTCGGCGGCATCGTCTTCGAGCCCGCCATCCGCGACCGCGACGGCGATGGCCTCAACGACGACATCGACCAGTGCCCCGACGAGCCCGAGGACAAGGACGGCTTCGAGGACGCGGACGGCTGCCCCGATCCCGACAACGACAACGACGGTCTCCTGGACATCGTGGACCAGTGCCCCGACATCCCCGAGGACATGAACGGCTTCGAGGACGAGGACGGCTGCCCCGAGGGCAAGCGCGACCGCGACGGGGACGGCATCATCGACCTGCTCGACAAGTGCCCGCTGGAGCCCGAGGACAAGGACGGCTTCGAGGACGAGGACGGCTGCCCCGATCCCGACAACGATCGCGACGGCCTGCTCGACGCGGTGGACCAGTGCCCGAACGACCCCGAGGACATCGACGGCTTCGAGGACGAGGACGGCTGCCCCGATCCGGACAACGACAAGGACGGCCTGCTCGACAACGTGGACAAGTGCCCGAACGAGCCCGAGAACTTCAACGGCATCGAGGACGAGGACGGCTGCCCCGAGGCCGCGAAGCGGGTCTTCATCAGCCGCGGCAAGATCCAGATCCTCGACAAGATCTACTTCGAGTACAACAAGGCGGTCATTCGGCCCGAGAGCTACGCGATCCTCTACGAGGTCGCGGCCACGCTGAAGGCGAACCCGCAGATCCTCAAGGTCGAGATCCAGGGCCACACCGACAGCCGCGGCTCCGACAGCTACAACCTCGACCTCTCGGACCGCCGCGCCGCTTCGGTGCGCACATTCCTCATCGAGAAGGGCGCCGTGGAGAGCGGACGGTTGACGAGCAAGGGCTACGGAGAGACGCAGCCGCTCGAAGCCCGCGACGACGAGCAGGCGTGGGCCCGCAACCGCCGCGTCGAGTTCGTGATCCAGGAAGAGAGCGGACCGACCCCGACCGAGTTCCAGCGCCCGGACTGAGGCGCTTCACCCCCGACGGAGGATGGACGGATGAATCTCGATCATCTCGACAAGGCGTGGCACGGCAAGACCCTGGACGAGGTCCTCGACGCCCCGGTGTCGGCGCTCAAGGGCGTAACGGACGCCGACGGAGAGGCGATCCGCGCCGCCTTCGGCGTCGAGACGATTCGCGCGTTCGCTGGTCTGCACCTGCCCCGATGGGCCGCCGAGATCAGCGCCGGGGGTTCGGCGACCGTGAACCCGGAGTGGGTGGACAAGGCCGGAGAGGGCAAGACCTGCGAGGAGATCGCCGGCTCACCGGTCGCGATCCTGCAGGGCCTGTCGGATCGTCAGGCCGTCCTGCTCGACCAGGCGTTCCAGGTGAAGACCGTGGCCGATCTCGGTCGCGTCCGCTTCTTCGTTTGGGCCCGCGCGCTGCGCGACGCCGCGAAGGGCTGAGCCTCGGCTCACCCCGGCCAGTGGTCGCCTTCCGGCGCCAGGGCCAGGACACGCTCGCGTGACTCGGCGGGCCACCGTGCGTCGAGCAGCGTGTGCACCTCGGAAGGCCGGTAGAGCTGGCTGAAGTGCATCAGCACGAGCGCGTCGTTGCGAAACCGCGGCGCGAAAGGCAGCAGCTCGTCCAGGTGGATGTGGCACCCGGCCCGAGCGTCCGAGACGGACTTCCGGTGGTCGAGGAAGGTGCACTCGAGGATCAACACACGCGCGCCGAAGAGGTCGGGCTCACGCTCGAGCACCGTGGGCAGCGTATCGGTGGCGTAGGCCAGCTCGTGGCGCTCGACCGTGTCGAAGAGGTCCGGCGCCCCCTGCCTGCGGAGGCGACCGATCTGCTCGCCCGGCAGGTGGGCGTACTCGGCGCGAATCTTCTGCACCTTGCGCAGGAAGAGAAATCCGAGCGACGGCACAGGGTGGTAGGTCCGAAACGCGCGGACGGTGAGGTCGCTGTGGAGGCGCACCTCCGTGCCCGGCTCCATGGGGACCGTCTCCACCTCGAGGGGCCAACGGTGGAGCTTGCTCACCGCCGCCAGCACCTCGTGCACGACAGACTCCAGCGGTGCGGGCAAGAGCACCTTCATGCGCCGACGTACACCCATGAGCGCGCGCATGCCGAGCAGGGCCGGCAACGCGCCGAAGTGGTCCACGTGGCCGTGACTCAGGCACAGGACCGAGGCGGACGCCGCGCTTCGCAGGGGCATCCCGACGTCGAAGAGCGTGTCGAGCTCGGGCACGTGAATCGAGGTCGAGAGGCCGCCGAGCGAGATGCCCCGCACGGTGTAGCGGCCGGCCGTGAGGGTCGTCAGCACACGACGCACCGTGGACCAGGGCACGCCCGACCGTCAAGTGGGCGGACGTGTCGCGACAGACCCACCCCCAAGTCCTTGAAATGACTGAATTCGTGCACGGGTCGTTCAAGGTTCGTGGCGCCGAGGCCGAACCGTGCGGGAGACGCCCTCGACACCTCAGCCTGCCCCTGGAGAGCCACCGCATGCCGCTGCTCGTCTCGTCCATGACCCCTGCCCGCACCTCCCCGCTGCTGGCGGACGTGGTCTTCACCGTCGACGGCCAGGTCCGCGCTCGGAGCGGCCGGGTCGTACAACGATCGGGGCGGACCTGGGAGCTCGACCTGACCGTCAGCCCACCGACTCAGCTCGAGCGAGACACGCGGATCGTGCTCGACCTGCATGGGGGTGACCATCGTCGCTACCAGTGCGCGGTGCTCGGGTCCGAAGGCCGCCGCCTGCGACTCCTGGAGCTCGCGCAGGTGCGTGAGGACAAACGCGCCTTCCCGCGCCACTTCGGTGCGATTCAGCTCCGGTGGAGGCTCGTTCGGGACCAGGACGACGGTCCGTGGACCGAGCCGGATCCGTTCATGAGCTTCAGCATCGGTGGTCTGGCGTTCGGCGGGCGTGCGGACGCCGCTCAGCTCGGTGACCTGGTGGAGCTCGACTTCGCCGTCGCGCAGGATGCGAAACGACACGCGGCCATCGGGCGGGTCATTCGAGTCGCCGAGCGCCCCTCGAGCGAGGTCTTCGACGACGAGACCCAGGATCTGGCGGTCGCTTTCGTGGACATCGCGCCCGAGGGGCGGGAGGCGCTGGCCGCCTTCACCCTGCGGATTCAGCGCGCCCTGGCCCACGAGCACTGAGTCGGCGCGTGTCACGCGGGCGCCCGGCCGGTGCTCCGCAGCGTGATGTGGGTAATCTCGGCGCGGATCTTCACGCGCATCGGCGGCCCCCAGTAGCCGGTGCCGGGGTTGACGTAGATCTGGGTCCGGGCGTCGTGCCGGTGGAGGCCCTGAACGTAGGGTTGAATCAGGGCGACGAAGTATCCGTACGGCCAAATCTGGCCGCCGTGGGTGTGGCCCGAGAGCACCAGATCGAGGCCGGCTTCGGCGGCCTTGTGGATGCCCCGAGGCTGGTGGCAGAGCAAGACCGCGCAGCGCTCGGGGTCGCGACCCTCGACCGCTTTGCCCACATCGAAGCCCGACGCGGCGCCCCCGCCCCCGCTCCAATCGTCGACGCCGATCAGGTCGATCGCTGCGGCGCCGCCGTCGGTCGCGGTGCGTTGCAGGGTGTGGCGCGCATTGCGCAGAACCCGCACGCCGAGCTCTTCGAGCGCGCCGCACCACGCGTCGACGCCGGAGTAGTACTCGTGGTTGCCCGTGCAGAAGAAGATGCCGTCTCGCGTGCGGAATCGTGAGAGCGGGCGCACCCCCTCGATCAGGCGGGGCACGGGGCCGTCGACCAGGTCGCCGGTGATGACCACGGCGTCGGGGGCCAGCGGATCGATGCGCTCGACGAGGCGCTCCGTGAAACGCTGGCCGATGGTCGGCCCCACGTGGATGTCGCTCAACTGAACGATCGTGTAGCCGTCGAAGGCCGCCGGGAGGCGGTCGAGGCGCACCTCGACGTGCACGATGTCGGGGTCGTCCAGGGCGGTGGTCACACCCGCCGCCGCGACGCTGGCGCTCCCCAGCGTGGTGGCGGCCGCGGTCATCCGGGTCATCGCGAGGCGTCGGCCCGGGTCGGCGGGCCCGTCCTCACCGGGGAGCGCGAGGGCGGAGCGCGCGCGGCGACCGAGCCAGAACCGGAGCGGCTCCATGACCAGGTTCATGGGGAGCAGGATGGCGAGCACCCCCATCCAGCAGAAGGCCGTGTAGGCCACGAAGATGCCGACGTCCGGCGGCAGCAGGCGCCCGAGCGGGAGGGCGAGCAGGAGCCCCACGCCCAGGGCGATCCACACGCGCCGGCCGACTCGACGCCACGCCTCGCTCGGCCCGAGGTCGTGCACGGTGCGGTGGTACAGGTACCGATGCGCCGCGTAGGTCGTGGCGCTCAACATCAAGAAGAACAGCGCGAATCGGAGAGGTAAGGGCATTTCGAACTCCGAGTATAGTGCTCGGATGCGCGGTCGAACGTTTCAGATCCTCCTGTCTTGCGGATTCATGAGTCTGTCACTCGGGTGCGACGACCCCGGGGCCGAAAGCGCGTCGAGCGGCGGGGAGCCGGCCGCCGCGGGCGGAGACCTCTCGCCGGGTCGCGACGCCGCCGTCGTCGCCCCCACGGCGCCGCCGACCGGCCCGCCGACGGACGCACCGACCGGCCCGCCGACGGATGCACCGACCGGCCCGCCGACCGACCCGCCGACCGCGCCGCCGACCGCGCCGCCGACCGCGCCGCCGACCGCGCCGCCGACCGACCCGCCGGTCGTCGTCGGGGCCTGCGACGAGATCCCGGCGGCCACGTGTTTCTCGAATGACGACTGCGCCCCGAACGAAGCCTGTCTCGACCAGGGTGGGCCGGACGACGACGTGCCCTGCTGTGTGGTGGGTGCCCGCGGGCCCCGGGCGCCCGGCGAGGCGTGCGATCCGCCGGAGGGTGAGCGCCAGTGCGCCAGCGCGCTGTGTGTCGAGGGTGCGAGTGGTGCGTACTGCACCAGCGCGTGCGACACGCCGGACGACTGCCCTGGGACTCTGCCGCAATGCCTGCCGATCGCGTTCAGCGGCAGCGAGCGGAGCTTCTGCCTGCCGGAAGATTGAGCCTGGCCGGCGGCTCCGTTCAGAAGCAGGAGTAGTCGAAGAGCGACTCGGTCCCCGGCGTGCCGTCGAAGTACATCGTCTGGCGCCGGAGCACGTTGCCGGCCGCGTCGACCTCGTCCTCGGTCCGCAACACCACGGCGCCGGTGCCGTCGGGCCCGCCGGTGCGCAGCTCCGTCTGCATCGCGATGCGATGGTCGTAGCGGTCGTACTCGAAGACGGTCCGCTCTTCGTCCGTGCCGTCGCCCCCCCAGTCGATCAGGACCTCCTGCAACCGCGTGCCGTCGCCCACGTACAGAATCGTCTGGAGGGCCAACGTCGTACCGCCTACGAGGTCCCGGATGCGCGTCGCCGCGTGGCGACCGAGTTCGTCGACGCCGTAGTCGATGCGCTGCTCGAACTCGCCGTCGTTCTCGGCGTCGAGCTCCTCGTAGATCGGCTGCCCGTCGGCCCGCGTCGCGCCCCGCCGCACGCTGTCGATGTCGCCGTCCTGGTCCTGGTCCATCAGGGCCTCCCAGCGGCTCGGCTCGTCGTCCGTACGTACGTACGTCGTCGTGGCGTCGACCTCACCGTCGTCGCCGACGTCCACGTGCTCCGAGAGGGGCCGGCCGAGCGCATCGAGCGTCCGATACTCGTGCAGATTCGGCGCGGCGTCGGCGTCCTCGTCGTCGTACCAGACGTCGGTCTGCCGCCCCGCCTCGTCGTAAGCGAAAGAGGTCCGCGTGGAGAACCCGGTGTTCTCGTCGTCGTCGACGCGGGTCGCCACGATGCAGGGCCCCGGGAAGCGGGGGCCGACGGCCTCGACCACGAGGTCGGAGTCGTCCCCGGGCGCGCCGAACTCCTGGTCGTCAGCGACCGGCATCGCGATTCGGCCCGTGAACGGATCACACGCGGCGCTCGAGAGGCCGACCAGGACGACGAGAATCGGAAGACGCTTCATTTTCGACCCCTTTTGTTCTTTTGGCTCTACTTCTTCTGGTCCCAGAAGCGGCCGAAAAGGGGCGAAGGTGTCGGGGCGGGTCGCCGAGGACCCTGTCAGCGCGGGCGAAGGAGCGAGGGTGCGTAGTCTTCGGGGGGTTCGAAGCCGAGCAGCTCCAGCGTGGTCGCGGCGACGTCGGCGAGGCCGGGCCGCTCGACGGTGGCAGCCAACTTCGCGGGCACGCGGTCGCGCGGGTCGAAGAGGAAACACGGCACCGGGTTGAGGGTGTGGCTCGTCCGAGGCTTGATGCGACCGGCCTTGTCGACGGCGAAGTCGCCGCCCTTCGCCCGCTCGAACATCTCGTCGGCGTTGCCGTGGTCGGCGGTGACGAGCGCGACCCCGCCCAGGCGCTCGAGGCCCGCGAGGAGCCGACCCAGCACCAGGTCGACACACTCGACGGCCACGACCGCGGCCTCGAGGTCGCCCGTGTGGCCGACCATGTCCCCGTTCGCGAGGTTGATCCGGAAGTGCGCCGGCTTACGCTCCGCCAGCGCGCGGAGCGTCGCGTCCACGATCTCGGCGGCTTTCATCCAGGGCCGCTGCTCGAAGGGCACCACGTCGCTCGGCACCTCCTCGTAGGTCTCCAGGCGCGCGTCGAAGTACCCGGAACGATTGCCATTCCAGAAGTACGTGACGTGCCCGTACTTCTGGGTCTCGCTGCACGCGAACTGGGTGACCCCGTTCGCCGCGAGGTACTCCCCGAGGGTCCGGTCGATGGCCGGCGGCTCGACGAGGTAGCGGGTCGGGAGCTTGAGGTCACCGTCGTACTGCATCATGCCGGCGTACCGGACACGCGGCACGGGGCCGCGGTCGAAGGCGGCCAGCGTCTCGCTCTCGAAGGCCCGCGTGATCTCGATGGCCCGGTCGCCCCGGAAGTTGAAGAGGCACACGCTGGCGCCGTCGCGGATCGGGCCGATGGGCGCGCCGCCCTCGGTGATGACGAAGCCGGGCACGTACTGGTCGCTCAGGCCCGGGTTTTCGTCGCGCAAGGATTGGAGCGCTTCGAGCGCGCTGCGGAATGGCCGGCCCTCGCCGCGCACGTGCACGGCCCAGCCCCGCTCGACCATGGACCAATCGGCCTCGTAGCGGTCCATGGTGATCTGCATGCGGCCGCCGCCGCTGGCGATACGGTAGTCGCGCCCCGCGTGGGCGTTGATGCGCGCGAGCACGGCCTCGAGCCGCTCCAGGTGGACCTGCGCGGTCACGGCGCCCACATCGCGCCCGTCCGTGAGCACGTGGATGCGCACCCGCGCGACGCCTTCGAGGTTGGCCCGCTCGAGCAGCGCATACAGATGCCGCTCGTGGCTGTGTACGTTGCCGTCGCTCAGGAGGCCGAGGAAGTGCAGCGGCTCACCCGAGGCCTGGACGCCGTCGACCAGCCACCGCCACGCGGCCCCCTCGAAGAGCGCCCCGGTCTCGATCGCCGCGTTCACGAGCCGCGCACCCTGCGCGAAGACCCGCCCGCAGCCGAGCGCGTTGTGCCCGACCTCGCTGTTCCCCATGTCCTCGTCGGACGGCAGGCCGACGGCCAGGCCGTGGGCCGCGAGGGGCACGTTGCCGTAGCGCGCCGAGAGCGCGTCGAGCACGGGCGTTCGAGCCAGGTAAACGGCGTTGCCGGCGTCGGCGGGGCCGAGCCCGATGCCGTCCATCACGATGATCCCGACCGGGCCCTCGACCCGCGAGAACCGCCCCGGGCGCAGAATCACTGCACTTCCTCCGGCTCGATCTCGTCGACGGTGGCCAGGACCTCGCGCACGTCGATCAGGCGGAGCTGGTCGTCCCACGGGATGCGCATTCCGGCCTTCTTGGGCACGAGCACAAAGGCGCCGAGGGGTACCCCGCTGACGTTCCGGCCGAGGGAGGGCTCGTCCTTCTCTTCCTGGGTGAGCCCGACGTCCCGCGCCTCGGCCCGGGCGACCTCGACGACCTCGCCGTAGAGCGCGTCGTCGTGCTCCTCTTTCGCGCCCGCGGGCAGGTAGAGGCCACCGCCCGTGCGGTCCTCGAGCTTGCGAATCCGAACCAGCACGCGGGGCCCGAGGGGCTTGATGTGACGCAGAGTCGAGGTGTTCATCCGGGCATCAGTGCCACAAACGGGCGCGGGCTTGTATCCCTGTGCGAGACTGACGCCATGGCACGCATCTACGCATCAGTGCTCGGAGACTGGCAAACCGCGCCCGAGCTGCAAACGGACGTCCCTTTTCAACTCGACGACGCCGATCCGGAGCTCCGGACCGACGTCGCGGCGATCGGGCGGCGAAGCCGTGACCTGGACGACCGCCAATGTGACCGGGTGCTCAACGCGCGGTCCGTGCTCGACGTGGAGCTCGAGTTCGAGCGGCCCGGCGACCACGAGGCCGCGGCCCGCGTCGCGCGGTTCATCGCGCTGGCCCTCGCGGCGGGGGGCCACGCCGCCTACCTCGAGACCTCGGCGCGTGTCTTGGGTCCGCGCGCGCTCGATCGCGTGGAGGTCGACGACCGACGCACCCTGCTGCACCTGTGTGTGCAGGTGTTGATGGACGAAGTCGCGGTCACGACGGAGGGCATGCAGTGCTTCGACCTGCCGGACGTGGTCGCGCGGCACGACGGCGCCCGCGCGGCCCCGCGCGACGACGACGCGCCCGAGCCGCTGCCCGGCGAGTACGACGACGCGGACGCCGCGCAGGCCGCCTGCTTCGGCTTCGCCGCGCGGATGGTCTGCGACCGCTGGCGCCCGACGAGCGGCTCCGTGTTCCGGGCCAGCGAGAGCGCGCCCTGGTACACCGCCAAACTCGAGGCCGCGGGCCCCGAAGCCGCCGATGATCCCTTCGTCAACCCGCGGGGTCGCTGGGTGCTCCAGCGCCGCTGAGCACCAGGTCGGGGAGTGCCGCGCCCCGCGCGACGCAGTCGGCGACGCTGACGCCATACAGCGCGTTGCCCGCCAGATGCAGCCCGGGTACCTCGCGCATCGAGGCCTCGACCGCGGCCACACGCTCGAGGTGCCCGAGCGTGTACTGCGGGATGGCGCGCGGCCACCGCACGATGCGGAGGAACTCGGGCTCGGGGAGCGGACCCTCGAAGATGACCGAGAGCTCCGCGCGCACGAGCCCCGAGAGCGCCGCGTCGTCGAGGCCGACGACCTCGGGGTTCCGGGCGCCGCCGACGATCGTCCGCACGAGCGCGTGGCCCGTCGCCGCGCGCCCGGGGAAGACCGTGCTGCACCACACGCTCCCGAGCACACGTCGCCCTTCTCGGGCCGGCACGAGGAAACCAAAGCCATCGAGTGGTCGCAGCGCGCGATGTTCCTGCAAGTGGAAGGTGCGC
>JBMOFP010000011.1:0-58899 GCA_049318805.1 Bradymonadia bacterium
CCTCGGAGCCGGCCAGGACGTCGTGCAGGGCGTCCTCATCGAGGACCACGGGGCGAAGTGGGTGGTCCGATTGAACAGGCCGGAGCGGCGCAACGCCCTCGGGCGAGACGTGGTCGCGGGCATCCTCCGGGCCGCCGACCTTGCGGGGCAATCCAAGACGCTCCGCGCCGTCGTCCTGTGCGGGGCAGGCGACAAGGCCTTCTGCGCGGGTGCGGACCTGAAGGAGCGCCAGGGGCTCGACCCGACCGAGGTGCGGGTCTTCGTTGGCCAGATGAACGCCGCGTTCCGCGCCATCGAACGCTCTCCGAAGGTGTGGATCGCCGCCCTCCACGGCGCATGCCTCGGCGGCGGCCTGGAGCTCGCGCTTTGCGCCGACCTGCGTGTCGCGCAGCGTGAGGCCGTGCTCGGGCTCCCCGAGGTGCGACTCGGCATCCTGCCGGGCGCGGGGGGCACCCAACGCCTGCCTCGCCTCATCGGCGTCGCCCGCGCGAAGGAGCTCATCCTGACCGGCACGCGCATCACCGCCGAACACGCGCTCTCGCTCGGTGTCGTCACTCGAGTCGCGGACGACCACGAGGCCGGAGCCCACGCCCTGGCCGACGAGGTCGGGCTCGCGGCGCCGATCAGCGTGATGCAGGCCAAGCGCGCCATCGACGAGGGCTACGACCTTCACCTCGAGGCCGGCCTGGCCTGGGAGCGGGCGTGCTACGACGTGACCATCCCGACGAAGGACCGACTCGAAGGCCTCGCCGCCTTCGCCGAGAAGCGCCCGCCGCGCTTCCAGGGAGAGTGAGGCCGTGAGCGCACACGACAGTCGACAGCTTGAGGAGATGCGCGCGCGGATCGAGGCGGGCGGCGCCCCTCGCTACCACGAGCAGAACGCCGCGAGCGGCAAACTCTTTTGCCGCGAACGCATCGCCCGTCTGGTGGATCCGGGGAGCTTCAGCGAGGACGGCTTCTTTGCGAATCAGGGGGCCGGCGACCTCCCCGCGGATGGCGTCATCACCGGTCTGGCCCGGATCGACGGGCGACCGGTCGCGCTCATGGCGAACGATTCGACGATCAAGGCGGGCTCCTGGGGCCGCCTGACCGTCGAGAAGATTCTGCGCATCCAGGAGACTGCGGCCAAACGTCGCTGCCCGATGCTCTACCTCGTGGACTCGGCCGGCGCCCGAATCACCGACCAGGTCGAGATGTTCCCCGGCCGTCGCGGCGCCGGGCGCATCTTCTACAACCAGGTGCGACTGTCCGGCGAGGTGCCGCAGATCTGTCTGCTCTTCGGCCCCTCCGCGGCGGGCGGCGCGTACATCCCGGCCTTCTGCGACGTCGTCGTCATGGTCGACAAGAACGCCAGCATGTACCTCGGCAGTCCGCGCATGGCCGAGATGGTCATCGGGGAAAAGGTCACGCTCGAGGACATGGGCGGCGCGCGCATGCACTGCGAGGTCTCGGGCTGCGGAGACGTGCTCGCCCGCGACGAGGTCGAGGCCCTCGATTGGTGCCGCCGCTACCTCGGGTACCTGCCCACGCACTGCACGCAGAGCCCTCCACGCGCAGAGCCGCGCGCGCCGCGCACCGGTCCGAGCCTCGACGAGATCGTGCCGCTGCAGCAGAACAAGCTCTTCGACATGCAGCAGGCCATCGACGCGCTCATCGACGAGGGCTCGTGGCTCGAGATCAAGAAGCGCTTCGCCAAAGAGCTCATCACGGGCTTCGCGCGCATCGACGGACACCCGGTCGGTGTGCTCGCGAACCAACCGCGACAGAAGGGCGGCGTCCTCTTCGTCGACAGCGCCGACAAGGCGGCCCGCTTCATCCGCCTGTGCGACGCGTTCAACGTGCCGCTGCTCTACCTGGCCGACGTCCCGGGCTTCATGATCGGGTCGAAGGTCGAGCGCGAGGGCATCATTCGTCACGGGGCGAAGATGATCAGCGCCGTCAGCGACGCGACCGTGCCGCGCATCAGCGTGGTCGTTCGGAAGGCCTACGGCGCCGGGCTCTACGCCATGTGCGGGCCCGGCTTCGAACCCGACTGCTGCATCGCACTGCCCCAGGCGATGATCGCCGTCATGGGACCCGAGGCCGCGGTCAACGCCGTGTATTTCAACAAGATTCAGGCACTGCCCGAGTCCGACCGGCCCGCCTATGTGCAGCGACTCCGGGATGAGTACTCGGAGGATGTCGACCTCTACAAACTCGCGAGCGAGCTGGTCGTCGACGACGTGGTCGCCGGCGACGCCTTGCGCGAGCACCTCGTCCGACGCTTCGAATTCTATCGGGAGGGGTACACGCTCCCGAGTCGCCGCAAGTGCGGCGTCGTACCGGTCTAGGAGCCGCCCGTGAACCTCGAGCTCAGTGAGAACCACACGATGCTCCGACGCACCGTGCGCGACTTCGTAGACGCCGAGGTCGTACCCGGCGCGGCGTCGTGGGACCGGGACCAGCGCTGCCCCGCGCGCGTGCTCGAAGGGCTCGGCGCGTTGGGGCTCCTGGGCGTGATGGACGACGACGCGCAGGGCGGCGCGGACATGGATGCATTCGCGCTCATGCTCGCCCTCGAGGAGCTGGCGGTCGGGAGTGGCTCCCTCGCGCTCATGGTGGCCGTGCACAACGCGGCGTGCGCGGAGCATCTCCGACGCGCCGGCGACGCCGCGCAAAAGGCCCGCTGGACGCGCGCGCTCGCTAGCGGTCGCGCCCTCGGCGCCTGGGCGCTCGCCGAGCGTGTCGCCGGTCTACTCCCCGAGGCGATGCAGACGCGCGCTCAGAGAGAGGGCGACGGATGGCGCATCGACGGTCGGAAGGCCTTCGTGCCCCTCGCGGCGTCCTGCGACCTCGCCGTAGTGCTGGCCGTCACGAACACGACTGAGGGCGCCGCGGGCCTCACCGCGTTCGTCGTCGAGAAAGGGATGCCTGGATTCGGGCCGGACACCCGCACGGACGCCCTCGGCATGCGCGCGGCGGGGACCGCCGACCTCGTCTTCGACGGCGTACGGGTGCCAGACGCCCTGCGTCTGGGTCCCATCGGACAGGGCTACACGACGGCCCTCGAGGTCCTCGACCTCTCCCGCCTCGCGCTCTCCGCCATCGCCGTGGGCCTCGGCCGCGCAGCGACGACGGCCGCCGCGAAGTACGCCCTGGAGCGTCGGCAGTTCGGCCGGCCCATCGCGGATTTCCAGGCCGTGCAATGGATGCTGGCGGACAGCGCCACCGAGCTGGACGCCGCCCGGCTGCTGACCTGGAAAGGCGCAGCGATTCGGGACCGCGGCGCGCCCTGCACGCTCGAGGCGTCCATGGCGAAGGTGTATGCGAGCGAGGCCGCGATGCGGGCGTGTGACCGGGCGATCCAGGTGCACGGCGGCTACGGCTACACCCGGGAGTACCCCGTCGAGCGCCTCTGGCGGGACGCAAAACACTGCCAGTTGGGCGAAGGTCCGAGCGAGGTCCAACGCGCCGTGGTGGCCCAGCGCGTGCTCGCCCAGTTCGCACCGTGACGAGCCCGGCCGAGCGCGCCGAGCGCGTGCTCGCGGGTGAGGTGCGCGCGGCGTCGCGCCTCATGCGTGACCTCGACGATGGGCGCCCCGAGGGTGAGGCGACCCTCGCGCTTCTCTACGCGCACACCGGTCGCGCGCACGTCGTCGGTGTGACGGGCAATCCCGGGGCCGGGAAGAGCACCCTGACGGACCGGCTCGTCGGCGCGTGGCGCGCACGTGGGCTCAGGGTCGGCGTGGTCGCCATCGACCCATCGAGCCCCTTCACGGGCGGGGCGATCCTGGGCGACCGCGTTCGGATGCAGCGTCACAGCGGCGATTCCGGGGTCTTCATTCGGAGCCTCGCCACCCGCGGGGTCATGGGCGGGCTCTCGCGCTCCACCCGGGACGTCGTGAACGTCTTCGACGCCATGGGCTTCGAGCGCATCGTCATCGAGACGGTCGGGGTCGGACAGGACGAGGTCGACGTCGCAAACACCGCCCACACCAGCGTGGTGGTAATGGTGCCGGGCCTCGGCGACTCTGTTCAGGCGCTCAAGGCCGGTCTCCTGGAGATCGCGGACCTCTTCGTGGTGAATAAAGCGGACCGCCCCGATGCCGCGCGCATGGTCCGGGAGCTCGAGATGCTCCTGGACCTGGAGGGCGGCCTGCGCGACGGTCGTGTCGTCCCGATTCTCCAGACCGTGGCCACGGACGGGCAGGGGACGGACGCGCTCGTCGAGGCCGTCGAGCAACACCGTGCCGATCTCTTGGCGGGACCGGGCTTTCAGGCGCGCCTGCGTCGTCGGCGTCGGGGCGAGCTCGCGGACCGCGTCGAGTTCGCCGTGCGTCGTGCTGCGTCCTTGCGCCTGGCGGCCTTCGGCGGTCTCGAGGCGCTGGTCGACGCGCTTTGCGAGGGTCGCATCGACCCCGCGACTGCGGCCCGACAGGTCGTCGGCGCGGTGGAGGCTGGTCGACCCGACTGAGCGGCCAGGCGGCTCAGCGAGGCGTCGTCACTCGGCCTGGTCCGCGTCGGGCGCGCTGGACGCCAGCGCGCGCTTGACCTTCTGCCACCGCGCCTCGAGCTCTGCATCGTCGGCCTCGTTCACGCGTCGGCCCTCGGTCCGGAGATCACCCTCGAGCTTTCGGTATCGGGCCTCGAAGCGACTCACCGTGCCGCGCAACGCACTCTCGGCGTCCACGCCCAGATGCCGCGCGGCGTTGACGACCGTGAAAAGGTAGTCGCCGAGCTCGCGCTCCACCTCATCGAGGCGACCCTGGGCCATCGCGGCCGCAAGCTCCGCACGCTCCTCGTCGAGCTTCGCCAAGACATCGTCCGTTCGCCGCCAATCGAAGCCCGCGGACGCGGCCTTCTCTCCGATCCGCTGCGCACGTTGGAGCGCGGGAAGCGTCCGCGGAACCCCGTCCAACGCGCTCTCGCGGGGCTTCTCGGCCGCCTTGATCTCGGCCCAGTTCCGAACCACGTCCGCGGCGGAGCCGACCTGGGCATCGCCGAAAACATGGGGGTGTCGACGAATCAACTTCTCGGCGATCGTGGTCGCGACCGACGCAACGTCGAAGTGCCCCTGCTCCTCACGAATCCGCGCCTGGAAGACGATCTGAAGCAGCAGATCGCCCAGCTCCTCGCAGTGCGCGGACGGATCACCATCGTCGAGGGCGTCGAGGACCTCGTAGGTCTCTTCGACGAGATAGCGTCGCAACGTCTCGAGCGTCTGCTCGTGGTCCCACGGGCAGCCCTCCGGTCCGCGCAGCGTCGCCATGATGTGCACCAGGCGGTCGAATGCCGTTCCCGCACCGGTCGATGCAGCGCGCTCGCTCACGATCTTTTTGCTCCCGGGACGCCGTGCGCGGATGATGCCGCGAGAGCCGGCACGATAATGTGGCCGGAGACCGAAATCGACGGCCCATGTATCCACTCGCGCACAGACTTCGCGTGCTCGCCTGGGCAGTCGGCCTGACGGCGCCCCTCACCGTCACCCTGTGTCCGCAGGTCGCCGTCGCGAGCGAGGCCGACACCGACGACGACGGCCTCGCCGACGACGTCGAGCTCTTTCTCGGCACACGCCCCGACCTCGCCGACACGGATGGGGGCGGCACAGACGACGGCCGCGAGATCACCGAGCGTACTGATCCGCTCAACGGCCTCGACGACGGAGACGCCGACCTCGACGGCGATGGGGTGTCGAATCGTCTCGAGCGCACCCTCGGTACGGACCCCTTCGATGTCGACACGGACAATGACGGCCTCCTCGACCCGGTCGAGGCCGGTCTCGCGGCGGACGCCGATCCCGAGACTCGAACGAGCCCGGTTCGAGCCGACACCGATGAGGACGGCCTCTCGGACGGCGAAGAAGACGTCAACCGAAATGGCCGTCTCGATCCACGAGAGACCGACCCCCTCGCCGCAGACTCCGATGGGGGCGGCACCGACGACGGCACCGAGGTGCGTCTCGGCACGGACCCGACACGGCGAGACGACGACCCCGACGGCGACGTCGACGGTGACGGTCTGACGAATGCCGAAGAGCAGGGGCTCGGTACGAATCCGCGCAACGCCGACGGGGACGAGGACGGCCTCAGCGACTTCATTGAAGTGCGCGTGGGCGGCACGAATCCTCGCGCCGCCGACACGGACCGCGATGGCATCGCGGACGGAACGGAAGATGCCGACCGCGATGGCCGCGTGGACCGCGGCGAGACCGATCCCACGTTGGCGGACACGGATCGCGGTGGCTCCTCGGATGGCGAAGAGCGTCGCCTCGGCACGGACCCGCGCGATCCGTCCGACGACCCGGGCGCGGACGCCGACCGCGACGGGCTTTCGGTGCTCCGCGAGCAGAGCCTGGGCACCAATCCGAACGACGACGACACGGACGACGACGGCCTGCTCGACGGTGTGGAAGCCGAAGGGGGCACGGACCCGCTCGAACGGGACACGGACGACGACGGCCTGGACGACGGCCAGGAAGATGCGAACGCCAGCGGCGCTCGGGACCCCGACGAGACCGACCCGAAGCGTGCGGACACGGACGGCGGTGGCACGGACGATGGTCGCGAGCGTGCCGACGGCACGGATCCTCTGGCGCGGTTCGACGACCTCGACCGGGACGCGGACCTCGATGGGCTTTCCGCACGCCAGGAACGCGAAGTGGGCGGCAACCCCGACGACGCCGACACCGACGACGACGGCGTCGAGGACGGCGCGGAGCCCGATTTCGGGGGAGACAGCGACGACGACGGGCTCGTTGGCCTGCTGGATCCCGACAGCGATGATGACGGGCTCCCCGACGGCCTGGAGCTCGGCATCGCGGGGCCCCTCCCGGACACCGCCGTCGCGCGCGGGCGCTTCGCGGCCGACACTGATCCCGGCACCCGCACGGACCCGCTTCGCCCGGATACGGACGGGGGCGGCGTCTTGGACGGTGTGGAGGATGCCGACCGCGATGGGCGCGTCGACGTGGACGAAACGGACCCCCTCCGCGCCGCCGACGACGCCCAGGGCCCACCGGACACTGACGCCGACGGCCTCACGGACCGCGATGAAGCGCGACTCGGGCTCGATCCGAACGACGCGGACACCGACGACGACGGACTCCGCGATGGGCAGGAGCGGCTCCCGGGTGTGGACGTCGACCTGGACGGCAAGCCCAACGGCCTCGACCCCGACAGCGACGACGACGGCATCCCCGATGGCCGCGAGAGCGGTCTCGCCCGGCCGGGCCGGGACACGGGCGGGCCGACCTGGGTGCCGGACGCCGACCCGAGCACGACCACCGACCCCCTGCGCGCCGACACCGACGGTGGCGGTCTGCCCGACGGGACGGAAGACCGGAATCGGAACGGCGCCGTCGATCCCGGCGAGACCGATCCGCTCGACCCGACGGACGATGGTCAAGCGGATCGCGACCTGGATGGACTGCCCGACGCCGTGGAGCAGTGGGCAGGCACCGACCCGGACCGCCGGGACTCCGATGGCGATGGCCTCGACGACGCCCTCGACGGGCTCGGCGATGCCGACGGCGACGGGTCGCTCGATGCCGTTGAAGCGGACGCGGACGGCGACGGGACGCCGGACGGCGAAGAAGATACGAACCGCAACGGCCGCGTCGATCCGGGGGAGCGAGACCCCCGCCGCGCCGATGCGCCAGAGTCCGAGGTCGACCTGGGTGGCCCGCCCGTAGAGTCTGATGCGGGTGTACCGGACGACGCGTCGGCCGTGGAGGGGGATGACGCGCTGGTCATCGACGACCAGGCGCCGCTCGAGCTCGACACGGACCGCGATGGGCTCGCCGACGACGAGGAGCGCCTTTTCGACCTGGACCCGGAAGACGACGACACCGATGACGACGGCCTTTCGGACGGCGAGGACGGCCTCGGCGACGCCGACGACGACGGGCGGGTGGACGCGGCCGACCCCGACGCGGATGGAGACGGGCTCCTCGACGGGACGGAGGCGGGACGCACCCAGGGCCTCTCGGGCACACGGCTCGACCGCGGCGGTTTTCGCGCCGACCTCGACCCGACGCAGACGACGGACCGACTCGACCCGGACACCGACGGGGATGGCCGCCTGGACGGCGCGGAAGACGCCAACCGCAACGGGCGGCTCGACGACGGCGAAACGGATCCGAACCGGGTGGACCGGACCGAGACCGACGAGGTTCTGAGCGCCCGCGGTGGCGCCGGCTGTCGAGTCCATGTGGGCGCCGGGCCCGGACTCTCGTTCACGTTGCTCTTCGCCGTGTCGTTGCTGGTCTTCGTTCGACGTCGGCCCCGACTCGGCCTTGCCGTCCTCTTTCTCGCACCGGGCCTCAACGTCCTGACCCCGCGCACGGCGGTCGCGGCGCCCGGGAATCGACTGGAGCCCGCCGTCGGCCGGAACTCCGGCATCGTTCAGGAGTCTGCGCGCCTCGGACCGACAGGGACCTCGAGGCTCGGCGTGCGGGTGCATCACGCGCACGAGCCTCTGGTCGCCGTCGACGACGACGGCGCCACCGTCGCTCGGATTCTCGGCGCGCTGACCATGCTCGAGGTTCACGGGAGCGTCGCGTTCTTCGAGCGGTTGCAGCTCGGCGCTGCGTTCCCGTTCTCGGTCTACGCCGAGGGCGACGATGTGAACCTGCCCGGCGCCTCGGGAGAACCGAACAGTCCGGCGCTGGGCGACCTGCGCCTCGTGCTCGCGCTGGCGCTCGTGCCCCGTCGCGACCAGGGCTTCGGTTTCACACTCGCGCTCCCGGTCACCGCGCCCACGGGGTCGCCTTCAGACTACGTGGGTGAAAACGGCGTCGTTTACACCCCGCGTCTCGGTATGGAAGGCGCGGTCGGCATCGTGCTGCTCGCCGCCAATCTCGGCTATCGCGGACGCCCGAGCCAGAGAGTGCTCGACGCGGTCATCGACGACGAGTTGGTCTTTGGCGCGTCCGTCGCCGTCGAGGGCCCCCGCGGGCTCGTCAGCGAACTCGCCTTCGACGGGGGGACGGCGACCAGCCAGCCCTTCGAGGGGGCCGGCCGGACGCGTTTGGAGGCCCTCGGTCGCGTCCGGGTCGACGCCCTTCCCGAACTCAACGTCGGACTCGGAGGCGGGGTGGGCCTGCTCGAGGGTGTCGGCACGCCGGCCTGGCGAGCGCTCCTCGAGGTCGCGTGGGTCTATGACCCCGCTCCGGCTCCGACCTCGGCGGCCCCTGTGGAGGACACGCTCGGACCGGCCATCGTGGCCGTGCCTGTCCAGGTCCGCGCCCCCGATCCGGACGGGGACGGCATCGTCGGGGCTTCGGACCTCTGCCCGAACGCCCCCGAGGACACAGACGGCTTCAGGGACGAAGACGGCTGCCCGGAAACCGACAACGACGGCGACAACATCGAGGACGCCCGGGACAAATGCCCGGCGGTGCCTGAGGACGTGGACGGCAATGAGGACGACGATGGTTGTCCCGACCTCGACGACGATCGGGACCAGGTGCCCACGCCCGAGGACCAGTGCCCGCGGATGCCCGAGGACCGGGACGGGGTTGCCGATGAGGACGGATGCCCCGAGGAAGACCCCCGTCCGTTGCCGACCCGTTTCGGAGACGCGACGCTGACCGGCGCCCTGGTCCAGACGGGTCGGACCATCGACTTCAAGGGCGATACCATGACGCTCCTTCCGAGCGCGCGGGCCGTTCTCGCGGACGTGGCGGCCCTCCTCGCGGTGCGGACGGACCTCAAGCGCCTTCGGGTCGAGGCCCACACCGACAGCGTCGGCGACGACGCCCTCAACCAGGCCCGCGCGCAGCGCAAGGCGGAGATCGTCTGCGGGGTGCTCGCGGAGTATGGCGTCGAGCCGTCGCGCCTCGTCCCCGTGGGTGTGGGCGAGGCCCAGCCGATCGAGTCCAACGCGACGGCCGAAGGTCGTGCGCTCAATCGGCGCATCGAGCTGCACGTCGATACGCCGCGCTGAGGCGGCCCGCGCGCGCCTCCCGCGATGCCGCCTTCAGGCGTCGTCCCACCTCTGCAGGCGGGCCTCGGCCGTCTCCGCGGCCTTGCGGGCGTCCTCTTCGGACCGCGCCTTCGACAGGCGTGCAACCGCCTTCCAGAAGGTCTGTGTCAACGTCCCCAGGTTCTCACCGTCGATGAATCTCATGGGCAGACGCCACACGACGGGCCCGGGCGCGCCGAGCGCCTCCGCGTGTAGAAACGCCTCCAAGGCCGTCTCCACGTGGGCGACGACCGCTGCAACGGGGGGGTGCTCGGTGAGCGGGGTCGAGGGCGGCCCGTCCGTCGGCCGCGCGTCGAGCCAGGTCGAGGGCTCGGCCAGGCGCGACTCCACGGCGCTTGCGAGCGATTCCGCGAGCGCGAGCGACCGGGCCTTGAGCGCCGCCACGCCCGCGTCGTCCAGCGTTCGGGCCAGCGTAGGGTGCTCTCCGAAACGCTCTCGCACCAACGTCGGCACAAAGACCTGTACGTCGACCGCGAGCAGGCGGGCGATTCGACGTCCGCAGTCCACGACTTTCGATTCCAGAGACATGGTCAATTTTCTCCAACACCATCGAGACTGGCATACTATCAAGCCGTGACTAGGCCCCGCATCCTCCTCGTCGAACACGATGTGCCGATGCGAGCGCTTGCGGCCCGCGTGCTCAACGAACGCGAGTTCACGGTCATCGAGGCCGACGAGGCGAACTCGGCGCTGTCGATCTTCGAGGTCGCGCCGCCGGCCCTCGTGATCGTGGACGAGGCGTTGCCGTGGGTCGGTGGCCTCGACCTGTGCGCGCGGATTCGATCGACGGGCTCGTCGGTCCCCATCGTGCTGGTCAGCGGAGGCCCGACGCACGCGGCCCTGCTGAACGAAGCGCGCCACGTTTACGGCATCCAGCACGTCCTGTTTCGCCCGTTTACGGAAGAGACTCTCCTCCAAACCGTCATGGAAGCGCTGGGTTGGGTCCGCGCTTCGCCCTCCGGGCCGCCTCAGCAGGGTGGGCGTCGATTCTCCATGGCGCAGCGGGTCGACACCCAGATGTTGCTCCTCGACGAGCAGGCACCCGTCAAGCACCGCGGCGAGATCGACTTTCAAGTCGATGAAGACGACGGCCTCAGTGAGTCGTCGCTCTTTGCGGACGTTGGCCCCGCGGACGCGGGCGCGCTCATGGCCGAGGTCGAGCTTCGTGAGGACATTCCGGAGCCCTTGGTGCCCGACCTGCAAGCACCTCAACCGACACCGTCGTCCTTTTCGCTCGAGACCTCCGGTCTCACCTCGGTCGAGCAATCCTCGGCGCCGACGTACCGCCTGACGCCGCTGACGTCCGACGATCCGGCCGCGCCACGGGGCATCTACGGAGAGGTCGAGTTCGGCGCCCTGCTCTACGCCGCGTTTCGAGACATCTTCACCGGGCGACTCCAGGTCAGGCGCGCTTCGATCATTCGGACGATCCTGCTCCGGAATGGGCACCCGGTACGTGTGGTCAGTAACGTGCGCTCCGAGCAGATCGGTTGGCGCCTGGCCCTCGAGGGGCGCCTGGAAGGCCACGCGCTCGCCCGATTTCGTACCCTGACCGAGAAGGGTCTGCCAGAGCGCGACGCGGTGCTGGAGCTCGGTGTCTTGGAACCGAGCGCACTTGCGGAGTTCGAGGCGCTGATCGCGCGCGAGGCGATCATCCAATGCTTCGACTGGGACCGCGGCGAGTATGGACTGGCCTACGACCAGGACGTTGCCCGGACCAACGACGCCGAGATGAACCCTTTTGTGCTCATCTTCGAGGGCACGAAGCGGTTCTTTCCCGTTCAGCCTCTGGTCGCACACTTCGACCGGCTCATGGCCCGATGCCCGGCGCCCACGGAGAAGCTGCGTGACTACGGGCGACTGCTTCGGGCGTTCTCCGAGGAGCTCCGGATCGTCGAAGCGTGTGACGGTGCCTCGAACCTGGGAGAGGTTCTCGGGCGCAGTCCGTACGGCCTGACCGAGACTCTGCGGATACTTCTGGCGCTCGAGACGGTCCAGTGTCTGGAATATCGGGACGCGCCCGTCCGAGACCGCGACTGGAACACCGGTCCTCGAACCGCGATCGGCACGAGTCCGCCCACCGGCCCCACACCGAGCGGCTCCGCGCCCCGCCCACTCCGGCCGAGCCTCTCGCCGCGCGCCGCTCCCCCCTCGTCTCCACCGGCTCCCATTTCGGCGCGCACCTCGGAGAACCGCTTGGGCCCCAGCGCAGGCGCGACGCCGTCCTCCGGCTTTCGAGCCGCCACGACGGGCACACACGCAGTCGAGACCTCGAGCGCGCGCTCCACGGCCAATGTCGCCGACGACGCGATGCGCGCGGTGGTCCTCGATCGATTCGGACGTCTGGGCACCGCGACGTACTACGAGCTCCTCGAGGTCCAGCCCGAGGCGACGGTCGAACAGATCAAGCTCGCGTTCGCGCGGGTCGCCCGCGCCGTGCACCCGGATCGGCTCACCAGCACGAACGACAACGACCTGAAGCAAAAGGCGATCGAGGTCCACAAGCGCCTGAACCTCGCGTGGGAGACCCTGGCCGATCCGACAAAACGACAGGAGTACGACGCCCTTCACGGCGCGTTGCCGAAGCACGACGGCAAGGCCGACCTCGTCAAGGCCGAGTCCAACTTCCACAAGGGGCGTGCGTGCCTTGCGCGCGGCGAGAACAAGCGTGCCCGCGACTTCTTCGACGTGGCCGTTCGCCAGGATCCGCACACGCCGACCTATCGAATGCACCTCGGGTGGACCCGGTTCCTGTGCGCCGAGGCCACGGATGCACGCGTTCGCAACGAAGCGCGCGAAGAGATCAAGGCGGCGCTCACCCAGGACGATCGGGTCGAGGCGGGTTACGTCTTTCTCGGCATCATCTCGCGCCTGCAGGGCAATGAAGACCTCGCGGAGCGCTTCTTCCGGAAGACCCTCTCGTTGAACTCCAGCAACGCGGACGCGCTGCGAGAGCTTCGCCTGATCGACGCACGCAAGAAGGGCGGCGCGAAGGACGGCGTCTTCGGGAAGCTCTTCTCGAAGAAGTAGACCGTCTGGTCTCGGCCGAGCGTCAGCGGACCGTCGACCCGATGGTCGCTCGGAAGACCCGGGTGCCGTCCTCATCCGCGGCCCGGCGAACCTTGACGACGCGCAGGTGCAGCTCCGTGAGCTTCCCCGCCGGCAGGCGCACCCGAACCTTCTCGCCGTCCGTCGCCGAAACGACCTTGCAGCGACCCAGGGCGGGATGAATCAACAGGTCGCCGGGGCGCAGTTCGTCGTCGTCGTCTTCCTCAGCGGCGCCTGCGGCCGGCAGAGAGGCCGCCGTCGCCCCCCGCGGGGCCGTGCTGGCGGCGACGGCGCTCGCCCAACCACCGCCCGGGGCCGAGGCCGACGCGGGCGGTGTAGCCACGGGCGTCGGCGCGGGCGTCGTGGTCGGGCGGGCGGGTGGCACCGACGCGGGCGGGCGGGTGGGGACGGGCGCGTGCCCCGCAACGCCCGCAGGGCGCGGCGCCGTGGGCCGCGCAGTCAGCCCCGCCGACCCGACCGCCGTCGGACGTTGAGGTGCGCGGGCGAGGGGGGCAGGATCGATGCGCGCCGCGGGTGCGTCTGGCCCGAGCGCGACACCGACCTGCGCCGCGAAGGTCTCGACGACGACCTCCAACTCGAGGCAGGTCCCTTCGAGCAGCTCCCCGCCGAGCAAGTGGGGCAGCCCTCGTTCCGCGAACGCGAGCACCACCGAGAGTGGGTGAAGGCCAAGCTGCGGATCGACCAGGGCGCGGCCGAAGACGAGCGCAGACTCGCCCGGAAGGTCGTGGCCCGCGGGGAGGCCCGGCAAGCCGAGCCGGGCATCTCGAACGCGACCCTGAAGGCGCAGTTCACCGGAGACCAGGCCGTGGCGCTCCACGAGGGCATCCAGGGCGGCGAGCACGGGGGTGCCCGGCGCAACCCGCTCCACACTCGCGAAGCGGGCGCCGTTTTCACTCGAGGACGACATGGGCGGACTCCCGGGTCAGTTGTCAGGGCAAGAAAGGAACGATGTCGTTCGCGTAAACGAGGGCGACGACGAGCATGACCATGCCCAGAGAGCCCTTGACGACTTCCATCCACCCGCCGCTCTTCGGCATTCGTGTGAGGAACTGGGTAAAGGTTCCCAACACGATGAAGAGCATGCCCATCCCGAGTGAGTATACCGAGAGCAGACTCACGCCCGTTGAAATGCTGCCCTGTTGCGCCACGAAGGCCAGGACGGCGACCAGCGGCGGACCGACGCACGGCGCCGCGATCACGCCCGCCACGGTGCCCATCAGAAACGCCGTGAGGAATCGCCCGCCTTCCCCGCCGCCGAGGTCGTTGAGCTTCTGATTCAGCCCGTCGGGCAGTCCAAGCTCGAAGACGCCGACCATCGAGAGACCCATCGCGAAGAACACCAGCGCGATGCCGCCCACGACCCATGCGGATTGGAGCGCCGCCCCGAAGAGGCCACCGGTCGTCGCCGCCAGCACCCCCAGGGCCGAGTAGGTCACCGTGATGCCGAGCACATACACGACGGACAGCAAGAAGCCCCGCAGGCGTGAAGTGGCACCACGCGCGCCGAAGAGGCTCAGGGTGATAGGGATGAGTGGATACACGCAGGGGGAGAGGGACGCGACCAGGCCGGCCAGGAAGACCAGCAGGTAGACCCAGATCGAGCCGCCCGCGAGGCCCGCCTTGATCCGGTCGGCAAGGGAACCGCCTTCTCCGCTGCCCCCGGACTCGGCGAGGTCCAGGCGCGCGAGGAAGTCCTTCGGAGGCTCGAATCCGGTCAGGGTCAGGGATTCGAGCCACTGGCCCTGGGCGTCGAAGAACGCGACCGTCGGGAGTCCTTGAATCTTGAAGCGCTCCCGCATCGGGGCGTGCTCCGGTCGGTCGTCGGTCATGTCGACCCGCACGGTGACCCACTTCGCGAGCCGAGGCGCGACCTCGGGGGCCGAAAACGTGTGGGCCTCGAGCTCCTTACACGCCTTGCACCACTCGGCCGAGAAGTCGACCATCAGTGGCCGGCCCTGAGCCCTCGCCTCGGACTCGGCGGCACCGAGTTCGGTCCGCCACGCGACCTCGGCGCCGCCTTCCGCATGGACCGGGGCGCCAATCAGCCCGGCGCCCCGCAGTGCCAAGAGCGCACCCACGACCGCAAGGCTTACACCGATGCCCTTGCGGACCTTCCCCACGGTGTCGAGTTCGAAGTTCGCCGTGAACGCGCGCCCGCCGAGAATGCCGGCAAAGAGCAGGGCCACGCCCACGATCGTCATCATGCCCATCGTCACTCCTCAGCGTCGAATCGCGGTCAGCAACGACTGCGGATCGAAGCCACCGAGCACCTTTCCGCCGACGTCGAACATGGGCACGCCGCCCGTGGCGACGCCTGCCGCCGCAGCCTTCTTGCGCAGCTCCTCGGCGGCGCTCGGGTCCTTCTCGATGTCCTTCTCGACGAAGGGGATGCCCTCGGCGCTCAGAAACGCCCGTGCCTTTTTGCACACGCCGCACCACGCGGCCGAGTACATCGTGACGGCGGCTTGGCGGGGCGCATCGGCGACCTCCGCCCGCAGCGCGTCCTCGAGCCCGCGTCGCGGCACGGGCTTCGCCACGAATCGTCCCTCGCTTCCGGGGGACCTCAGGTCGGCCACGTACACCCACGCGTGCGCATTTCTTTGCTCCGGCGGCTGCGCGAGGTCGACGACCTGCACCGCGTGGCGCCGGTCGACCGGGACCTCATCGACCCGTGTCGCCCGCTCGACGCCGGCGTCTCCGGCCCACACGTACAGCAGGTCCGTTCGTTTCGAGTCGACCAGAAGTTCCCCCGGCTCCGACGCGGGGACGCTGGCCGGGTCTGAGGTTGGCGCCTCGCTCGAACGACAGGCGAGCAATCCCGCGCAGCAAAGCGCCATCCACACGGCGACGGCCGCGCATGCGTGGAGGCGGGGCGGGCAGGGGAGGCTCGACCCAGAATGGTCATGGCGCTGGGGTCTCATCCGCGGTGCGCAGTTGACGTGGCGGGGATGCGGCTTGTCAACCCCACCCAGGCTTCTGTAGATTCCCGCGCCCTCATGACCGACCCACACCGCTGCGGCTTCGTCGCCCTCGTCGGGCGCCCCAACGTGGGGAAGTCCACGCTCCTCAACGCGCTCCTCGGAGAGAAGCTCGCCGCGGTCTCGCCGCGGCCGCAGACGACCCGCAATCGTATTCCGGGTATCGTCACCCTGCCAGGCGCCCAGATCGTGTTCGTCGACACGCCCGGGCTGCACGAAGGCCGCGGCGCGCTCAACAAATACATGAACGAGGTCGCCCGCGAAGCCTACGGGGGCGCGGACGTCATCCTGATGCTCGCCGAAGCGGGGGCCACCGCGGACGGTCGCGTCTCCATCTCCCGCGCGGAGCAGGAGATTCTGAAGAACCTGGAGAAGACGGGGCGTCCCGTCTTCCTCGGACTGAACAAGATCGACCGCATGTCGAAGCCGCTCCTCCTCCCGATCCTGGAGGCCTGGGGCAAGCAGCACGATTTCAAGGCCCTGGTCCCGATCAGCGCGCTCAACGGAGACGGCGTCGAGCGGTTGCGCGACGTGCTCGCGACCGCGCTGCCCGAAGGGCCGCCGTTGCACGACGCCGAGGCCCTCACGGACCTGCCGGAACGATTCATCGCCTCGGAGTTCATTCGGGAGCGACTCTTCCACGCGCTCGACCGCGAGGTCCCCTACGCCGTTGCGGTCTCCATCACCACGTGGACCGAGCGCGTCACCGACGGTCTCGTGCAGATCGCGGCGACGATTCATGTAGAACGCGAGTCGCACAAGGGCATCGTGATCGGGAAGGGCGGCCAGCGCCTGAAGCAGATCGGGATCGAGTCGAGGCAGGCGATCGAGGCCCTTCTGGCCACGCAAATCCACCTCGAGCTCTTCGTGCGCGTCGAACCCCGCTGGACAGAAACCGTCGACGGGCTCCGCAAGCTCGGATATCAGTGAGCGCGAGAAATGACGCCGATCGTCGCGATCGTCGGGCGGCCGAACGTCGGCAAGTCCACACTCTTCAACCGCCTCATCGGCGAGCAGCGCGCCATCGTGCTGGACACACCCGGTGTGACCCGCGACCGCCACTACGGTGAGGCGACCTACGACGACCAGGCTTTCACGGTCGTCGATACCGGCGGGTTCGAGCCGGAGGCCGTCGACGGCGTCGTCGGGTCGATGCGCCGACAAGCCATGATGGCGATCGAGGAGGCGGACCTCGTCATCTTCGTCGTCGACGGACGCGACGGTCTGACCCCGTCCGACCAGGATGTCGCGGACATCCTCAGGCGCAGCGAGCGGCCCGTCCTCGTCGCGGTCAATAAGGTGGACGGTCCTCGGCAGGACGCGATGCTCGCCGAATTCTACGGGATGTCCGCCTGGGAGCCGATCGCGATCTCCGCGGCTCACGGCCGCGGGATTGACATCCTGCTCGAGCACATCGTCGAGGGCGTGCCCCGCGTGGAAGCCGCGGAGGTCGACGAAACGATCACGCGCGTGGCGCTCGTGGGTCGCCCGAACGTGGGCAAGTCCACGATGACGAATCGCCTCCTCGGCGAGGACCGGATGATCGTCGACAGCACCCCGGGCACGACGCGGGACGCCATCGATGCCGCGCTGTCGGTGGGCGACCGCGAGTATGTGCTCGTCGACACCGCCGGGTTGCGCCGGAGTCGAGGGATCGACCGCCGGAGCAGTGAAGGGCACAGCGTCGTCCGTACGCTCCGCGCCGTAGACCGATGCCACGTTGCCGTGCTGCTGCTCGACGCCACGGAGGGCATCACGGAGCAGGACGCGCGGATCGCGGGCCTCGTGGACGAGAAGGGCCGCGGGCTCGTGGTCGTCGTCAACAAGTGGGACGCCATCGAGCGGGACGAGAAGACCGCCAAGGCCTTCGCCGAACAGATCGAGCTCAAGATCCCCTTCGTCCACTACGCCCCCGTGCTCTACCTGTCGGGATTGACCGGTCTCAAGGTGCCGCGGCTCCTGGAGGCCGTGGACCGCGTGCGCTCTGCCCAGCAGCTCCGCATTGGCACCGGTGAGCTGAACCGATGGCTCGACAAGTGCCTGCAACGACATCAGCCTCCCATCGTCGGCCATCGCCGCGTGAAGCTCTATTTCGCGACTCAGGTCTCGACCGTGCCTCCGACCATCATGATCTCGTGCAACCACGTGGATGGAGTGCACTTCAGCTACCAGCGGTACCTGGTCAACCAGTTCCGCGACGCTTTCGATGTCCTGGGCACCCCGGTTCGGCTGGTCTTTCGGACGCGCGGCGAGCGCCGCGAAGAGGAAGACGAGGCCTGACCGCGGAGCGGTGTTCCGGTGCCCGAGCTCCCAGAGGTCGAGATCTGGCGTAGACGCCTCGCGGAGGGCCTCGAAGGTCACAGCGTCCTCTCCGTGCGCGCACTCCCCGGGGCCCCCCTCGTCGGCGTCGACCCATCGGCGTTGCACGCGTCGAGCGCGGGTCGACGGTGTGAGCGCATCGAGCGCCACGGCAAGCAACTGCGCATGGTCTTTGCGGGTTCGCCCGCTGAGTGGCGCGTTCAGCTCGGTATGACGGGTCGTTTCGACTTCGTGCCCGGCGAATCGCCCAACGTTCGCTTCGAGCGGGTCCGGTGGCTGCTCGACTCGGGCCGGGCGGTCGTGTACGCGGATGCGAGGCGCATTGGTCGTGTGAGCCTCCACCCCGTCGGCACGGGCTTTCCAGGTTTGGGTCCAGACGCGCTCGCCCTTTCCTCGGCCAAGGCGTGGTCGGCGCGCTTCGAAGACTGCACCCGCGCCGTCAAGACAGCGCTGCTCGACCAGGCGCGGGTGGCGGGCGTCGGGAACATCTACGCGTGCGAAGGCCTGCACACCGCCCGCGTTCACCCTGAGCGGCCCGCGAACACGCTGTCCCTCGACACGTGGGCGGGCTTGTCGACGTCCATTCAGGCGGCGATGCGGCGCACGCTCGAGCGGGAAGGGGAGACCGAGCTGCGCTACCTCTCGTCCCGTGAGACCCGCGAGAACCCTTTCCGGATCTACGGGCGACACGGGCTCCCCTGTCCCGACTGCGGTCAGGTCATCGTGCGCATCGTTCAAGGCGGGCGTTCGACCTGGCTGTGTGTGCGTTGCCAAGCCCCTTGAGAGGGTCGCCTACGCCGCGGCGCTGAGGACCGCGTGTGTCCCGAGCCTCTCCACCACCGCGTCCCGCATCGTGGCTTCGAGCTCCGGTCGCGCGCGGAGCGCCGAGCACACCTGGTCACGACCCTGGCCCAGACGCTCGTCGCCGAAGCTGTACCAGGACCCGCTCTTCTCGACGACGCTCGCGGCGACGGCCTGGTCGAGCAGGTCGCCCGCCCGGTTGATGCCGCTCCCGTAGAGGATGTCGAACTCAGCCTCGCGGAACGGCGGCGCGAGCTTGTTCTTCACGACCTTCACGCGCGTCCGATTGCCCACGGTCTCCTCGCCCTGCTTCACGGCGCCGATGCGCCGAATGTCGAGACGCACGCTGGAGTAGAACTTCAGCGCGTTGCCGCCGGTCGTGGTCTCGGGGGAACCGAAGGTGACCCCGATCTTCATGCGGAGCTGGTTGATGAAGACCACCGTGCAGCCCGCCCGCGCGGCGACCGAGGTCAGCTTCCGGAGCGCCTGAGACATCAGCCGCGCCTGCAGACCCACGTGCTGGTCACCCATATCGCCCTCGAGCTCGGCCTTCGGCACGAGCGCCGCCACGGAGTCGATGACGATCAGGTCCACGGCTCCGGAGCGCGCGAGGGCGTCCGCGATCTCCAGCGCCTGCTCGCCCGAGTCGGGCTGCGAAACGAGCAGCTTCGAGACATCGACCCCCAGGTTGCGGGCGTAGGCGAGGTCGAGGGCGTGCTCCGCGTCGATGTAGGCCGCCGTGCCGGCGCGTCGCTGCACGCCCGCGATGACCTCGAGCATCAGCGTCGTCTTGCCCGAACTCTCGGGCCCGAAGATCTCGATCACCCGCCCGCACGGCAGCCCCCCGATGCCGAGGGCCAGATCGAGCCCGAGGCACCCGGTCGCGTGCACGGAGACCGGCTCCACCGGAGTGTTCTCGTCCATCTGCCAGATCGTGCCCTTGCCGAACTGCTTCTCGAGATTGCCCAGCACCGCCTCGAGCGCGCGTGTGCGCTCCGTCCGTCCGTCCGTCATTCGAGCCACTTTCGGATCCCTTTCGTCAGTGAGACCGCCGCGCGAGGTCAATCGACGAGCCCACCGCGTGCGCAGCGACGCGGCGGCTCCACACAGGTTTTGGAAGAGGGTCGCCACTCAGCCCAACGCTTCCCGGTCGAGCTGCCGGTACTGGATGGCCTCGGCGACATCGAGCGCGCACACCTCTGCGCGACCCGCGAGGTCGGCCACGGTGCGCGCGACGCGCAACACCCGGTCGTGGGCCCGCGCCGAGAGGGAGAGGCGCTCCAGGGCGGCGCAGAGCAGGCGTTCCGCGTCTGCCCCGAGTGCGCAGTCACGCTCCAGCGCCGCGCCCGCCAGGCGAGCGTTGGGCAGACCTCGGCGCTCCATCTGAATGCGCCGGGCGGCAACGACACGCTCGCGGACGACGGCGGAGGGCTCACCGGCCCGCGCGTTCCGGAGCTCGGCCGGGCTGACCGGGTCGACGGCGACCTGCAAGTCGATCCGGTCGAGGAGGGGCCCGCTGACCCGGTTGCGGTACGCCCGAGCGACCGTGGGCGTGCAGGTACACGGCTGCCTCGGGTGACCCAGGTAGCCGCAGGGGCAGGGGTTCATCGACGCGACCACCATGGTCTCGGCGGGGAACTGGAGCGCGTAGGCCGCGCGACTGATCGCGACGAACCCCTCTTCGAGGGGCTGGCGCAGGGCCTCCAGCGCGTGGCGCCGAAACTCGGGCAGCTCGTCGAGGAAGAGCACCCCGTGGTGGGCGAGCGAGACCTCTCCGGGGCGTCCGAAGGGCCCGCCACCGATGAGCGCCACATCCGAAACGCTGTGGTGGGGCGCGCGAAACGGACGCTGCTCGAGCAGCGCGTGACCGGCCGGGAGAAGCCCGGCGATGCTCGCGATGACCGAACACATCAAGCGCTGGTCGGACTCCAGGGGGGGAAGAATGCCGGGGAGACGACGCGCGAGCATGGTCTTGCCGGTGCCGGGGGGGCCCAGAAACAAGAGGTTGTGGCCGCCCGCCGCGGCGATCTCGAGCGCGCGGCGCGCCACGGGCTGTCCGCGGACGTCCCGCAGATCGGCTCGAGACTGTTCGGCGACGTCGCGCGCGGGGCCACCCACGGCCGGGCTGTCTCCACCCCCTTCTGCGAGCCGCGTCGGGAGCTGTTCGAGGTGTTCGAGCGGGACGACCTCGAGGCCTCCCACGGCATACGCCTCGGCCGCGTTGGCCGTGGGCACGACGACCCGTCGGACGCCCATTCTGCGGGCCCGGTCGACCATCGCGAGCACGCCTCTGACCGGCCTCAGCCGGCCGTCGAGGGAGAGCTCACCCGTGAACCAGGTGCCCTCGAGGAGGGCGCTCGCGAGGCGACCATCCGCGACCAGGATGCCCGCGGCGATGGGCAGGTCGAAGCCTGTGGAGTCCTTCTTGATGTCCGCGGGCGCGAGATTCACGGTCACACGACGCTGCGGAAAGCCGAAGCCGCAGTTCTCGAGCGCCGACTTCACCCGGGTTCGAGCCTCCGCAATGGAGGTCCCGGCGTGACCCACGGTCGAGAAGACCATCATGCCGCGGCCGAGGTCGACCTCGACCTCCACAGGCATCGCCTCGATGCCGAGCACCACGGCTGTCGTCACAGTTGCGAGCATCGCGCCTCCTGCTCGCTCTAGATTCCAAGACGCATGCCACCCCGCTCGCCCAGCAATGCCGTGGGCGCGACGCCTCGGCGTTCAAGTTCGGAACATCCAGAATCGAGACGGTGTCCTGTTTTACGTCCCCTCTGTCGCAGCACGGACCCGTCGGATATGCTGCGGGTACCCTGGGGGCAGGTGGGCCATCGACCGCCGGTTGGACCGGCTTTCCGTTCATGGAGGTTCGGTATGAAGATGGGAAATCGCTCGCGCCGCACACGGGCAACGTTCCTGGCCGCCGCGCTGGCGACCTTCGGCCTCGTCGGAGCGGCAGAGGCCCATACGCCTCGCCTCGGGGGCACGGCGAAGGCAACGGCCGCTCAGAAGCGCACGGCCGAGGTCGACCTGTGGAGCGTGGCCCGCGCGCGACTCGCGGCCAACGACCGCGCCGGCGCGCTCGCGGCCCTCGAGAAGCAGGTGGTCCGCCATCGGGACGACGTCTCGGCTTGGACCCTCGTCGGTGATCTGCGCTTCAGCTTCGAGAAGGTCGAGCCGGCGCTCGACGCCTGGTCACGCGCCGCGTCTCTGCAGCCGTGGAACGACGCGGTCCTCGAGCGGGTCGCCCGCGGCTCGGTGCGGCTCGGTGATTGGTCGCGTGCCGCGGAAGCCGAAGGCGCCCTCGTCGACCGTCTCGAGCAGCTTTTGCGGTCTTCGTCCGAGCGCCGCGAGGTGACGACGGGGCAGGTGGTCTCGGTCGAGGTCTCGTACCGTGAACATCTCGCGAACCTCGCCGAACTGCACGCACTCGCCGGTGACTTCACCTCGGCCGAGCAGGCGGCCCGTCGACTCCTGAAGCACGCGCCCCAGGGACTCGAGGGCAAGCTCGCGCTCGCGTATGTGCACTTGCACGGCGCCGAGCACGACGAGGCCGAGTCGCTCTACCAGGACGTGCTCGAACGCGATCCCACGAACCCCACGGCGCTGAACAACCTCGGCAACATCCTGTACATGCGCCGCGACTTCGAGGGCGCGGGTCGTCTCTTCGACCAGATTCTGAGTAACGAGGCCGCGGGCGTCGTGTCTCGCAGCATCGCGTTGTCGAACCTCGCGGAGCTCTACCAGATCGAGGGCGACACGGACTCCGCGCGAGACCTCTACACCGACGCCATCGAGCAGCTCCCGCGCGGGGCCTGGGGCCACATGGGGCTCGCCGGTCTGCTCGACCTGATGGGTGAGTACGACGCCGCGACGGACGCGATGATCGACGGTTGGGAGCGGGACCAGAATCAGCTCAACCGCATGAACATGCACTTCTACACGCCGGAGTGGCTGTGGCAGCGGGACGCCTTGATCGCCGAGATCGAGGGGGACCACGCGCTCGCGACCGCTCTGTGGACCAAGGTCCTCCAGGGTGAGGTCACGGCACTGCACGAGTCGGCGACCTGGCACCTGCGGGACCTCGCCGCTTCCGCACCCTGACACCTCTGTGACGCTGGCGGTCACGCCCCGGTCGGCTTAAAGTGCGGGGATTCCTGAACGGATCCAGTCGCCGAAAGTAACGATGTCCACTCGGACCGGGCCGCTCGACGCCGTCAAACTCTACAAGGTCTTCCGCAGCCTCCAGGAGCAGCGCCTGACAGGTCTGCTCGTGTTCACACGCGGGCAGGTGCAGAAGAAGAGCCGGGTCATCGACGGTGTCCCGGTGCGCGTTGTGTCGAATGCGCGCCGCGAGACCGCGCTCGGCTCGCTTCAGGACCAGGGCTTTCTCTCGGCGCAAGACGCCGAGAGGATTCAGGCGGAGCGCGCGCGACTCGGCGTGAGCGTCGAAGACGCGCTCGTGCAGCTCGGCTTCGTCGACCCTGCGCAGCTCCGGGCCCTTGAGGCCCGGCTGATGCGGCGTCGATTGTTGGAGGTCTTCACGTGGGTCGACGGCACCTACGCCTTCACGCCCGGCCCGTTGAAGCCGGAGCCCAGTGACGTCCCCCTGGACCTCACCGGCGTGCTGCTCGAGGCCGCCGCCCAGGTGACGACGGTCGAGACGTGCTCTGCCTTCCTCGCGGGCTTCGCGGGTCAGGGCCTCGTGCCGACACCGCTCCGCGACAAGTTCGCTGCCCTGTACGACGCCCAGTTCCCCGGCGCCAATGCCCGCCAAGCCCTCCAGCGGGTCATGACGGTCGAGCAACTCGTCCAGCACTTCCGAGACACCGAGCGGGTCCACAGACAGGTCTTCGCGATGGTCATGGCCGGCCTGTGCGCCTTGCGACCCGTCGAGGTCGCCCCGCCCGCGCCGCCCAAACCCGCGGTTCGCGCCGCGCCCCCAGCGCCCGAGCCGCCCGCGACCCGACGCCCCTCCGGTGCCCAGCCGGTCGCTTCGACGCCGAGCGCGGCACCGCGACCGACGAGCAACGCGCCGAAGCCGCAGGCGCCTCCGGGACCGAAGGCCGCGCGCACCGCCCGTCCGTTGGACGACAAGGCGCGCAAGTCCCTGGGCGAGGTGGACCGTCTGTACGACGTGTTCAAGACGCAGACCCACTACGAGGTGCTCGGTGTGCCGCGGGAAGTGGACGCCGCCGCCGTGAGTGCCCGCTTCCGTAAGCTCGCGCTCGACTTCCACGTGGACCGTTTCAGTCGTTACCAGCTCGCGCCGGAGACGATGAAGAAGGTCCAGGAGGTCTTCATGGCCCTCAATCGGGCCCACGAGACCCTGACGAGCCCACCCAAACGCGCGGAGTACGACGCGCAGCTGGAGTTCGCCGCGCGCGGCCAGTCCCTCCTGGGCGCCTCCGGAGCCCCGGACGTCGGCCTGATCTTCAAGGCCGAACAGCAGGTCCGTGACGGGGTCATGCTGCTGCGAAACGGGAACGTCGCCGGCGCCCGGACACGCTTCGCGGAGGCGCTCAAGGCCACGCCCGGCGACGTCGTGGCGCGGTCCGGCATCGCGTTCGCCGACTTCCTCACGGCCCATGCGGCGCAGGACCGCGGCGCCTCCGAAGCCGCGCGGACCCGCCTCGAAGAGGCTGCGAAGGAGAACGAGAACCGCGAAGAGCCGTTCGTCTACCTCGGGCGCATGTACCGCACCCGCGGAGACGACCAGCGCGCCGTCGCGGCGTTCAAGCGAGCGCTCGAGGTCAATCCACGTTGCGCTGAGGCTTCGAGCGAGCTAAGACACCTGCAACGCCGCACCGATGGAGCTGCGGAGAAGCCGGCGGGCGGCCTCTTTGGACGAAAGAAGAGCTGACGGAGTGAGCCGCCGAGAAGACACCAAGGGCCATCTGCTGGTGGACGAGGCGGGTCGCATCACCGTCATCGGTGAGGAGCTCCGTCGGCAGCTCAAAGGCCGGGCGGGGTACTACACACACCTGCCGAGCGAGCGCTCCCTGCTCCACTTTCAGCGGGCCAGCACCGTGCCCGCGCTGGACGAGTTCAAGGATCCGATCGTGCTCCACGGCGACATCGCCGGCATGGGCTCCACGATCGAGATCATCAACTTCGTCACCGCCTCCAAGCTGTCCGGGAACCTCATCTTCGTCAGTGGCAGCGCCCGGAAGTGCCTGTACTTCAAGCAGGGCGAGGTCCGCGGCGCGTCGTCGAACCTGGTCGAGGACCGACTCGGCGAGGTCATGTACCGCTACGGCGTCATGTCCCGCGAGGACCTCGACCGGTTCATCGCCGATGCAAAGCGCTACAAGCGCCCGCTCGGGAACTACCTGCTCGACCAGCACGTCCTCAACCAAGCGGAGCTCTATCTCTACATCCGTCGACAGGTCGAAGAGATCTTCTACTCCGTGCTGCTCATCCGCGACGGCGACTTCTACCTGACCCGTTTCGACGTCGACGCGCTGCCGAGCCCGCTCTCGCTCAACGCGCAGTCGATGCTGATGGAGGGCCTGCGGCGCTCCGACGAGATGTCGTACTTTCAGCAGACGATCCCGGACCGGAAGACGCGTGTGGCCGTGAGTCGCGCGCGTTCGACGGACGGCGTGAAACTCGAACCCAAGGAACAGCAGATCCTGGCCGAGCTCACGCACACGATGTCCGTCGACGAGCTGACCCGTCAGTGTCGGCTCGGCGACTTCGACACTCTGAAGGTGCTGTTCCACCTGGTGAAGGCCGGCTACGTGCAAGTGGTGGAACACCGGGACTTCGCCGCGAACGGTGTCGACACGACCGAGGTCACGACCGAGATGTCGAACATGGTCGACATCTTCAACTCGGTCTTCCGCCGCATCTACCAGGCAATCTCGAGACACGGCCAACAGAACGCCCTCAAGCAGGGCCTGGAGACGTTCCTCCAGTTCTATGGCTTCGTCGAGCTCTTTGCGGGCGTCTCGTTCGACGAGTCGGGCGCGCTCGACAAGCGCATGCTCCTGGCGAACCTGAACCGCAACCAGATCGAAAACCGCACCAGCTTCTTGTCCCAGGCGCTCAACGAGCTGCTGTTCTTCGAGATGTTCGCGGCCCGGGAGTGGCTCGAAAAAGACGAACAACAGGAGCTTCAGCGCATCATCAACCAGCTGTTCATCGAGATCGGCTGATTGTCGCACAAGGTGCATTATGTCAACTACGCTGGCCGGTGACCCCGACGGCATGATGAACGCCGTCCTTGGACTCCCGGACCACTTCGAGCTCGGCGCGGCCTCCGCCCGAGGTGTCGGCACGGCCCTGCGGGGCGCCACCGAGGTCCTGGTTTGCGGCATGGGCGGCAGCGCCTTGCCCGGCGATTTTCTTCAGCTCTACGCCGCACCGCGCGGTCTTCGTGTCGAGGTCGTCCGCGACTACGAGGTGCGCCATCGGCCGTTGGGTCCGCACGTCCTCGCGATTTGCAGCAGCTACAGCGGCACCACCGAAGAGACCCTCTCGGTCTTCGAACAGGTCCGGGCCGCCGGGTGTCGTGTGGCCACGGTCAGCGCCGGCGGTCTCTTGGAGCGTGACAGCCGGGCCGCCGGCTTGCCTCACGTGCATCTGGACCGTCCGGACCCGATGTTCCAGCCGCGGGCCGCCATGGGCTTTTTTTTCGGCGCGTTCGTCACGCTCCTGGACGACGCCGGCCTCCTGCGGAACTCGGCCGTCGACCTCGAGGCGCTGGTCAGCGGGCTGCGCGGTCTGACCGATATCGACGCCCAGGCCCGGCGCCTTGCCCGGGCGCTGGCCGGACGCATTCCGGTGCTCTACGCCTCGGACCCGTTCGTCCACACGGCCGCACGGGTCGCGAAGATCAAGCTCAATGAAAACAGCAAGATGCCCGCGTTTTTCAACGGGCTCCCGGAGCTGAACCACAACGAACTCGTTGGTTTTACGCAGCTTACGGGCCCGTTCACGGCCGTCATGCTGCGTGATCCGGACCTACAAGCCGCCATGGTCCGTCGGTTCGACGTGACCGCGGAGACCCTGCGCGACGTCGGTGTGCCGGTGGAGATCGTCGAGATGGTCCGCGGGACCCCGGAACTCAAGCTCTTCGCGACGCTGCACCTATTCGACGTCGCGAGCGTGCACCTCGCCCTCGAGGCCGGCATCGATCCGACGCCCGTGGCGATGGTCGAGGACTTCAAGCGGCGTCTTGTGGAGCGCGCCGGGACCGCGACACGCTGAGCGCGTCTCAGGTCCTCGGTCCGGCGCTGAAGCCGTAGAGCACGCCGCCGTTGCTGAAGACGAAGAGCGTGCCGTCCAGGCCGGCCGTAGGCGCGCCCATCAGGCCGTAGCCCGGCAAGAAGTGCTGCAACGGGCGCCCGGACGCGGCGTCCAGGAAAAAGACGCCGCCGCGGCTCATGGAGGTCGCGAGCAGCCCGCCGACAGAGACGACGTCACCGGGAGCGCCACCCGGGAGGCGCGCTTGCCAAACCGTCGAGCCGTCCCGCGGGTTGATGCGCACGACCTCGCCCCGGTCGACGCTCGCGATGAGCTGACCGTCCACGGACATCAACCTCGTCACGCCGGGCAAAGGCACCGTGAACCGGATCTTGCCCGTGTCGGGGTCGAGCGCATGGAGACCGGACGCCGCCGAGGCGACAAAAAGATCGAGGCCGATGCGGACCGGTCGGGCGTCCACATCTTGAAAGCGGTCGTGCTCCGGCGCGAGGTCGCGGGTCCACAACACCGCGCCGTCCCGCGCATCGAGCGCCACGGCGTGGCCGTCCGAGAAGCCGGTGTAGATGCGCCCATCGGCGACAAGCACGCCCGCTTCACCGGCCAGCGCGAACTCCTCGGGCGGGTCGCGCCGGAACTGCCAGCGCCACACCCCGGTGTCCCGATCGACGGCGTGCACACCGTTGTGCCCGTCTACGAAAACGACGAGTCCGCCGAAGACCACCGGCGCCTGTTGCACAGCGCTGGGGACGGTGTAACGCCACAGCTCCGCGCCATCGTAGGCGCTCAAGGCGAGCACCCGGCCGTCGTCCGTCCCGGTCAGGATGCGGTCGCCGTCGAAGACCGCGCGCGCACTCACGCCGCCCGTCAGGCGCTTGCGCCACAGGACCTCGCCGCTCCCGGCCTGCGCACACACGAACCACCCCTCGGTGGTGCCGATCGCGACGCGCCCGAGGGTCTGAGAGTAAGCCGCGGCAGACAGCTCACGCGGCTTGACCGTGTAGAGCGGGCCCTCGGCGAGCTCGAGCCGCCACGCGGCGTGCACCGGGAGCGGCACCACGTTCGGCGTGCTCCCGGCGAGGGGGGTCTCGTCCCCTCCCCGACCGAAATCCGCGCCGCCCCGCGCCCCTCCGCAAGCCCCTACGCCGAGCGCAACGCCGAGCGCGAGCGCTCGCGAGGCGCCTTTCACGTGCCCTGGCTCAGACGGGCCAGCCGAGCCTCGAGCTCGCGCTTGAACGGCGCGGAGCCCATGGACTCCAGCGCCTTGGCCTGGTCGAGCTTGACCTTCTCCAGGTGGGTCTTCGCCTCGGCGGTCTTGCCGTCCTGCTCGAGGATCCGACCGACGTTGATACCGGCCAACAGCCCGTAGGTCTTCGGGTTCGCTTGCTCGACGAGCTTCCAGGTTGCGATCGCGTCGGACGCCTTGCCGAGGGACTCGAGCCCGACGGCCTTCGCCTGGAGCGCCAGGGCGCGCGAGAGCGGGTCGAGGGCGGGGTCCGCGAGCAGCTCGTCGTAGAGCTTCAGGGCGTCTTCGGTCTTGCCCAACTCGAGCTGCGTGGCCGCGAGTCCCAGGGACGCCGTGCGCCCGAGGGGCTGGCCCGCGTGCTCCGTGCGGACGGACTGGTACGTGTCGCGGGCCTTCTCGAGCCGAGCTTTGCGCTCCTCGGCCGTGAGTTCCTTCTTGTCGTCCGCGTCCTGGCCGAGCATGAGCAGCGGCGGGCGGACGTCGCGCGACTCGCGCTGCGCGGCGTGGGCCTCGAAGAAGACCGACGCCGCGGTCTCCCTCTTCTTCTGCAGGTTCTTGAGGACGAAGTTCGCCACCATGAGGCCGGCGAAGACGAGCACCAACGCGCCGAGGATCACGAGGCGCTTCGCGAGCACCCAGGTCACCACGCGCGCGGTCAAGACTGTGAAGCGGTCCTCGGGGACCTCGCCGAGCTTGTCGTTGTCGGGCACGTCGCTCTCACGACGCGCGTTGGGATCGATGCCCAGCTCCTCGACGGTCGGTGCGCCCGTGGGCGCGTCTTCTGCCTCTTCGACCTCGACCTCGACGATTTCACCGTCTTCGCGAGGGATACGCTTCTTGATGCGCTTGACCACGTTCGTTCCTGGCGTTCCTGGGGGGCTCGTCCGCCCCGAGGGAGCTGTACGTCTCACGGCCGAGACGGGCCGATGGAATCGACCCGGGCGCGAGCGGGCGCGGAACATCGCACGCGCTTTTCGCGGAAGTCAAGGCGCCGGGCCATTGACCGCCACGCCCGGCCCCCCTAGCGTGCCCGGCCATGCGAGCACCCGTTCACCCGAACGCTCCGAGGCCGAGTCCGACCCGTCAGGGGCATCGAGCGCCGCGTGTCGTTGCGGTCGTCCTGGCCCTGGCCGGCGTTCAAGCGCCGCACCCGACAGGCGCCGCCGAGTCCCCGGACTGGGGCGCGCTCGGCGTCGACGAGGACGCCCTCCGGCTCGAGCTCTCCGCCGGCTGGGTGTGCTGGGGCGACACACGTCGTTACCACGGCATCGGCAGCGCGCTCCACGGGGCGTGGCAGCTCTCGCCGTTCTGGCAGGTGGGCGGCCGCGCGGCCTTCGGGCGACACGTATCCAAAGGTGAGGCGTTCAGCGTCACCCAGCTCGCCCCGGTCGTCCGGCTGCAACTCGACGTCGTCGAGTTCGTGCCCTGGCTCGAGCTGGCGCCGGGCCTGTACCTGCTCCACGGGGAGCACGTGAAGTCCGACACCCGCACAGGTCTGGCGACCGGCTTCGGGCTCGAGATGCTGCTCAACCCCTCTTGGTCGCTGGGGTTCTCCGCCCACTTGCACCAGGTCAGCGACGAGAACCGCTCCCCCGCTTGGACGGAGGTCGGCGCGACCCTCGGCTGGAGAACCGTCCTGGGAAATCCGCTCGCGCCTTGACCTGAGCGGTCTCGTGTCCATGGTCCGAGGGTCACGTTTCGGCATCACGTACCCGAAAGGCTCCACCATGGCTCGCTCCAAAGAGGACTCCACCGCGCTCGCGACCGTGCAGCGCATCCCCGCGGACCTGCCCGCCATCGCGGTGAAAAACGCCGTGATCTTCCCTGTCCCGGGCCTGCAGGTCCCCCTCGCCGTCGGTCGGGGCAAGACGCTGCGCGCCATCGAGGCCGCAGCGGCGGGCGATGGGCTGCTCTTCGTCGTCACTCAACGGGACCCCGACGACGAGGACCCTGGTCCGGGTGACCTCTACCGTATCGGCACGGTGTGCCGCATTCGTCGACTGTCCAAGCAAGCCGACCAACACCAGGAGCTCGTGCTCGAGGGCGTGTCTCGCGCCCGCGTCGAGCGGTTCCTCGAGACGACCGAGCGTCTGCACGTCGAGATCACGGTCCTCGAGGACAGCGTGCCCAAGGACACCGAGACCACGGCGCTCGTCCGCAACCTCAAGGAGCTCGCGACGCGTGTCATCGAGCTCTCTCCGCGCATTCCGGACGAGGCGGCCCAGGTCGTCGAGGCCATCGAAGACCCGTCACACCTGACGGACCTCGTGGCGTCGCAGATGCGCCTCGAAACGCAAGACCGGCAGCAGCTCCTCGAGACGTGGGACGTGCGTGTCCGGCTGACGCGTGTCATCGAGCACCTGGCCCGTGAGGCCGCCGTGCTCGAGGTCTCGGGGCGCATTCGCAGCGAGGTCAAGGACAGCTTCGACAAGCACCAGCGCGAGGTCTTCCTGCGTGAGCAGATGAAGGCCATCCGCAAGGAGCTCGGGGACGACCAGGACGTCGACGACGATCTGGACGAACTCACCCAACGTGTCGCCGCGTCGGGCATGCCCGAGACCGCCCGCAAGGCCGCGGACCGCGAGCTGCGTCGCCTCGGACGCATGAACGCCCAGAGTGCGGAGTACACGGTCGCGCGGACGTACCTCGACTGGCTGCTCGACGTGCCCTGGCAGAAGCGCACGGCCGACAAACACGACATCGGCGAGGCGCAGCGCATCCTCGACGCCGACCACCATGGGCTCGCGAAGGTCAAGCGCCGCATCGTCGAGTACCTCGCCGTGCGCAAACTCAAGGGCGACATGAAGGGCCCGATCTTGTGCCTCGCGGGCCCGCCCGGCGTGGGCAAGACCTCGCTCGGCAAGTCCATCGCCCGTGCCCTCGGCCGGGAGTTCGTCCGCATCAGCCTGGGTGGCGTGCGGGACGAAGCGGAGATTCGCGGACACCGGCGAACCTACGTGGGCGCGCTCCCGGGCCGCATCGTTCAGGGCCTGAAGAAGGCCGGGAGCCTCAACCCCGTTTTCGTACTCGACGAGGTCGACAAGCTCGGCAACGACTTCCGCGGCGACCCGTCCTCGGCCCTGCTCGAGGTCCTCGACCCGGAGCAGAACGATACGTTCAGCGACCACTACCTCGAGGTGCCCGTCGACCTGTCGGCCGTGCTCTTCATCACCACCGCGAATCGCGTCGACACGATCCCGCCGGCGCTCCGGGACCGCATGGAGATCATCGACGTGCCGAGCTACCTCGAGGAGGAGAAGCTCGTCATCGCGCGTGAGCATCTCCTTCCCCGCCAGATCGAGGAGCACGGTCTGACGGCCGAGCAGCTTTCCTTCACCGAAGACGCGCTGAAGACCCTCATCGGTCGTTACACGCGGGAGGCTGGCGTCCGGAACCTGAACCGCGAGATCGCGAGTGTGGTGCGGAGCGTGACCCGAGACATCGCGGCCGAGGACGTCATCCCCCCCGTGGTCGTCGATCCGGCCCGCGTGCGCCTCGCTCTGGGACCGGAGAAGCACTTCCCCGAGTCCAAGGAAGAGATCGCGGAGCCGGGTGTGGCCGTGGGACTGGCGTGGACGCCGGTCGGCGGGGACATCCTGTTCATCGAAGCCACGGACATGAAGGGCAACGGCAAGCTGACGCTGACGGGCCAGCTCGGCGAGGTCATGAAGGAGTCCGCGCACGCCGCGATGTCCTTCATCCATGCACGGGCCGAGGAGCTCGGCATCCCGGAGGAGATGTTCTCGGAGCGAAGCTTCCACCTGCACGTTCCCAGCGGGGGCATCCCGAAAGACGGCCCCAGCGCCGGGGTCACGCTGCTGACGGCGATGACCTCGTTGATGACCGACCGCCCGGTGCGAACCGGCGTGGCCATGACGGGCGAAATCACGCTGCGCGGGCACGTGCTTCCGGTGGGCGGCGTGAAGGAGAAGGTCCTCGCGGCCGCGCGCGCCGGCTTCACCGAGGTCATTCTCCCCAGTCGGAACGGCGGAGACCTCGAGGAGATCCCGCCTCATCTGCTGGAGCGGGTGCAGATTCACCTCGTGGACCGCATGGAGGACGTCCTGCAGATCGCCCTCGGGGTCAAGGCGCGCAAGGCCCGCGGTCGTGTGCGAAAGCGGCGTCCGGAGCCCGCGCCCGCCGTGAGCTGAAACGCCCGGTCCTTGACACCCATGAAACGGGAACCCCACACTGAATGAACGTTCATTCAGGAGGCCTCGTGAGTCTCAACAGCCCGGAAGTCGGCGTCGGTTTCCTCCTCGAAACGGTCGGCCAACGCCGCATCTTCACACCCGAGGATTTCACCGAAGAGCAGCGTCTCTTCCTGAAGACCGCGCAGGACTTCATGGAGAAGGAAGTGCTCGCGCAGAACGAGGCGATCGAGCACCTCGACTACGGACTCCTGCGTCGCCTGCTCCGCAAGGCCGGAGATCTGGGGCTCCTGGCCATCGACATCCCCGAGGCCTACGGGGGCCTCGGCCTCGACAAGACGACCTCGGCCCTGGTGAGTGAGGCGATCGCCGCCCAGGGCTCCTTCGCCGTGACCTTCGTGGCGCACGTGGGCATCGGGACGCTGCCCATCGTGATCTTCGGCACGGAGGCACAGAAGGCCCGCTATCTGCCCAGCCTCGCCTCGGGCGAGCGAGTCGCGGCGTATTGCTTGAGCGAGCCCGGCAGCGGCTCCGACGCCCTCGGCGCGCGCACCACCGCCACCCGCGACGGCGACGTCTACGTGTTGAACGGTGTGAAGCAGTGGATCTCGAACGCCGCCATCGCGGACGTTTTCATCGTCTTCGCCCAGGTGGACGCCCGTCTCTTCACCGCGTTCATCGTCGACCGCGAGACACCCGGTGTGAGCATCGGCAAAGAAGAGAAAAAGCTCGGCCTCAAGGGCTCCTCGACCTGCCAGCTCATCCTCGAGGACGTGCGGGTCCCCGCCGACAACCTGCTCGGTGAGATCGGGCGTGGTAGCGTCATCGCGTTCAACATCCTCAACGTGGGGCGGTACAAGCTGGGCGTCGGCGCGAGCGGCACGTCGAAGCCGGCGCTGAACCACGCGCTGCGCTACGCGATGGACCGGAAGCAGTTCCAGACGCCCATCGTGGAGTTCCCGGCCATCCGAGAGAAGCTCGCCCGAATGGCGACCTTCATCTTCGCCAACGATTCGATGGCGTGGCGCCTCTGCGGCACGCTGGACCATCGCATCGAGAGCCTGGACGCGAAGAGTCCGGACCACTGGCGCCAAGCGGTCGACATCCTGAAGGACTTCTCGATCGAGTGTTCGATCCTGAAGGTCTACGGCTCCGAAGGTGTGGGGCGCGTGCTCGACGAGGCGCTCCAGATCTTCGGCGGCTACGGCTTCACCCAGGAGTATCCCATCGAGCAGCCCTACCGGGACGCCCGGGTGAATCGGATCTTCGAGGGGACCAACGAGATCAACCGGATGCTCATTCCCGGCACACTCTTCAAGCGCGTCATGCAGGGTCAGCTCAACCTGATGCCGGTCATGGCCGCGGTCGAGGCCGAGGTGAAGGGGGGCGAGACCGCGGTGCCGCCGCCCGCGGACGAGACGTTGACGGTCGAGCGCTTCATGGTCGAGCAGGCCAAGAAGGTGCTCGTCTATGCGGCCGGAGCCGCCGTGCAGAAGCACATGGCGGAGCTCGACCGCCAGCAGGAGATCCTGCTGGTGCTCGCGGACATGGTGATGGACGTCTACGCGGCGGACAGCGTCGTGGCGCGTGTGGGTCAGTTCATCGACGCCCACGGCGCCGAGCGCGCCGCGACCCGCCGCGCCGTCGCTCGGATCGTCGCCGCCGAGACCTACCGCGACGTCGCCGTGCGGGCGCGCGACCTCGCCAGTCACCTCGCGAACAACCCCGGTCGGATGGTGGCCGGCGTGGATCGCCTGTCCCCGTTCATCGCGACGGACCTCATCGCCGCACGGCGCCTGGTCTCCGACCATGTGATCGACGTGGGCCGCTATCCGTTCTGACCGTGCGCGACCTCGACCACGGGCAGCCGAGCGCAGCCTTTCCCGCGGAGTCCGTCGCCTCGCGCGGTGCGGTGCATCACTTCGAGGTGCGGTTCGATGCGGGCAGCGTTCCGGCGTTCGCGGTGCGCACCTCCAACGGAATCCGCGCCTACATCAACGCGTGTCCGCACTTCGGCGTGCGACTCGACGCCCGAGGCGAGGGTCTCTTCGACGCACGGCGGCGGCATCTGGTTTGCGGTACCCACGGCGCGCTCTTCCGGCCGCAGGACGGGCGCTGCACCCAGGGTCCGTGCCTCGGAGACCATCTGGACGCGCTCGAGCTCGTCGAGCTCTTCGGCACCTGCCAGGTCTTCGTGCCCAGTGCCCTCGCCGCGGCGCTCCAGGTACGCCTTCGGGTCAGGCAACCGGTCGGATGACCGCTTGGAGCAGCTGCCGCGCCCGGGTCGCGTGGTCGGGGTGCACGTAGACCCGGTGGAGCTGCGTGGCGTGGCTGTACCGCTCGTAGATGCGGGAGTACTGCTCGATACGGACGGACTGCTTCAGGGCCTCGTTGCGCACGTAGATCGGCAACGTGCTCTCGCGCCCGTAGTACTTGCTCAGCACGCCCCGGTCGAGGCTCTTGAAGTAGTCGAGGCCCTCGGCCTCCAGGGCCGAAACCACCGCCTGGAACTCCTCGATACCGCTGTCGGCGTTCACCTCGAGGATGCGCTTGTAGCCCTGTCGCTGAGCGATGCGGCGCGCCCACGGGTTCTTCGAGCGACGCAGCGCGCTCCACAGAGCGACGTCGTCCATCGAAATGTAGCCATCCATGTCCGTCGCCAGCTCGAAGTCCTCGGGCGCCTCGGTCAGGAACCGCACGAGCATCGTGTCGAAGCCGATGGGGATGTAGTGGTAGTAGACGCTGACGAACATGTGATAGCGGCTGAGCAGGAAGTCCTCGAACGCGAAGACGGCCCGATGGGCGATGGCCAGGAAGGCGCGGTCCCCCTGGAGGTGCTTCTCGAGGTTCTCGATCAGCCAGGGCTGGTCGAACTTGCCGTAGCTGACGCCCGCGTAGAACGAGTCCCGCTGCAGGTAGTCCATGCGGTCGGCGTCGAGCTCCCCGCTGACGATCTGACTGAGCAGGGGGAAGTAGTCGACACCGCCGGCGCAGAAGGTCGGGCTCCGCTCCGGGTAGCGCCCGGTGACGAGGTGGGCCACGTCTTCGGCCTGAGCCTCGAACGGCGCGAGCGCTGCATCCACGAGCGGCCGCAGCTCGGACATCACGAGGATCGCCCGTGTGTAGTCCTCGTGGCTCGCCTGTTGTTTGAGCTCTTCGGCCGTGAATTTGTCGAGACCGAGCGCGGCGCGCACCGGCATCGACGGCTCACTCGCGTGGGATGCCGGTGGATGCCCGACATCGTGCAGCAGTACAGCGAGCCGAAGCACCTGCCGGAAACGCGCGCGCAAGGCCACGGGGAGCTCGCCGTCCTCCGCCGGGAAGAGCGCGTCGAACATCTTCGTGGCGACCTCCATGGCGCCGATGCCATGGGCGTAGCGTGTGTGGGTCGCCCCCGGGAACGCCTGGTCCGTGAACCCGAGCTGCTTGATCCCACGCAGGCGTTGGAAGACGCGGCTGTCGACGATGGGGAGCTCGGCCGCGCCGATGACGACGCTGCCATGGACAGGGTCTCGAATCGTGATCATGTGGAGGCCTCGGCAAAAAGCGTATGGCTCGTCGCATCGGTCACGCGGGCCCGGACGAGGTCGCCCTGCCCATGGGGACCGGGCGCCAGCACGGTCGTCTTGAAGCAGCTCGTGCGACCCACGAGACAGGCTTCGTTTTTCCGACTGCGTCCCGTGACGAGGACCTCGACGTCGCGCCCGACCATGTCGGCATAGCGGGCTCGACTGATGGCTTCCTGCTCGGCGACCAGTCGCTGGAGCCGCTCGCCCTTGACCTCGCTCGGCACATCGTCGGGCTGCGTGCGTGCGGCCCGAGTGCCCTCGCGCTCGCTGTAGTGGAACATGAACGCGCCGTCGAAGCGCACGTCTCGCACGAGAGCCAGCGTGGCTTCGAAGTCCGCCTCCGTCTCCCCCGGGTAGCCCACGATGATGTCGGTCGTGAGGGCGAAGTCGGGCAGCGTGGCGCGCACCTGGTCAATGAGGCCGCGATACCCCTCCTCGGTGTAGCCGCGCCGCATTTCCTTGAGAATCCGGGTACTTCCGCTTTGTACCGGGAGGTGGAGATGCCGACCGACCCGCGGCAAACGCCCGAGGGTCTCGAGCAGCCGCGGGCTGAAGTCGTTGGGATAGGGAGACGTGAAACGAATCCGCTCGATGCCGTCGACCTCGTGGACCAACGCGAGGAGGTCGGCGAAGTCGGTGCCCCGCTCGTAGTAGCTCGACACCGTCTGACCCAGGAGTGTGACCTCCTTGAAGCCATCCGTCGCCATCTGGCGGGCCTCGGCGACGACCTCATCGGGCGGCAGGCTGCGTTCGCGTCCCCGCACGAACGGCACGATGCAGAAGGAGCAGAACTTGTCGCAGCCCCGCACCACCGTGATCCAGCCGCTGATGCCGGGTACGCGGTCGACCTGCACACCCTGGTACTTCTCATCCCGGTCGAGGCGCACGTCGATCAAGGGGTCGTGGTCGTCCTCGTCACGCGCCCGAGAGAGCAGGTCCGGCAATCGACGATAGGCATCCGGTCCAACGACCAGGTCGACATACGGCGCGCGCTGCACCAGCGCGTCTCGCATCCGCTCAGCCATGCAGCCCGTGACCCCCAGGACCATGCCGGGCCGGGCCGCCTTCATGGACTTCAGCCACCCCAGGCGCCCGAAGATCCGCTCCTCGGCTCGCTCTCTCACCGCACAGGTGTTGAGCAAGACCACGTCCGCGTTCTCGGCCGCGTCGGCCAGCGCGTAGCCCTGGTGCCGAAGCAACCCGTACATGAGCTCGGAGTCGGCTTCGTTCATCTGACAGCCGTAGGTCTCGATGAACACCGTTCGCGTCATGACGCAGCTCCTGCGGGTGGGCTCGCGAGGGCGCGAACGCTAACGAGCGGGGCCGAACGCGTCAAGCGAGCCACGCCGTTGGGTCCGTGTTAGTTTTCCGCACCGCTGCTGGACCGGGATGAACTTGGAGCTGCAAGCCCGCATCGCGCGACTCGAACGCCTCCTCGCCCTCAACAAGCGGATCGTCGCCGAGGAGGACGTGGTGCGCCTGCTCGAGCTGGCGCTGCAGAGCGTGATGGAGTTCACCGAGTCCGATCGGGGCTTCGTGATGCTGCGCGAACCCGATGGGGCGGTGCGTGTGCGGGCGGCACGCGGCATCGATCGATCCATGCTCAAGTCCGAAGGCTTCCGCCCCAGTCGGTCGGTGACCGACCGCGTGTTGATCGGCGGTGAGGCCGTCATCTCGGCAAATGCGGAGCTCGACGAGCGATTTCAGGCGAGCGAGTCGATCCACGAGATGTCCGTCAAGTCCGTGCTCGGCATGCCCATACGAGGCCGAGACAGCATCGTCGGCGCGATCTTTTTGTATCGCACTCGGCTCGGATCCGCGGGCTTCGAGTCCTCGGACCTGATGTTGCTCCAGGACTTCGGCGACGTCACCGCGATCGCCGTCGAGATGCGTCGGCTCGTGACCACGCTCGAGAGCCAGGGTGAGGAGCTTCGTAAGGCCAAGCGGACACTCGAGGAGCTGACGGAGTCCCTGCGCGAGGATGTCGCCGCCAAATCCATCGAGATTTCGCGAGTCGAGCGGGACCTGGAGGTCAAGAACCGCGCGCTCCGCGGCAAATACGCCTACAGGAACATCATCGGCCGATCTCCCGAGATGCATCGTGTCTTCGACGTGCTCGACCAGGTCATGGACTACGCCGTCCCCGTTCTGATCCACGGCGAGAGCGGCACGGGCAAGGAGCTCGTCGCGCGTGCGCTGCACTACGGCGGCCCGCGGGCCAACCAACCGTTCCTCGCGATCAACTGCGCCGCGATCCCCGAGAACCTGCTCGAGAGTGAGCTCTTCGGGTACAAGCGGGGCGCGTTTACGGGCGCGACGGTCGACAAAGAGGGCCTGTTTCGCGCTGCCCGCAGCGGTACGGTTTTCCTCGACGAGGTCGGCGAGATGCCGCTTTCGCTCCAGAGCAAGCTCCTGCGGGTTCTTCAGGAACGCGAGGTTCGGCCCATCGGCGGTCGAGAGCCCGAGAAGATCGACGCCCGCATTCTCGCCGCGACCAATCGGGACCTCCGACGCGAGCAGGCCGCGGGTCGTTTCCGTGAGGACCTCTACTATCGGCTCGCCGTCGTGGAGGTCTCGCTGCCGGCTTTGAGGTCGCGTATCGAGGACATCCCCGTTCTCGCGGAGTACTTCCTCGAGCAGACCTTGACGGAGTTTGGGCTTCCGCCTCGGCGCCTCGGCACCGACGCGCTCCGCGCCCTCGCGGAGTTCCCCTGGCCCGGCAACGTCCGGCAGCTCGAAAACGTCGTGAAGTCGAGCGTCATCCTCGCGCGCGGTGAGGTCCTGTCGACGCAGGACCTCCGGCTCCCACAGCTCGAGGCCGAGGCACGACGCCCCCTCGACGCCGAGCCAGCGCCCGAGGAGTTCGCGGAGGCCGCGCCCGCGCGTCCGCGGGAGCCCGCGGCGATGCCCCCAGTCACCATCCGGACCCGCGGTGACTGGGAGGCCCTCGACCGAGCGCGTATCCTCGGGGCGATGGTCGAGCAGGGCTGGAACAAGTCCCGCGCCGCCGAGGCGCTCGGGGTCTCCCGTCGAAACCTCTACCGCAAGCTCGCCCGATACGGCATCGAAGGCGGGCAGGAGCGATGACTTGCGAATCCTGCTGACGGGCGCGAACGGCTTCATCGGTCGACACCTCGCCCGGAGACTCGGGGAGAGCGGCTTCGAGGTCCGGGGGCTCGTACGGCCCGGGAGTGTCCTCGGCACGCTGTCCGACCTGCCCCACGTAGAGCGTCGTCTCGGCGATGTGCTCGCACCCGACTCACTCCGGTCGGCTTGCGCAGACGTGCAGGTCGTCTTCCACCTCGCCGGGGCGGTCTCGGCGGGTCGTGACCGGACGTACCATCGGGTCAACGTCGAGGGCGCCGAGAACCTCGCCGCCGCCGCCGACTCGGCCGGCGTGTCGCGTGTGGTCTTCGTGAGCAGCCTCGCGGCCCAGGGTCCGTCCCCGCGCGGCGCGCCCCACGTACGCTCCGGCAACGAGTCACCCTCGAACGAGTTCGGGCGCACCAAGCTCGAGGCCGAGCGTGTGCTCGTCCAGCGACTCGGCGAGGACCGCGTGACCGTGCTCCGCCCCGCGCTGGTGTACGGCCCAGACCAGCCGGACCTGCCGCGCATCGCCCGCGCGCTGACGGCGCGTGTCCTTCCGCTGGTGCCGACGCTGGAGCTTTCGTTCGTCCATGTGAGCGACCTCGTCGAGCTGCTGTTGCGCACGCTCGAGGTCCCGGGCGCTCCGGGTGAGGCGTATTTCGTCTCCGACGGCCGGGTCATCTCGATGGAGTCCCTCGTCGATCGGCTCGAGGACGCGCTCTCCATCAAGCCCTCGGTCCGACTGCCGCTCTCCGCGCGGTTGCTGTCCGCGCTCGAGCCCGTCGCCGGTCGCCTGTCGGCGGCCGCGGGCCTGGGTGCCTCGGTGGCGCGCGTGATCGGCGAGCTCAACGCCTCGGGCTGGGCCTGCACTCCGGAGCGCGCCCTCGAGCGCTTCGGATACTCCCCCGAGTACACCCTGGAGTCGGCGCTGCCCGGGCTGGTCGCTTGGTATCGGGACCGGGGCTGGTTCGACGCCGCGCCGCCGGAGTCCCGCTGATCGGGTCGACGCGGCCACACCGCGAGCACATAAGGCACGGGCCCTTCGAGCGGCGCGCTGATGCGAATCCGATAGCGACCCGCGACCGTGTTCGACAGGACGACGCCGGTCTCACCCGGGGCGCGATAAACCACTCCGAGGGGACTCCGACCTCGATGTGCATAGACCGCCGGGGGCTCGATGGGGTCTCCGTCGTCGTGCAGCACTGCGACCTCGACGTCCATGCCGGGCAAGAGGTCGATGGAGTACCAATCGACGTCCGTCCGGCACACGAGGCCGTCCATGGCGGCACCGCGGGTCGGCCGCGCAGAGACGCGTGTGTCGTTGGGCTCCCAGGCGTCGCCGCCACACTGGGGCCTTGTCGCCCCCGCGCGCCCGGCCGCCGGGGCCGCCAACGGCGCGAGGGCCACGAGGCACACCCACACCAAGCACACCCACACCAGGCACCCGGCCAGACGCCCGCCTCGGGGCGGGTACGCCCCCTTCCCTCGGCTCGCCCCCCACCCGCCGCTCGCCCCCGCGCGCCCCGTTCGCTCTTCAGACATCGCGCTCTCCTGTTGCAGCGCTCCGATGCCTTTGCGATTCGCGGACCAGCGCGCCGCGCGAGCACCCGCGCGGCTCACACGTGCGAGCGTTCCGAATGTGGACGTCCAGGGATGCGAAACGAGACACCGACCCCGACTTGCCCCATGATGCGCGCGTGGGATCAATCCGAGACCTTCAACGTGCCCTCGAGCTCGCGCACTACGCCGCCCGACACCGCGGGACGAGCTACGTCGTCACGCTCGATGGCGACCTCTCCGTGGCGGATTTTCAGCTCGATCTGAAGCTCCTCGGCGCCTACGAGCTCCGCGTCGCCGTCGTCGCCCGCTGGCAGCGCGGTGCCGCCCGGGATCGTGTGAGCGAGGCCCGTCGCCAGGGCTTCCCCATCGACCTGGTCGACGGCGCCGACGAGCTCGACGACGTCGTTCGCGCAGCCCGACGCTCCTTCGAGCAGAAGCGGGTCCCCGTGATTCTGGCGCCCGAACGGCTGGTGGACGGGACCGAACCCTTCGTCGCTCACTTGAGCCGTCGACTCGCGGTCGCTCTGCGCGCACGCCGCCTCTTCTGGCTCACGTCCGAGATCGAGGGCCTCCTCGGCGGCAATACGGTGCCGCATCTCACCGTGGACGAGGCCCGCGAGCTCTCTGAAGGTGCGAGCGGCTCGGCCGCAGTGGACTGGCGGACAATCCTCGGGGCCCTCTCGGCGGGTGTGCCCGGCGTGGTCGTGCTCGAGGGCGAACCGGGCTGCGTCTTCGAGGAGCTCTTCACACACCAGGGTGCCGGTGTGCTCGTCAGCGATGACCAGGTCGAGGAGGTCCGCACGGCGACCCTCGCGGATGCCGCCGATGTCTCCCTCCTGCTGCGCAACGACATGGAGCGGGGCATCATCCGCCCGTTCACCGAGGACGAGCTCCTCGACACCATCGACGAGCACCTCGTCTACACCATCGACGGCCTCGTCGTCGGGACCGTGCGCCTCGCGCCCTGGGGCTCGTCGGCGCAGCTCACACGTTTCGCCACGCTTCCGCGATACCGCGGACGGGGTCACGCACGGAAGCTGTGCAACGCCTTGCTGGAGCGCGCCCAGTCACGCGGTTTCGAGGAGGTCTTCGCCCTCTCGATCGACGAGCGCCATTGGCGGTTCTTCGAGTCCATCGGCCTGATGCCGTGCGAGCGCGAGACTCTGCCGGCGGCATGGCAGTCCCGATACGACTTCACACGGCCGAGCCGCGCCTTTCGCATTCACTTCGACGCCGCCACCCAGGCGAGCCGCTCGAACTGACGTCCTGGCCCGGCGGAATCACCGAGGCTTTGAAAAAGCCGAATGATTCCGGGAGCGTCCTGTTCGGCGCGTCGTTCAGGCACCCACGGCCGTCCGCTCAGGCCGCAGGCGGTGCGGTCGGACCCCGGCGCAGGGCCACGACCAGCCCGACCAGGCCGGCCAGCGCGAAAGGCAACGAGAGGGCCTGACCCGTCGTGAAGCCCAGCTCCGGCGTGCCGAAGCCCTCGTATTCCTTGAAGGATTCGCTGATGCAACGCCCGCCGAAGTACCCCAGCAGGAAGATGGAGCCGCAGAGTCCAAGGGGACGCCGATCCCCGTACCGGCGGTCGACCCACAACAAGATGCCGAGGACCACCGCGCCGATGAACGCCTCGTATAGCTGAGCCGGATGACGCCACGGGATCTCCGAGAAGCCGACCGGGTCCGCGAGGCGCGCCTTGGCGTCGAAGCTGTTGCGAACGAACTTGATCGCAAACGGCGCGCGCTCCGGATCCGTGATGCGCCCGACGATCTCGCTGTTCGTGAAGTTGCCGAGGCGCACGAAGATGACGCCGATGGCGGCCGAGAACGAGAAGCGATCGAGCAGCTCGATCATGCCCATCCGGTGCTTGCGGCCCCAGTACCAGAGCGCGAAGAGCAAGGCGATGCTCGCGCCGTGACTGGCGAGCCCACCCTCCCACACCTTGAGGATGTCGAGCGGGTTCTTGAGGTAGTGCTCCGGGGCGTAGAACAGAACGTGGCCGAGCCGAGAGCCCCCGATGACGGCGATGACGCCGAGGGTGAGGAACTTCTCCGCCTCGGCGTCGGTCCGCCCCGTCCGGACCACCTGCTTCCGCCAGGCATTGAACGAGACCATGAGCATCACGGCGAAGAGCACGCCGTACCAGCGAACCTGGAAGCTCCCGATTTCAATCAACTTTGGGTCGAAGTCCCAGACGAACATCGCGGCACTCGCTTCCGACGTGTCGAATTGGCGCGGACCATCGCACACCGGGTCGTTCCAACGAAATCGCGAAACGGCGACCAGGTGCTCAGAGCGGCACGGTGACCTCGCCGGGCCACACGGGGTAAATTGACCCCGCCTCGAGGACCGGGTCGAGCCCGGTGAGGTCGACTGTCCTCGGTCTCACGGAGGGTCCGCACGGCCGTCCGTGGCCGTTGGGCGTTCGATGTATTGGCACACCCCTTGCTTCGGAGTTGAATCGAATGAAGCTGCTCGAGAAAGTCACCCTCACGGGCGCGCTGCTGACGGTCGCCGGGGGATGCGCGGATAACCAGGCGAAGTTCGCGACGCCGGACCCCGTCGACATGGCCTTCGAGGACCTGCTCCAGACCGACGCCGACTCCGTAGGACCCGCGCTTCGCGCTCAGTTCGAAACGAGCGTCAAGCCGATCCTCCAGCAGTTCTGCGGGGCGTGCCACAACGGCGCCAACGGGCCGGCCTTCCTCCCCGCGGGCGCAGACTGGTACGACACGGTCACGGCATGGCCGGGCCTCGTCGATACGACCGATCCGCGGGCCAGCCGCATCCTGACGCGCGGACAGCACGAGGGGCCCGCGTTCTCGGCGTTCCAGCTTCGCACCGTGACCGCGTGGGTGGAGGCGGAGGCCGCGGCACGCACGGGTTGGACCGCGCCGCCCCCCGACATGGGCGTGGTCGACGCTGCCCTCCCCCCAGACGCCGCGGACCCTCTGGGCGCCGCCCGCGCCGCGGCGAGAACGGCTTTCGACGCCGATGTATTGCCGATCATGAACGCGGTCTGCACCGCGTGTCACGTGGGCGGCGGCGCCGGGCAGGGATTCCTCACGCCGAACCCGGACAGCTACACGACGCTCCTCAACTGGCCCGGAATCATCGACCTGGAGCGCCCGAGCCGAAGTCGTCTCATCACGCGCGGACCGCACGCGGGCCCGGGCCTCACGGCGGAGCAGCACGACAAGGTCCTTGCCTGGATCGAGCTCGAGGTGGCGGCGCGCGGCCTCGTCATCGAGCAGGACCCGGAGACGCCGTCCTTCGCGCCCATCCTCGGCGCGAACTCCATCGACCTGACGGCGATCGGACTGCCCGGAAGCACCCTCACCTTCACGGCGGAGCTGCTCGCGGCGGGTCTCTACCTCTCGTCGATTCAGGTGAACGCGGGCCCGTCCGGGGCCCACCTCGTGCATCCCCTCTTCGTCGTCTGGAAGGCCGGCGTGCCCGCGCCGGACCCCGTCGACAGCTTCGTGAGCGTCGACGTCACGATTCAGCCCAACACGACGGCGACCCTCGGCAACGGCACACTCGTGCTCGTGGCGTTCTCGGCGGGCGACCAGCTCAGCGTGACCTTCGAACGCGCGGACGCCGTGGTCGGTGGCGGGGCGGACGCCGGCGTCGGCGGGCTCGACATGGGCGGCCTCGGCGGTGGCTGCCTGAGTGTCGGCGCCTTCACCCAGTTCGCCCAGCCGGAGCTTGCGCAGTTCTGCACGAACTGCCACGCCGGCGGCAACGGGAGCGCGACCAACGCCCTCGACATGAGCCGAGTCGGCGACCTTTCGCCCGAGGGTCAGGCGGCCGCCTGCGCCCAGACCCGCAACCGCATCAACATCGCGGATCCGACGAACAGCAGCGTCTTCCTGACGACCGCACCGGCGTCGAACACGGGACACCCCTTCCGCTTCAACGGAGACGCGGGTCGGCACGACCAGTTCCGCAGCCAACTGCTGCTTTGGATTGTCGAGGAGTAGAAAATGGCTCGAGGACGCGAGGGTGCGTGGGCTCTGGCCGCGCTGAGCATGCTCACCGCGGTGGGTGGCGCGCAGGCCCAAGGCGCGGAGACCGACGGCGAGAACCCCTACCAGGCGCTCCTCGACCAGCGCGTCGTCAACTACAGCGCGGCGCTGCGAAAGGCCGCGCTGCGGCTCACGGGCAACCTGCCGACGCTCTCGGAGATTCGCTTCGTCGCGGACGCGCGCGACCCGCAGGCCGCCTACGAGGCGCTCGTGGACCAGTACCTCGACGATCCTCGATTCGCGGGCCAGATCTTCACGTTCTTCCGCGACACGTTCCGAATGGGCGGGACCGCCCAGCTCGACACCGCGCCGGCCTTCGCCGCCCAGCTCGTGGTCGAGGAGCGTCCTTTCACCGAGCTCTTCACGGCGACGAGCGGCAATTGCCCGCGCTTCGACCCCGACAGCGGTGGCTTTGGCTCGGCCGAGTGCGAGAACGGTGCCCCGATTCAAGCCGGCGTGCTGACGAACCCGGGCGTCATGGCCCAGTTCGACTCGAATCTGGCGTTCCGCCGCACACGGTGGGTCCAGGAGGTCTTCGCCTGCTCGAAGTTCCCCGCCGAGTTCGGCCCGCCCGTCGAGGTCGGCGCCGCGACGCCCTACACGACCCCCTGGCCGTTCGCGAGCATCGCGTCGACCTCGAATGGCGGTCGAGTCGACTTCCTCGACGTCTCGTCCGTGGTCTGCGCGAACTGCCACGCGACGATGAACCACCTCGCGCCGCTCTTCGCCCAGTTCGATGAGGCGGGCAACTGGCAGAACGACATCGTCGTCAAGCTCCCCACGGACGGCAGTCCGACCGCGGTACTCAGCGACTTTCTGCCGCCGGGCGAGACCACGGCCTGGCGATTCGGGGCCCCGGCACCCGACCTACCGGCGCTCGGTCGCCAGCTGGCCGCGGATCCGGACGTCGCTCAATGCGTCGTCGCCCGCGTGTGGAACTGGGGGTTCGGCAAAGGAGACATCGTGAACTCGCACGCCCCCGTGCCCGGCGAGGTCATCGCCGACCAGTTCGCGCTCTTCGTCGGGCGAAACTACAACCTGAAGGTGGTGATCCACTCCATCTTCACCAGCGCCGACTTCGTGAGGTTTTGAGTATGAACGTTCATTCTCGAGTCCTTCGACTCGGCCTCGCGACCGTCCTCGGGGCGACCGGCATCACCGGCTGCGGAGACGACCAGTCGAAGTTCGACCCTACGCCGACCGGCGGATCCGCCGCAGAGCCGCAAGCCGACCTCGGTGTCGAGGCCGACGCAGCCGTGCTCAACGACTTCGACTACGGTCCGCTCAGCTTCGTCGACGCGGCGGCGCCGCCGGTCTTCGAGACCCCGAGCGTGCCGCCCTCCACTGCGGGCGAGACCACGGGCAGCGTCGAGAACACTTTCAATCACGAGAACAACGACCTGGACGTGTGGGACCTGCTCGCGCGCCTTCAGGACGAGGGCCCCGCGGAGTACTCGGCGCACGTGCACTCGTGCCCCAAGGTCCGGTACGCGACCCTCGGTCGGATTCTCGCGACGCGCGGGGTCGACCTGGGCGCGAACGGAGAGACGAGCGCCGGGCGCATGTACCGCAGCGGAGACCAGGCGCTCGGTGTCGCGAACTACGGGGCGCGCGTGCCCGAGGCCGCGGAGCTCACCACCGCGAGCGCTTCCAAGCTCTTCGACCTCTTCGTGGCCGCCGCACCCGAGCTGATCGCGCGGATGCCCGAGCGCCCGGAGTGCACCGTCGGCGGTGTGCCGTCGCGCATCTTCAACGCGCAAGGGCAGTGCGATCCGAGCGGTCTGACCTGCCTCATGGGCGTACCCGCCCAGGCCGGCCACGTCGAAATCTGCAATCGCATCCTCTCCCGCGCGAGTAGCCCTGAAATCGGCCGCACCCTGGCGGTCGCGTCGCTGCTTGCCGCAGCCCACACCTGCGAGTAGGAGCCGCCATGTTCGGTCGCAACAAGAACGACAACGACGAGTCGCGGGCGATCACTCGGCGCCAGCTCATCCGGTGGACGGCGTTCACGGGCGCCGTGCTCGGCTTGCCGCGGTGGCGGGTCTTCGAGGCGCTCGAGCTCGCCGGCGGCACTGCCCTGGCGCAAGAAGCCGCGTGCGCCACGACCGCGCGCTCGGTCCACCTCGTCGCCGGTACGGGCGGGTTCGCATGGTTCCAACTGCTTTGGCCGCACAACGACGTGGCCGCCGCGGGGAACGGTGGCTTCGCGTTCCACGCGCCCGGTGAACAGATCATCGTTCCGGGCACCGACCGCACACTCACGCTCGGACCCGAGGCGCCCTGGCGCAATCTCGAGGGCCGGATGAACGTTTCCGCGTTCATGGCGGGCAACAACGAGACCCACACCAATCAACCCACGTCGAACTCGACCCTCGGGAACGGCAACGGCCTCTTCGCCGCGGCCACCGCGCTTCAAACGTCGAGCCCGACGCTCGTACCCGTCATCGCCATCGACGACGTGCCCTTCGGCAACGCCGCGGGGGCGCCCCGACCGGCCCGGGTCGGCAACGCCGACGCCATCGTCTCGCTCTTCGACAGCGCCGCTTCGCGCATGGGCGGCGCGCTCTTCAATCCTGCGGACGCAGAGCTCTACGACACGAGCTACCGGGCGTTCCTCGCGCTCAACGCCCAGGCCGGCCGCGGCACGACGACGAAGGCCTTCGAGACCGGCAAGACGGCGGGGGCGTTTCTGGGTCGCAACCTCGCGGAGCTCCTCACGCCCCGCCCGTCCGACTTCGTCCGCTACGGGGTGGACGCCGGCACCGCGAACAAGATCACCGAGCTTGCGAAGGCGCTCATCATCACCGCAAAGGCCTTCGCCATGGGCCTGACGAGCAGCGTCATCATCCCCTGCTTCCGGGACGATCCCCACGGCGCGTTCAACGACATGGGCGTTCTGCGGCAGACCACGCGCGGTATGGGCATGGCGCTCGATGCGTTCCGCAACGACCTCGCGAGCCTGGACGATCCGAGCTGCGCGGGCTACAAGCTCTCCGACAACCTCGTGCTGTCGATCCACGGCGACACGCCCAAGAACCCGCTCGACCGCAGCGGTTGGCCGGACGGCACACCTGGCAATGCAAACTGGGTCTATGTCCTCGGCTCGGGCTATCTCAAGACGGGCTGGTTCGGCGGCATCGATCGGGGGGGCAATGTGACGGGCTTCAACCCCGCGACCGGGAACGACGCCGGCTTCAACGGCGGTCAGACGGCCCAGGCCGCCACGGCGGCGATCTGCTACGCCATCGCCAAGGGGGATAAACGCCGACTCAACGACGTGATCCCGAATGCGGTCGTCGACGGCATCACACGACCGGTCCTCATGTGAGACACGCCGCGCACCGCCTGGTTGTCGCGCTCGGGCTGCTCGGTTGTAGCGAGGAACCCCTCGATTTCAGCCGGCTGGGCGAAGATCTCGGCGTCGGCGCCGGGGGCACGGCGACGAGTCTGCCCGACAGCGGCGCTCCGGGGGTCGGCGGGGTGGTCGGCCTCGATCCGTTCGTCACGGACGTCCTGCCCCGACTCGAGCAGAGCTGCGGCCAGCCGTTCTGCCACGGTCGACCGCCCATGGCCGACGCGCGTCTGCAACTCGAGTTCCCTGTGGCGGCCCTCTCCCCCGAGGCCATCGAAGCGAATCGCGCGGAAGTGCTCCTTCAGTCCGATCGGGCGTTCCCGACGAACAGCCCGATTCTTCGATGGCCCCAGAGCCAGTCCGACGGCCTCCCCCCCCACCCGACGCCGACGCCCCTCTGGACGACCGCCAGCGCCGACTACCTGGCCGTCTTGGCGTGGATCTCGAGCGACACGCCCGTTCCCCCCGGCGCCGACGCCGAGGTGCCCGTCGCGCCCAGCGAGGCGCCGACCACGGGCGAAGGGGTCCCCTGCTCGGCGCTCCCCCAGCCTGGCCGCACCCCCTTCGACTTCGCCGCCTTCGAGCTCCGCGTGAACCCCGTGCTCGTTGCGTCGTGTGCCGCGGGCTGCCACGGCATCGCCGGACTCGGCGGAGGCCTCTGGCTGCGCCCCACCGCCGACGACTGCGAGGTCCAATGGAACTTCCTCGCGGCGCAGTGGTTCGTCGACGTGCGTCAGCCACGGGCCTCCCTGCTCTTGACGAAGCCCCTCGACCCCAACCATGCCGGACGCGCGATCTTCCCGAACGCCGCGGACCCAGGCTATCTCGCCGTCAGTCGCTGGATCGAGGAATCCCTCGCCCGCTGACGACGGCGCGGCTCACCGCATTCGCCACCACACGGCGACCCCGACGACGGCGACGGCGACCAGCACGCCGAGGACGACGCCGGCGCGCGGGAGTCCGCTGGGTGTGGGCGCGAGCTCATCGAGCCGCCGCGCGAGTTTCTTCGGGGTGCACGACGGTCGCTGCGCCCACTGGGCCAGCGTGCGGAACGACTCGACGACGCCCTCCGCTCGGCGTTTCTCCGCTTTGCCCAGGCGTCCGTAGGGATCGAGCGGATCCATGAGCCGCGCTTCAGCGATCGTCGCGAGCTCGAGCAGCACACCCCGCACCAGCGCGAGCGGAGTCAACGGACCGCTGACCTCTCGACGACCCACGAGGGTGTCCAAAGCGTCGAGCGTCAGGCGCCAGTCGGTCTGGCCTTCCCGGTTCGGAATGGCGCACAGCCTCAACGCGCCGAGGAAACGCAGGCCGTCGTCCCCCATGACACGCGCGTACAGGCCGACGTCGCGCACGAAGCGCGCCATGAGCGCCGGTAAACGTTCGGGGGCAGGCCACTCCACACCCGGGCTCGACGGGTCGGGTCCCCGACGCCGCATCACCGTCGCGCCCGCCGTGTTGTCGAGCATCAGCCGTTGCACCACGCGGCCGGAGTTCGTCGCCTGGAGATACTTGTCGAGCCGCGTCAAGCGGCCGTCCACCCACGCGCGGAAGGCTTCCGGGGCCTGTTCCGCGGGCCGCGGCAGCAGCAGGACCAGCCGCTCGAAGAGGTCATCATGGGGAGAGACGACGGGCAGGACCGCGCCATGGCTTCGGCACTCCCACTTCGCCCCCGCGCGGGCGCGCTCGTTGAGCAATTCGAGGAGGCGATTCCCCCGTTGGGCGACCTGCTCACGCACCTCGCGGGCCCCATCGGCTGCCTGTTCCGCGGACTGCACGGCGCCGACGCTAGCAAGCGCGCGCGGGCTTTGCCAGACTCCCCCCATGCAGACCCCAAGACCCGCAGCGCGATCTTGAACGCCCCGATGCGTTCTCTCGACCGTCGGCGGGCCATGGGGCTCGTCCATCGCGCCCTGGGGCGGTCGGCGGAGGTCGACCTCTCCGGTTGGGGGCTGCGGAGCCCGCGACTCTCGTTGGACCATCCCGGTCTGCGGATCGCCCACCTGACGGACCTGCATGTCGGTCGGGTGACTCCCGAGTCTCGCTTGAACGCGGCCGTCGAGGTCGCCAACGCCCTCTCACCGGACCTCGTCTGCCTCACGGGAGACTACGTGGCCCACAGCCTCAGGTATCTGGGGCGCCTCCATCGCGCTCTCGAACGCCTCCAGGCCCCCGCCTATGCGGTGCTGGGCAACCACGACCATTGGAACGGGGCCGAGCAGGTCGCCCACGCCCTCGAGGCCGCCGGCATCCAGGTGCTTCAGAACCAGAGTGTGTCCTTCGAGGCCCGAGGACACACCTGGCGCCTCGTGGGTCTCGACGACGCCGTGACGCGCCACCACGACGTTGCGAAGGCCTTCCAGGGCGAGTCCAGCGCGCCGACGGTCGTGCTGAGCCACCTGGCGGAGGTGGCGCACGACTTCGCCCCGCATCAGCCCGCCCTCGTCCTCAGCGGGCACACCCACGGCGGCCAGGTGCGCACCGCCGGCGTCGTGGACCACGTCTTGCGGCGCATGGGTCACCGCTTCATCCTCGGCTGGTACGTCGTCGACGAAACGCCGGTCTACGTGAACCGTGGCATCGGCGCGGCCGTGTTCCCGTGGCGAACCCGCCACGCCGCTCCGGAGGTCGCCTGCATCGACCTCGAACCCCTGAAAGCGACGCACGACACGCAGAAGGCGGCGGAATGTTACGTCGAAAGGCGAAATCCTTTTGACAAAGGCGATGAGTTGGGGGAATGAACCGCCACCTTGGCCGGGTGATGGAACGCCCGGCAACGTCAACACTCAGGAGTCGCCGACAATGTTGAAGCTCTTCACGCTCGTGGTTGCCTCTGTCTTCGCGTTTGCCGCCTGCGGTGGCGCGCCCGCCATGCCGGACGTGAACGCCGCTGCCTCGCAGGCCGCTGGCGACGCCGCCAAGGCCGCCGAGGGCGCCGCTGGTGATGCCGCCGCTCAGGCCGCCGAGGCCGCCAAGGCCGAGGTCCCGGCCGTGCCGGAGGCCCCCTCGGCCCCCGAGGCGCCCGCCGCCCCGACGGCTCCGGCCACCACGCCCTGAGTTCGATCCGGTCCTTTTGGACCGAATCGCCCTCGCTGAAAGGCGGGCTCGCGCAAGCGGCCCGCCTTTTTGTTTTCCGGGCCCCGTGTGCTCGACATCCGCCGGGCGTCTGTATCAGAATCCGGCGCCTCACGCCGCCGGGTCGGGCGGGTCTTCCAGACGCGCTCGCTGGCCGTGAGTCCGCAGGAGTTGAAAGGGAGCTCGCACATGGCCGCCTCTGAAGGGCCGCTGAACGGCGCGAACCTGGAGTTCGTCGAGTCGCTCTACGCTGCATACGTGTCTGATCCCGCGTCCGTGGACGCGGAGTGGCGCGCGTATTTCAGCGACCTGGCCGCACCCGGGAAGGTTCAGCTCGGACCCTCCTTCCGACCGGCGAGCATCTTTCACGGTCCCCCGTCCGCGGGGCCCACACCCGCGGCAGCGCCCGTGCCCGGAGCCGGGTCGGACGTCGCCACGTTGCAGGACAAGGTCGACCAGCTCATCCGAGCCTACCGAGTCCGTGGGCACATGATCGCCAACCTCGATCCGCTCGGCCTTCCGCGGCCAGGACACGCGGAGCTCGAGATCGGTCGTTATGGGCTGACCGTCGAGGACCTCGACCGGAGCGTCTCCGCGAGAACGATCGCGGGCGAAGGCGCCCGCATGACCTTGCGCGACATCGTCGCCCACATGCGACGTGCGTACTGCGGCTCCCTGGGCACGCAGTTCATGCACATCGACGACGAAGAGATAAAGACCTGGCTCCAGACCGAGGTCGAGCACGTCGACGCGCGGAGCGCGCTCACCCGTGAGCACCAGCTTCGAATCCTCACCAAGCTGACGGACGCCGAGATCTTCGAGAGCTTCCTCGCCAACAAGTTCGTCGGGGCGAAACGATTCTCGCTGGAGGGGGGCGAGAGCCTCATTCCGCTGCTCGACCAGTCCATCGAGGAGGGCGGCGAGCACGGCATTCGCGAAGTCGTGATCGGCATGGCCCACCGAGGCCGCCTCAACGTGCTCGCGAACATCATGGGCAAGAGCCCCTCGCAGATCTTCCGCGAGTTCGCGGACGCCGACCCCGACCTGCACTTCGGCCGGGGTGACGTGAAGTACCACATGGGGTACTCGAGCGACCACGTCACCGGTCGCGGCCGCACGGTGCACCTCTCGCTCTGCTTCAACCCCAGCCACCTGGAGTTCGTGAACCCCGTGGCCGTGGGTCGCGTTCGCGCGAAGCAAGACCGCAACGGCGATCGGGAGCGGCGGCAGGTGCTCTGCCTGTTGATCCACGGCGACGCAGCGTTCGCTGGCCAGGGTGTCGTGCAGGAGACGCTCAACATGAGCGAGCTGCCTGGCTACACCGTCGGCGGCACGGTCCATGTGATCGTCAACAACCAGATCGGCTTCACCACCCCCCCCGAGTCCGCCCGCTCGACGACCTACGCCTCCGACGTCGCGAAGATGCTCCAGATCCCGATCTTCCACGTGAACGGTGAGGATCCGGAGGCCGTCGCCCAGTGCATTCGGCTCGCGATGCGGTTCCGATGGCGCTTCCAGAAGGACGTCGTCATCGACATGTGGTGCTACCGCCGACACGGCCACAACGAGAGCGACGATCCGTCGTTCACGCAGCCGGTCATGTACTCGGCGATTCGCAAGCGCAAGTCGGTGCGGGACGGCTACCTCGAGAACCTGCTCAAGCTGGGGGGCGTCTCCCGCGAGGAGGCCGACGAGCTCTCGGTCCGGCGTCGCGCCCACCTGGAGCGCGAGCTCAGTGAGGCCAAGAGCCCCGAGTACGCCTACAAGACCGACTTCGGCCGCGGCGTCTGGCAAGGCTATCTCGGCGGTCCGGAGCGTTCGGTGCCCGAGCCCGACACTTCGCTCCCGCTCAAGAGCCTCCAGACGCTCCTGCGCATCCAGACGGAGATTCCGCCCGACTTCACGCCGCATTCGAAGATCGTGAAGTTCGTGGAGTCCCGTCGTGAAATGGTCGACGGCCACAAGCCGCTCGACTGGGGCGCCGGCGAGGCCGTGGCCTACGCCAGCCTGCTCGCCGAGGGCTACCCCGTGCGCCTGAGCGGTCAGGACAGCGGACGCGGGACCTTCAGCCACCGGCACTCCGTGCTCCACGACGCCGAGAACGGCGCGCGCTACGTGCCTCTTTCGCGGCTCGGCAAGGGCACGTTCGAGGTCTTCGACAGCCCGTTGTCGGAAGCCGGCGTACTGGGTTTCGAGTACGGCTTCAGCCTCGACCGCCCCGAAGGTCTGGTGATCTGGGAGGCGCAGTTCGGCGACTTCGCGAACGGCGCTCAGGTGATCATCGACCAGTTCATCTGCTCCTCCGAGGACAAGTGGCGTCGCCTGACGAGCGTGGCGCTGCTGCTCCCCCACGGCTTCGAGGGCCAGGGCCCGGAGCACTCGTCGGCCCGTTTGGAGCGTTTCCTCGGCCTGTGCGCGCAGGACAACATGCGCGTCGTCAACCTCACGACGCCTGCGCAGCTCTTCCACTGCCTGCGGCGCCAGGTCCATTGGAAGCTGCGCAAGCCGCTCGTGGTCGTGACCCCGAAGAGCCTGCTGCGTCACCCCGAGGTCGTCTCCCCGTGGAGCGACTTCTTCCATGCGCGCTTCCAGGCGGTCATGCCGGACCACGAGCCGCCCGAGGTCATCGATCCGAAGGGCGTCCGCCGCATCATCCTGTGCACGGGCAAGGTCTTCTACGACCTCAAGCAGGCTCGAACGAACCTCGGCGCGACACACACGGCCATCATTCGGCTCGAGCAGCTCTACCCGCTTCGTCTCGACGAGCTCGAGCGTGCCCTCGCCCCTTATCCGGAGGGCACGCCCGTCGTGTGGGTCCAGGAAGAGCCCTGGAATATGGGGGCCTGGCCCTTCCTCCGACTCCACCTCGGCGAGCGCCTCCTCGCGCGGCACCCCCTCTCGGGTGTCACGCGCAATGAGAGCGCCAGCCCGGCGACCGGCTCTGCTGCGAGCCACAAGATGGAGCAGGAGCTCCTGCTCGAGAAGGCGTTCGACATCGCGTGACCCCGACGTGTCGGGGAGAATCTCTCTGGGAAGGATCGGGACCCATGTCCGTTGAGGTGAAGGTACCGCCGGTCGGTGAGTCGATCACCGAGGTGACCCTTGGTGAGTGGCTCCGCGCCGAGGGCGACTTCGTGCGTGTGGATGAGCCGGTCGTCGTGGTCGAGAGCGACAAGGTCAATCTCGAGGTCCCCGCCCCGGTCTCCGGGCGGCTCGTGCAGGTGCTCAAGAAGAGCGGCGCGACCGCCAAGATCGGCGAGGTCGTCGCGCTGATCGAAGAGGGCGACGCGCCCCGTGACACGGTCGCTGCGCCCGCTGCGACCGCGGCCGACACGTCGGCGCCGCCCCCGGACCCCAACCCACGGGTCATGCCCTCGGCGGGGCGTGTGCTCGCCCAGGCGGGGGTCGACCCGCGTGGGGTGACCGGCACGGGACCGGGCGGCCGAATCGTGAAGGACGACGCCGTCCGGGCCGTGGCCGACGCTGCGCACGCGTCGACGCCGACGCCGACGCCCTCGGTACCTACGGTGGCAGCACCCGCACCCGCGCCCGCGCCCACACCGACGCAGCGCGGTCCCCGGAGCGAGGAGCTCGTGCCGATGACGCCGCTCCGCCAGACCGTGGCTCGACGTCTCGTCGAGGCGCAACAGAACGCGGCGCTGCTCACGACGTTCAACGAGATCGACATGTCCGCGGTCATGGCCCTGCGGACCGAACACAAAGAAGCCTACGAGGAGCGCTACGGCCTGAAGCTCGGCTTCATGTCGTTCTTCGTGAAGGCCGTGGTGGATGGGCTGCGGGCGTTCCCCGCGCTGAACGCCGAGATCCGCGGAACGAACATCGCGTACCGCAGCTTCTACGACATCGGCGTGGCGGTCGGCGGAGGCAAAGGCCTCGTCGTGCCCATCATTCGCAACGCCGAACACCTGAGCTTCGCCGAGATCGAGAAGACCATCGCGGACTTCGGCAAGCGCGCGAAAGAGAACAAACTCAAGCTCGACGAACTCACCGGCGGCACGTTCAGCATCACGAACGGCGGCATCTACGGCTCCTTGCTGTCGACGCCCATCGTCAATCCGCCGCAGTCCGGCATCCTCGGGATGCACGGCATCCAGGACCGTCCCATCGCCCTCAACGGGCAGGTCGTGATTCGCCCGATGATGTACGTCGCGCTCACCTACGACCATCGGCTGGTCGACGGTCGCGAGGCCGTCACCTTCCTCAAGCGGGTCAAGCAGTGCGTCGAGCAGCCCGTCCGGCTGCTGCTGGAGGTCTGAGCCCGATGCAGACGCGTAAGCACGACCTCGTGGTGATCGGCGGCGGACCGGGCGGCTACATCGCCGCGATTCGTGCGGCCCAGCTCGGCCTCGACACCGCGTGTGTCGAGAAGGAGCCGCTCCTCGGCGGAACCTGCCTGCGCGTCGGCTGCATCCCGAGCAAGGCGCTGCTCGAGTCGAGCGAACGTTTCGCCGAGGCTCGGCACGGTTTGGAGCTCCACGGTGTCCAGGTGTCCGAGGTCCGCCTCGACCTCGCCACGATGCTGAAGCGCAAGGACGCCATCGTGCGCCAGCTCACGAACGGTGTGGCCGGCCTGTTCAAGAAGAACAAGGTGACGCGTTACGCCGGCCTCGGCACGTTCAACGGCCCGGGTGTCGTCGAGGTGCAGAGCGAGACCGAGCCCGTGCGGCTCGAGGCGAAAAACGTCATCATCGCCACGGGGAGCGAGGTCTCGCCCCTGGCCGGCGTCGAGCTGGACGGCGACCGCATCGGCACGAGCACCGAGGCGCTCGCATACCCCCAGGTGCCCGAGCATCTCGTCGTCATCGGCGCGGGCGTCATCGGGCTCGAGCTCGGCTCGGTGTGGAGTCGGCTCGGCGCCCGTGTGACGGTGCTCGAGTACCTCGATCGAATCCTCCCGGGCACCGACACCGAAATCGCGACCGTCGCCCGCAAGCTTTTCGAGAAGCAGGGGCTCACGTTCCGGCTCGGCGTCCGCGTCACCGGCGCTCGCCGTGAGGGCGACCACTGCATCGTCACCGCGGACGGGCTCGAGCCCATCACCTGCGACCGCGTGCTGCTCGCGGTCGGACGCCGACCCAATACACGCGGACTCGGCCTCGAGACGCTCGGACTCGCGCTCGATGGCCGCGGGCGCGTGCCCACGGACACGCACTTCCAGACCACCGTTCCGGGTGTGTACGCGATCGGGGACGTCATCGCGGGGCCCATGCTGGCCCACAAGGCCGAGGAAGAGGGCGTGGCGTGCGTCGAGTACATCGCGACCGGCCATGGGCACGTGAACTACGACGCAATCCCCAACGTCGTTTACACCGCGCCCGAGATTGCGACCGTCGGCAAGTCCGAAGAGGAGCTCGTCGCCGCGGGTGTCCCGTATCGCAAGGGCACGTTCCCCTTCATGGCGAACGGTCGCGCGAAGGCGCTCGCACAAACGGACGGACTCGTGAAGGTGCTTGCGCATCGGGACACGGACCGGCTCCTGGGCGTTCACATCGTCGGGCCCCGCGCGGGGGACCTGATCGCCGAAGCCGCGGTCGCGATGGAGTACGGCGCCACGAGTGAGGACGTCGCCCGGGCGTGCCACGCCCACCCCACCCTCGCCGAGGCGCTCAAAGAGGCCGCCCTCGCCGTGGATGGCCGAACGCTGAACTACTGAGCGACGGCCGGGACCAGCAGCCGCTCGAGGATCTCGGCCATCGCGTCGGCGTGCGCCTCGACGACCGCGGGATCGCGTGGGTCCATGCCGACCACGGACTCCATGAGGGCCGGCACGGAGAAGAGGAACTGCGCCCCCCCGATGGCGATGAAGACCAGGTGAACGGGTGAGGTCGCTCGGGCCGACGACGCGCCGAGGGCCTCCGCGGCGAGCTCGGCAATCGGCCGCATCACGGGTCCCAGATGCGTCTGCACGAGCCAGTCGAAGCGTTCACCCTTGACGGCGGCCTCACGAACGACCGTCTGCACGACCTCGGGCCGGGCCGAGCACAGGTACACGAACCGGCGGATGAGGGCCTTGAGACGGTCCCTGGGTGGCCAGAGACGCTCCGTCTCCGGCACGTCGATGAACTGTTGCCGCACCTCACCGTAGAGGTGGTCCATCGCGGCCCGCCAGAGGTTCTCTTTCGACGCGAAATGGTAGTGGATGAGCGGCTGCGTCACGCCGCAGACCCGCGCGATGTTCGAGGTGCTCGTGCCCTCGTAGCCCTTCGTCGCGAACTCGCGAATGGCCGTTTCGAGGATCGATTCGCGACGAAACGTCATGGTCACTCAATTCCTTATAGACAACTCAGCGCCGAGTCCGCTACTGGTTTGAGGAGAGTCCTCAACCCCAGTGGAGGTTCCGATGCGCGTCGTCGAGCTTTTCGAGAATCCCCGGGTGGCGCAGGTGCTGCCGCGACGTGTCGTACAGCAGCTCGAGCTGTGGGCCGACCATCTACAGGTGCTCATCGAGGTGCGCAATCCCTCGGTCGTGCGTCAAATGCTCCCCTCCGCGGTGCGCGGCTTGTTTCTGCGTGTGGGTCGGAGCGGCGAGCCGACCCGGATGCGCGCGCACCACGACGCGTGGTTCGATTGGCAGTACGAGGCCGACAACGCCGAGATGCAGAGCCTCTACCAGAAGGCGAAGCGCCTCCAGTGGAACGCCGCCACGGACATCGACTGGTCCATCGACGTCGATCCACTCCGAACGGACCGCGCGATCCTGCCCATGGACTTCTTGAACTGGTCCATCCTCGAGGGTCACGGTGTTCGCCTGAACGAAGGAGAGCGACGCATCGCACTCCACCAGGCGGTCGCCTGGATGCTCTCGCAGTTCCTGCACGGCGAGCAGGGCGCGCTGATGGCGTCGGCCCAGGTCACCGAGAGTGTGCCGTGGACCGATGGCAAGTACTACGGCGCCACCCAGGTCATGGACGAAGCCCGTCACGTCGAGGTGTTCCACCGATACCTCGATACAAAGATGAGTAAGCTCTACGACGTCAACGACAACCTCTTCACGATCATCGACAGCCTCATGGTCGACAGTCGATGGGACATGAAGTTTCTCGGCATGCAGATCATGGTCGAAGGCCTCGCCCTGGGTGCCTTCGGCATGCTGCACAAGGTCACCCACGAGCCGCTGCTCAAGGAGATCCTGCGCCGCGTCATCCACGACGAGGCTCGGCACGTGAACTACGGCGTGCTCGCGCTGCGCAAACACTTCAACGAGAACCTGACGGAGCGGGAGCGGAACGAGCGTGAGGACTGGGCGTTCGAGGTGGCGATGCTGATGCGCAATCGTTTCCTCGCGCACGAGCTCTACGACGAGCACTACGCCCACGCGATGAGCCGCCGGCAGTGGAACGACTTCGTGGGTCAGTCCAAGGGGCTGAACTTGTTCCGGACCGTGATGTTCACCCGCCTGGTGCCCAATCTGCGGGAGATCGGGCTGCTTTCGCGCCCCGACCGGAAGTTCCCGATGCGGTTCGCGC
>JBMOFP010000012.1:0-54927 GCA_049318805.1 Bradymonadia bacterium
CTCGGCCCGTGTCACGGTGGACGCGATCCCCGAAAAGGACCTGCACGTCCAGCTGGTTTGGACGACCCCGGAGGACCCCGACGAGACCGACGACAAGGGCACGGACGTCGACCTGCACGTTCGGCACTCCTTGGCGGGCGACGGTTGGAACAATGCCGCCAACGGCTACGACTGCTACTACTTCAACAAGGAGCCGGACTGGGGCCGCCCCGGTGACCCGCTGGACAATCCCTCTCTGGACATCGACGACACCAACGGTGGTGGACCCGAGAACGTGAACCTGGGACAGCCGGAGACCGGCGTGACCTACGACGTCGCGGCGCTGTACTTCCGAGCGGAGAGCGCCTTCGGCGCGGCCGGCGCGGATCCGACCATCGAGCATGCGGTGCTCGTGACCGTGCGTGTCTACGTGCGCGGCGAGTTGCTCGCAGAGTGGCTGGACCGCACGCTCGAGCGTCGCGCGCAGCTTTGGTGGGTCGCGTCCGTCGAGTGGTGTGAAGACTTCGCGCAGTGTCCGCGTCTGACGACTCGGGACGAAGTGCTCGAAGAAGAGGATTACGTCATCGAGTGAACTGAGAGGGTCGACCCTCTGAGCCCGGGGGAAACCCGGGCTGGCGACACACGGGTTCGACGGATATGTTGCAGGCGCTTCTCGAACTGGAGGCGAACCCATGAACATCCGTAGCGCCTGGCGGTGGCTCTGTGTGCTGGTCTTGTTGAACGCCTGCGGCGGCGACGACCTGCGCAACGACGCGTTCCCGAAGATCGAGCCCGACCCGTTCGCGGTGACGCTGAACACCGTGCCCATCGGGCAACAAACGGTGCGCCCCCTGCTGCTGCGCAACGTCGGTGGCGTGGGCTCGTCGCTCATCATCGTCGGGATCGAGCTGTCGAACTCCGTGGACACCCGCGAGGTCTCGATCACACACGACCCCCTGCCGGTGACGCTGCGCTCGAGCCTCGACGACTCGGACGCGGGCGCCGGCTCGAGCTTTCGGGTCGAGGTCACCTACGCCCCGCGGGACGAGGGCGAGGTCGTGGGCTTCATCCGGGTGCGCAGCAACGACCCCGATACGCCCGAGCTCGAGGTGCCGCTCCGCACGAGCCAGGCCGGGGCGCAGCTCGTGGTGAACCCGTTCGAGCTCGACTTCGGCGCCGTCGCCACGGGCAGCACCCAGGCGAAGACCGTGACCGTGAGCAACGTGGGCTCGATCCCCGCGGAGATCGCCGACGTTCGCCTCGACCCCGAGACCTCGGCGGACTTCCGCATCACACGCGGTGAGGCGGATCGGCCGACGCTGATCAGCGACACCACGATGGAGATCGAGGTCACGTACACACCGACCGGGCTCAACCGAGACACGGGCATGCTCGTCGTCACGGCTGCGGATCCCGAGGTGCCTCCGGTCTTCGTGCCGCTGCGTGGCATCGAGCCGAGTCCGGAGATCACACTCTCGCATGAGTCGATCAACTTCGGCGCGCTCGACCTCGGCGCGGACTCGGACGTCGTCGACGTGACGATCCTCAACGAAGGCGACGCGCCGCTCGTGGTCGACAGCGTCGTGTTCGCGGCGGCCGCGCCGCCCACGAACGAGCAGTACCTGCTGGAGGACCTGCCCGACGCATGGCCGGTGACCATCGAGCCTCGCGCCACGGTGACCTTCGGCGTGAGCTACCACCCCCGCGTGGACGGCCGACACTCGACGAGCATCGCGATTCGCAGCAACGACGTGGACGAGCCGCTGGTGCTGATCCCCATCAACGGCCGTGTGCGGAAGCCGTGCATCAACGTGATGCCCGAGGTGGTGGAGCTCGGTCGCGTGGCGCTGGGGGTCGAGAGCGTGCGCCAGACCGTGCAGGTCGCGAACTGCGGTGACCTGACCCTCGAGCTGGGCGAGCTTGCCCTGGTCGGCGATCCGGGCTTCCGTTTCGTCACGGCCGGCGGCGGCATGCCCGTGGGCCGACTCGAGCCGCTGGAGAGCACGAACCTCGAGATCTGGTACACGAACACCGAACTGGCCGAGGACGCCGCGGCGCGGGCCACACTCCAGATCCCCAACAACACGCCGGACCGCCCCCTGGTCGAGGTGGCGCTCAGCGTCGTGGGCGGCGGCGCGCCGTCGTGCAACCTGGTCGTGTTGGGCTCCCCGGTCGCCTTCGGCGTGTCGAGCCGCGGCTCCACCACCACACGCCCGGCGACGGTGCTCAACCGAGGCTCCGGCAACTGCGAGATCCGCAACCAGGAGATCATGTACGTGCCGCCGCTCTTCGGCGTGCCGGTGAACCCGTTCAACATCACGCGGCCGCTCGCGCGGGCGCCGGTCGGCCCGGGCTCGCTGTCCCCCGTGGAGTTCGGGTACACGCCGCGTGGCTTCCAGTCGGACCAGGGCACGTACATCTTGACTTACTGGGACCCGTATCTGCGGGAGGAGCGCACGACCACGGCGCAGCTCGCAGGCGTCGGCGGAGACAACGGCATCGAGGTCATCCCCGGGCGGCTCGAGTTCGGTCAGGTCACCGCCGGGGAGTGTGCGTCGCGCACGGAGCGGGTCACGGTCTACAACACGGGCATCGCCGCGCTGTGCATCCGCGACATCGTGCTCGAGGGCCGGGACTGCGACGAGTTCTTCATCGTGGGGCGCCCGGTCGCGGGGCAAGACGGATGCATCACCGTGACCCGGAACACGCCGGCCGACGTTTCGCTGACCTACGAGCCCGCGAATCTGGGCGCCGACGAGTGTGACCTGGTGTTCCGCTCCAACGACCAGGACAACCCCGAGCTGCGGGTGCCGCTGCGGGGCGAGGGTGTGGCCGACAGCCGCACCGTGGATGAGTTCGTGCAGACCAGCGGGCAGCAGGTCGACATCCTGTTCGTGGTCGACAACTCCGGGTCCATGCAGGAGGAGCAGGAGAACCTGGCCGAGAACTTCGGCGCGTTCATCCAGGGCGCGGACCGCTTCCAGAACGACTTCCAGATCGGGGTCGTGACGACGGACATCAGCGCCGAGGACCAGGCGGGTCGGCTCCAGGGCAATCCACGCATCCTGCGACCCGGACCCCAGGTCGAACGCCAGTTCAACGATACGGCGAACGTCGGCGCCGGCGGCCTCGGCGACGAGAAGGGCCTGGAGGCCGCGCACCTCGCGCTGACGGACCCCCTCGCCTACGACGCGGGCACACCGTGCCGCGGGGACGGCGAGTGTGTGATGCCGGACCGCTGCGTGGAGGGCTTCTGCGGCGGACCAAACCGGGGCTTCATCCGGCCCGAGGCCGCGCTCGAGCTCATCTTCCTCTCGGACGAGGAGGACCAGTCGCCGAGCACGCTCGACTTCTATGTCGATTTCTTCAAGAGTATCAAAGGCTTCCGCAACGAGGGCCGGTTCCACGCCCACGCCATCGTCGGCGCCGATCGCCAGGGCAACCCCGACGCGTGCCAGAGTGACGACGGCGCCGCCGATGCCGGACGCCGCTACATCGACGTCGCGCGTCGAACCAACGGCACGGTGTACAGTATTTGCGAGGCGAACTACGCCGCGGGCCTGCGCGACATCGCGAACTCGGCCTTCGGTTTGCCTGTGCAGTTCTTTCTCTCTCGTCCTGCAGCCCGCGCGAGCATCGCCGTCGAGGTCGACGGTCAGATGCGCGCGAACGGGTGGTCGTATGACGAAGAGAGCAACTCCGTGGTGTTCGAGGAGGCCACCGTGCCTCAGCCCGGTCAGCGGATTCGCGTGACCTACGACGCCGCGTGTTTCCCCCGCCAGTAGCCGACGAGAGGAAAAATGAGCGCTCCCATGAACCTTCGCCGATGGACCCTCGCCGCCTTGACGCTCGTCAGCGTCGGGTGCGGCAGCGAGGACAAGTTCAACTCGCAGACCTCGAACGACATCTCGATCGATCCGACGGGCACGATCGTCTTCTCGCGGGTTCGACCCGGTCGTCCGCCCTCGGAAGAGGCGATCATCATCCGTTCGGCGGGCGAGCAGCCGCTGACGATCAAAGCGGTCTACCTCGAGGGCGACCTGCGCGAGTGCGACCGGGTCACCCAAGCCCTCGGTCCCTTCGACGCATTCCCGGGCCCCCTGGCACAGACCTGCACCTTCGCCATCTCGGAGCGTCCCGAGTTCCCGATCACGGTGGCGCCGAACGACTTCGAAGAGGTGAAGCTCCAGTTCCTCGCGAGCAGTCGGCCGGACGTCACCGGCGGGCGCCTCGTGGTCGAGAGCGACAACATCACCAATCCGCGGCTTTTCGTGGACCTGAGCGTCGCCTCGGACTCGCCCCGGATCGCGGCCTCGCCCCCACCCCCCGTGGTCTTCCTGCCGGCCACGCCGGGCCAGCAGGCGCTGCTCATCAAAAACACGGGGAGCGGCACCCTCGAGGTGGCCGAGCCGACGTTTCGTTACCTGACCGAGCAGCCGCGCGACCCCAATACGGGTGAGGTCGTGAGCGAGCTGTTCATCGACTACGACACGGAGTTGCCCTGGGCCATCGCCGAGGGCGGCAGCGAGAACGTGCTGCTGCGCTACGACCCGAAAGACGACCTGCCCGATACGGCCGAGTTGGTATTCACGAGCAACGACGTAGAGAACCCGACGTTCGTGGTGCGGGTGACGACGGGGCGGGTCTTCGGCACCCTGAACGTGGATCCGAACCCCGTGGTCGCCATGATCGAGGGCACCGACGAGGTGAACATCCCCATCACGTTCACGAACACGGGCACACGCCAGATCTCGATCTTCGAGATGACCGTGCAGCAAAACGGTACGGACTATGCGCTGAAGCCCGAGATCGGCAGCTTCGCCCTGGCCGCGGGTCGGTCGAACCAGACGTACCAGATCAAGTACCGGCCCACGACAGGCACCGGCTCCGACGCGACGCTGCTGATCAGCACCGACGCCGACAACGCCGTCAAAGCGCCCGGCGCACGCCAGGAGCAGCCCGGCATCATCGAGGTGCCGCTCGTGCGTGATGCGATGTCGCTGCCCGGTCTGATCACACTCGATCCCACGGCCATCGACTTCAGCGACGTCGCGCTGGGCATGTCGCGCGAGGCGACGGTGACCCTACGGAACGGCGGCGGTCAGGCCCTCGAGGTGACGCGAATCGCGCTCTCGGCCGACGGGGACGCGGCGTCGGTTCCGGCGACGGACGCCGAGTTCACGCTCGTTGCGGGCGGGGGCGCGACGAGCGTGGCCCCGGGCGGCAGCCACGCCGTGCGCGTCGCCTTCGCGCGCGGGGCCGAGGACCGCAACGACCACTTCGGCGCCCTGGTCATCGAGAGCAACGCCACGGGCTCGCCGCACGTCGTCTACTTCACCTCGTCACCGCCGGCCAACTGAGGGCGCGCGCGAGGAGTCGTCCTGGTGACGCCGACCGACCCGCTCCTCGCCCTGGACGCCGTCCGTGACCGTGTGGACGCGTTCATGCGCCAGGCCGAGTCGACGCAAGCGCGCTACCTGCGGTGTGGCGCGGGCTGTGCGTCCTGCTGCCACCTGGAGCGGAGCGCGTTCTCGGTCGAGGTCGAGGCGATTCGCCGGTGGCTGAGCGCGCACCCGGCGGTCGCAGCACGCGCCGAGGAGCGATTGCCGCGGGCGGACCGCTGCGTCTACCTCGAGGACGACGACCGGTGTGGCATCTACCCCGTTCGGCCGACCTTGTGCCGCACGCATGGGCCCGCGGTGCGCGCGGAGGGGGCCCTGGGGTGGTGCGCGCTGAACTTCGCGGCGCTGGAGCCGAGTGAGGTCGAACAGGCCGTCCCGGCGTCGGCGATCCTCGATGTCGAGCTCGTGAATCGAATGCTGGTGGTCGTCAACGCCGCGTATCTCGCGGCTTCGGGTGGTCCAGTTCGGCAGCCGCTGCGCGCCGCCTTGACGGGCGCTCGAGCCCGGGCAACGAAGGAGTCCCCATGAACGCCTCGTGGAGAAGCTGGTCGTTTCTGGTCCTGAGCGGCGCGGGGCTCGCCTCGGGCTGCGGCGCCTCGAGCGACGCGGGAACGACCGCAGACGTGGGCGTGCCCACCGATGGGGGCGCCGGCGGCGACGGCGCGGGCGGTGCAGGGAACAGCCCCACGGGGGGCGGCGCGCCCGAGGCCGACGGCGGTGTCGTCGATCCGGGTCCCCTGCCCTCACTGCGCACCGTGCCGGGTGATCTCACTTACACCGAGCGGGTCCGCCCGGGGGACGCGACCACGGCGCACGTCTACAGCATCCTGGCCGATGGCACGCTGCGTCAGCGGCTGACCCCACGCGAAGGCGCGTGGACCGAACACGCCGTGGGCCCCGACAAACGACACGTCGCGCTCGTGCGTCGCGTGGACGACCAGGGCAACGACGCCGCGGAGGGGCGCGGCGAGGTGTGGGTGCTGGACGTGCGCACCCGCGAGCAGTGGCCGATCACACCCGAGACCTGCGACGCGGGCCTCGGCGGCGTGGGCTGGCGCGACGACGTGCAGCTCGTCTTCGCGATGCGGTGTGACGGCGCCGACGCACAGCTCTACCTGGCGTCGAAGGAGATCCGCTCCCGGGAGGTCTCCGACCTCTTGCGGTTGACGGACTTCGAGGGCGGGGCCACGGACGCGTTCACGGCGGTGCGCACGGGCATCGTCGCCTACGTCCGGCCCTGCACCGAGGCCGACTGCGGAGACGCAACCGAGGTCTGGGTCTCGGAGCTGGACCTCGAGCTGTCCTGTCGCCTGACCCGTTCCAGCGGCGGCGTAGACCGGCACCCGGCCTTCAACGTGGACCTGAGCGCCGTGACGTACGCACGGGACGGTCGCACCCACCGCATCGGCCTGAACGTGCGCGCACTCTACGGCGGTGAGGCGGAGTGCGGCCTGCCGGGGACCGACGTGGTCCTGGGGGACGACCTGTGGGAGGCCACGGAAGGCGCGGTCGAGGACTATCCGCAGATGGCCACGGCGGGCGGTTTGCTGGCCGGGTCAGTCCTGTTTGTGGAGCGGGCTGCCGACGGACGCGGCCGGGTGCGACTGTCGGATCGGATGGGCACCCTCGTGGACCTGACGCCGCCCACGGTCGACGCGAGCTACGCACGCTGGGTCGTGGACGCCTTCGACACCTCAGGCGAGCGCTGAGGTCACCGCGCCAGGGCGCGGTGGTAGAGGACGACCTTCCCGACGAGCCACGGCGCGGTGCTGCCCGCCTGAGCGTTGTTGTAGATGATCAGTGTCCAGGGCCGTGTGGCGCCGGGCTCGGCTTTGGCGTCCGGCGCCGGCAGATACGGCGTGAGGGGCCACACGTCGCGGTGGAGCTTGCCGCCCGGGACACGGCGCGGAGGCGCGTAGCGCGCGGCGAGGGCCTTCTCGCCGAGGCTCAGGGTCACAAAACACGGCACACCGCTGCAGGCGTGGTCCACGAGGAGCTCGGCCTCGCGGGTGTTGGCTGGGAGCGCGAAGGTGACCTGGAGTAGGCCCCCGGGGAGGACCTCCCACGCGGCGTCCGTGGAGCGGGCCTCGCCACGGAACGAGACGTTGGGGCCGTTGCTGTCGATACGACCTTCAGACAGCACGACACGGCTCGCCTCGGCCTCGCCGTACTCGGTCACACCCACCGACGGCACCACGTCCATGCCCGCGCGCTCGCCGCGCCGGCCTTCGCAGACGGCGGCCGTTCGGCGACAGTCCTCGCGGCAGAAGTCACGCTCATCCAGGTCGCTGAGGGCCTCGCAACGCGCACGGCACTGGTCCTGCTCTCGCCCGCAAACACCGACCGCGCGGTCGACGTGGGACAGCGACGCGCACGCGGAGAGTCCAAGGCCTGTGGCGAGCGCTGCGGAGGCAACGGCGAATCGGGACAACATGGTGGCGAGCAACCCCCCGGTCAGCGCAGGATCGAAGCAGCGCCGCGCGTTCGAGCGATTCCACGAAGCGCACGCTCTTCCGAAATGCCTCAGGTTCCGAGGGAAGTCCAGCGATGGTGGTGACGCAGCGGGTGGCGATTCGAGCGGTGGGCTATGCGTTGGCCGCGGGCCTGGGCATGCCCGGGGTCGCGTGGAGTCACGGCGGGCAGCCCGTCGTCGAGGCGCTCGTTTTTCCCGGAAGGGCGGTGTCCTCGGATGCGGCCGCGGTCGATCCCGAAGAGGTGTGGGCGCTCACGAACAACCAGGGGCTGTACGGCGGTCCGACCGGCGGCTTTCGATGGCTTTGCGAGGACGCCGTCGTGCGCAACGCCGGCTTCCAGGGGCTCGTGGTGCTCGACGCCGAGATGCGGCACTGGCTCGTCGCGACGAGCTTCGGCCTCTACCGCACGCGAGACGGCGGATGCACCTTCGAGGTCTTGCCCGAGCCGCTCGGCTCGCAGGTCTCTCTCGGCCTGTGGCAACACCCGACCCGCCCCGCGGAGGTGCTCGTCGCCACGCAGAACCCCGGTGAAATGGGGGACGACGTTTGGCGGACGACGGACGGGGGGGAGACCTTTACGCCGGCTGGGCTCGGGATCGTCGAGCGGGCGCGTTGGTTCCTGCGCAGCGAGGCCGAGCCCGCGCTGGTCTACCTGGCCCACTCCGAGGGCGCCGTGCGCAGCGAGGACGGGGGCGCGACGTGGACGGCGATCGCGCTCGGTCCCGAGGCCCTCGAGCCGGTCCCCGAGGAGTTTACGCTGCTGGGCACGCACCCGACGAACGCCGACGAGGTCTGGGCCTCCATCGAACGATTCCCGGACTCGACGGTCCTGCGGTCTCGGGATCGGGGCGCGACGTGGTCGCCGATGTTCACGGTGCCTGACGCCCCGACGGGCTTCGCCTTCGCCCCGGACGGGCGGGACGTGCTGGTGACGACGCTCTTCGAGGGCTGGCGACGGAGCGCCGATGGCGGCGATACCTGGGAGACGACGGAAGAGACGGTCGCGCTCGTGGGCTGCCTCACACGTTGGCCGGGCTCGCCCACTTTGTGGGCGTGTTCCAATGTTTTCATTCGAGGCCCGTGGGTCGTGGGCAAGAGTGAGGACCTGGGGCGAACCTTCACGGCGGTTCTCCAACGATATCAGGACATTACGGACGTGTGGGCGTGTCCGGCCGACTCCACGGCGGCCCAGCAGTGCGCAGGTCTGTGCCCAGGGCAGGCCGTCGGCGCGACGTGTGATGGGGCCGACGCGGGGCCGTCGACGGACGCCGGCCCAGACGCCCTTGTGGACGGGTTTGTGTCGGAGCCCCTGGACCAGGGCCCGCCGAGGCCTGCGGACGGGGGCGTCGACGACGCTCGGTCCGATGGGGAAGCGTCCGGCGGGGGTGGGTCGAGCGCCGGGGGGTGCGGGGTGCATCCTTCGCCGACCTCGGCGCATCCGCTCTTCGGACTCGGACTGTGCGTCGGCTTGGCCTTGCACCGGGTTCGCCGCAGTCGGAGTCGAATCACCGCTCGGAGGTAGGATGCACACACGCTGGCCGCCCCGAGCGACGTGCCTGGCGCTGGTCCTGGCGCTGGCGGCCTGCGGTGGCGCGCCGACCTCGAGCACCCGGGTCGATCCGCCGGTGGGCGCCTCGGCGCACGTCGTCGACCGAACGACACCCGAGGCACGCGCGGCCGTGTGCCTGACGCGGCTCGAGGTCGAGCCCACCGACCCGCAGGCCGTGCGGTGCGCCCGGCAGGCCCTGGAGCGGCTGGGGCGCGCCGAAGAGTGGGAAGACCGGATGCGGTCGCTGCCCGAGGCGGCGCGCCGCTTTGCCGTGGCCGAGGCGCAGCTCGACGACGCACCGGAGAAAGCGGCTCTCGCCTTCGAAACCTGTGCGGCCGAGCATCCAGCGTGTGGGGTCGGGGCGTGGCTCGCGAGGGCGCGCACGGGAACTTACGCGCTCGAGGCGCCGGCGCTCCCCGAGGCGACCTTGCAGGCCGTCGTCGACGCCGAAACACCCGAGGCTCGGGTACGGGCGCTCGACGCGTTGCCGGCGGACCGGTGGTGGGCCGCCGCGGCGACCCCGCTGGGCGTGAGCGCCTCCGTCGCGACGACGCGCCTCGTCCACTGGCCCGACGACCCGGGTGTCGCCCTCGCGGCGCTCGCGGAGCCGGGCGAGCCCGGCGCGGAGACGCACCTCGAGGCGCTGGAGTCCCTGGTCGAGTGGGCCCCCGGCCACCTGCCGGCGCGAAGGCGCCTCGCCGCGGCGCACGTTCAGGACGGCCAGGCCGGCGCCGCCCTGGCCCACGCGGACCTCGTTCTGGCCCAAGCCCCCGCGGACGACGAGACACATCTCGTGCGCGCGCTCGCCCTGGTGCAGCTCGGGCGCATCGACGAGGCCCGTGGCCTGTTCGACGCACTGCGGGTCTTGCGAGGTGCGCCCCTGGAGGTCGCCGACGGGGTGCGGTGGGCGTGGGCGCTCGGTCGCGCCGGGCTGGGGCTCCAGGCCGAGGCCGCGTTCTCCGAGTTGACGGCGGAGGCGCCCCGGGACCCCGCCGCGTGGGCGGCCTTTGGTCGCTGGCTCCTGTCCCGCCAGAAGGCGGGTCGTGCGGTCTCGGTGCTGGAGCGCGCGCTGCAAACCGTGCCGGAGAGCGCGGAGGTGCGCCGGGTGCTCGCGCGGGCGCTGGACCAGTCGGAGCGCGCAGACGCCGCGCGAGAGGCCTGGCAGGCGCTGCTGCGCCTCGCGCCCGGCGACGAAGAGGCCGAGGATGAGCTGGCCCGCCTCGAGGTGGAGTCGGGGCAGCCCGCGGCCGGGATCACACGCTGGGAGGCGCTCGTCGCGCGGTCGCCGCGGGCCGTGCGGCCGAGGCTTCGTTTGGCGCTCGCCTACCGTGCGCTGGAGCGGCCCGCCGATGCCGCCCGAATGCTCGCGCCCATCGTCGAGACGCGCCCCAAAGACGCGGAGCTGCGCGCGCGCTATGCCCAGGCCCTGCTCGAGGCCGGTCGCCCCCAGGATGCGCTCACGGAGGCCGAGCGCGCGCGCCGTGACGACCCCGAGCTGCCGCTCGCCCGGGTCCTGCGTGCCGCCGCGCTCGCCAGCCTTGAGCGCTGGGAAGAGGCGCTCGAAGCGCATGAAGCCGCCAGCACGCTCGACCCGGACTCGGTGCCCCTCCACATGGCGGCGGCGACCCTGGCGATGCGATTGGGCGACCACGAGGCGGCCGCGCGCCACCTGTCGGCCGTGGTGGCGCGGCAACCCGATGAACCGACGGCCCGTGGCCTCCTGGCGGCCCTGGAGGGCGGCGCCGAGCGACCGCTCTTCGTGTGGCCCGCGGCCGCGGTCGAGCCCGCGCTCGCCGCGCTCGCGAGCCGCGTGGTCGCGGGGTCCGACAAACGGCCGGCCACGGTGCTGAGAGACGAGCGCGTCGTCGAATTCGATCGCGACGGGGTCCTGTCGATTCTCCATCGCCGAACCCTGCTGGTGCACGACAACGACAAAGCGGAGGCCTACCGCGAGGTCTCAGTGCCCTTCAACGCGGAGCGGCCGCCCACGGTGCTGGTCGCGCGGACACTCACACCGGACGGAGAGGTCGTCGACGTGCCCGAGGCCGCACGTCGAGTGCGTGATCCGCTCGCCGGCACGCCGTTGCAAACAGACGCTCGAGAGCTCGTTTTTCGGTTCCCGCGGGTCGGGAGCGGCGCCATCGTGGACTACGAGGTGCGCGTCGACCGCCCTCACCCCGAGTCGCTCGGGGTGTGGTGGGACCGCTACGTACTCGGGAACCCTGAACCCACGGTCCGGGCGCTGTATCGGCTCGAGGGGCCGAGCGACCTGCCGACGCCGTCGTTCTCGACGCGCGGCCTCCCTGCGCCCGAACGGGCCGAGACCGCAGGGCGCGTGACCTGGACCTGGTCTCTACAGGACCTGGCCGCGATGCCCCTCTCAGGGGGGGGCCCCGAGGGCGCGCCACCCCTGAATGCGGCGGTGCCGACCGTGTCGGTCGCCAGCACCCTGAGCTGGGCCGAGGTGGACGCCTGGTACGCAGCCCTCTTCCTTCCAGCGGCGGAGCCCGACGCCGGGGTGCGCGCGCACGCCGCTCGGCTCGTCGAGGGCGTGCCGGGGCGTCGCCAACGCATCGCGGCGATCTTCGACGACGTGGAGCGGAACGTGGCGTATCTCGGGCTCGAGCTCGGGATCGGCGCATTCAAGCCCCGCGAGGCCTCGAGCACGCTCACGCGCCGCGCGGGGGACTGCAAGGACATGACCGCGCTCCTGCGCGCGATGCTCGCGTCCATCGGCATCGAGTCCTATGCCGCGCTGGTCCGGCCGGAGCCGACGCGACTCTTCGACGAGGCGCACCCGACCCCGGGTCAGTTCAACCACGTGATGCTGTACGTGCCGGACCCCGAGGGTGATCTGTGGTTGGACGCGACCGCATCCATGCACACCCTCGACGCGGTGCCTTCGGTCCTGCGCGAGCGGCCCGTGCTTCTCGTCGACGGCCGCGGTGGTCGCCGGACCCAGGTGCCCGGCGCCCGACCCCCGCGACACAGCGTCGAGGACACCTACCACTTTCGTTTCACACCCACGGCCGGCGGCCGCTTGGAGCGACGCCTCGTGCTGCGCGGGGACCCGGCCGGTGAGGTGCGCCAGCGATTGACGGCCACCCCGGAGGTCGCCCGCGAAGCCCTGCTGCGCTCCCCCGGCATCGTCTTCGGCGCACGCTTCGTGCCCGACACGGTCCGCATCGAGGGCGTCTACGCCTCGGACGCCCCGCTCGTGATCGAAGCCGTGGGCAGTGACCGGGACCTCGCGGGGCTTCGGCCGGACGGCACCATCGTCAACCGTCTCTCGCTCGCGATGTTGATCGCACCGGCGCTCGGCGGACCGTTCGAGGAGCGCAGACCGCCCGAGGCGCGGAAGCTCACGCGTCGTTGGACCTTCGAGGCCCCCACAGGCTACGGATTCGAGGGCCCCCTGGTGCAAGTGCGACATCGGGGTCGACATGCCGATCTGGAGCTGCGCGAGACTCGGTCGGGACAATCGGCCGTGTTCACGATGAAGCTGGAGCTGCGCGACCCACCCAGGACCTCGGAAGCGGCCGCGTCCTGGGCCGATGAGCTGACGAAGCTGGCCGAGCGGGTCGACCACGTCGTGTCGATGCGACCCGGCGCCGGCCTCGACCTGCTCACGTTGCATCGCGCCCTGCACGAGGAGCAACCCGACGATCCCGCAATCGCGACGCTGCTCGCGCGCACGCTGCTCGGCCGTCGCGCGACGGAGGAGGCGGTGTCCGTCCTCGACCACGCGCAGGCGACGCCTCGGGGTCGAACGCCCGAGGTCGTCGCGCTCTGGCTGGGCGCGCTGGGGGACACGGAGACCGCCGAGGTCCGCTTCGACGAGGCCGTCGCCCGCGCCGAAGCCCTGGGGGACGAACCGCGGGTCCAGTCGGCGCTCGGGGATCTGGCGGCCGGGTTGGAGCGGTCGGAGGTCGCCGAGCGCTCGTACCGACGCTCGCTGGCGCTCGCGCCCGACCATCCCGTGGTGCTCAACAACTTCGCCTGGCTCCTGCGAGACGACGCACAGCGCCGAGAGGAGGCCCTGCAGCTGGTCCGCCGCAGCCTGGTCCTGGACCCCACCCTCGACGCGGCGTGGGATACGCTGGCCGAGTTGCTCGCTCGGTCCGGTGAGTACGAGCGTGCCCTCGAGGCGAACGCCGAGGCGATGCGGCTCTCGGAGGCCCGGCGGAGCCTGTACGAGGCGCGGCGTCGCGCCTACGTCGACGAGCGCGAGCGGAGGCGACCGAAGGCCACGCCCGCACCGCCGTAGAGTCCGAGCGCGACGGTGCAAAGCGCCACCGGCGTGACCCACGCCGCCCACTCGGGCTCGAGGTGGCCCGCCCGGACCGCCTGGTCCAGCGCGCGCAGGGCCAGGTGGAAGCCGCCGAGCAGGGCCGCGGCGACGAGCGCGGCGAGCCCCGGCCGAACGCGGGCGGCGACAAAAACAGCCACGAGCGCGAGCGGGAACGCCGCGAGCGGGGTCGCAAGCCGGCGATGCCAAAGGAAACGGGCGCGCGGGCTGTCGGCCTCGAGTCGCGACGAGGGCGTCTCGTGGCGCTCCGCCAACCGCCAGAGGGTCGGTCCCCCGCCCGCGAGCTCGAGGGCGCCGACGCGTGCGCGGAGACCGTCGGCCCAGACGACTGCGTCCGTGGCTCGGAACGGGTCGAACTCAGCGACCCGCGCGGTGACCCAGACGACGCCGGACTTGCCCCAGGGGAGCGACAGCTCCAGGTGGGGCGGGCCATCGAGTGCGGGACGCACGACCCAGGCGCCGCCGTCGGCGAGCGCGCCGCGCAGCGTCTCGCGACCGGCGCGGGCCTCGAGCGCGTGGACGGTGCGCGTGCGGACGGCGGCAAGACGCAGGGGCGCGACCTCGGCCGCGAGCGATGCCCCGAGCGCGCCCCAGAGGAGCGCCACAGGGCCGACGGCGGCCAGGAGGAGCCGTTCCGGGCGCACGCCCAGGGCCTCGAGCGCGACGAGCGCCCCCTCGGCGCGCCATCGGGCCGTCGCGAGGAGCGCCCCCGAGACCGCGGCCAAGGGGCACAGGAACTCGGCGCTCGCGACCACGAGGTCCAAGGCGCTCAGGAGGTCGAGGTCGGCGACGGAGAGCCCCGTGCGCGCCCACTGGCCGACGCCCAGGAGGAGCGCCCACGCGCCTGCGGAGGCGAGGCCCAGACCCGCGACCTCACGTGCGCCGCGCAGCAAGGACTACGGCGCGCGGGCGAGGGCGCGGGCGCCGATGTCCATTCGGTACTGCGCGCCCGGCCAAAGGACCCGCTCCACCCCGGCGTAGCACGCGTCCAGGGCCGCGCGCAGCGTGGGCGCCTCGCTCGTCACCCCGAGCACTCGGCCCCCGTGCGTGACGAGGTGGCCGGCGTCGTCCAGGGCCGTGCCCGCGTGCAGGACACGCACGCCGGTGGGCATGGGGTCCAGAGGCGGCAGGCGCACGCCGCGGCGCGGTGTGCCCGGGTAGCCCTCGGCGGCCACCACGACACAGACCGCAGCGCCGGGGAGGAAGCGCAACGCGTCGGCGGTCAGGCGCCCTTCGGCCGCGGCGAGGAAGGCGGCGTAGGGGCTCGCGGCCTCGGTGTCGAGGAGGGCGAGGAGCACCTGCGCCTCGGGATCACCGAACCGCACGTTGAACTCGAGCACCCGCGGGCCGTTCGGTGTGAGCATCAAGCCCGCGAAGAGAAAGCCGCGAAACGGGGTGCCCCGCGCGGCCATGGTGCGCAACACGGGCTCGAGGACCTCGGTCCGCACGGCGTCCAACGCGGTCGCGTCCAGGGCCGGCGCGGGGGCATACGCGCCCATGCCCCCGGTGTTCGGACCGACGTCGCCGGTACCCAGTCGTTTGTGGTCCTGCGCGGGCGGGAAGCAGAGCGCGCGGACGCCGTCGCACAGCGCGATGACGCTGACCTCCTCACCGACGAGCCGCTCTTCGAGCAGGACGGTGCGACCCGCCTCGCCCAGGTCGCCCGCGCCGAGGAACGAGCGCAGCGCAGCCTCGGCTTCACCGCGGGTGTCGGCCACGACGACCCCCTTCCCCGCCGCGAGGCCGTCGGCCTTGACGACGATGGGGCCATCCGGGAGCGCCGCCAACGCGGTGGCGAGGTCTCGATGGGTGGTCGAGGCCGCGGTGGGCACACCCGCCTCGGCCAGAATGCGCTTGGTGAAGTCCTTGCTGCCCTCGAGCGCGGCCGCGGCAGCGCTCGGACCCAGAATCGTCAAGCCCGCGGCGTGGAACGCGTCGACCAGGCCCAGCACGAGCGGCGCCTCGGGGCCGACGACCGTCAGCGACACACCCTGGGCCCGGGCGAAAGCGACGAGCCCCGGGAGGTCGTCCGCGGCGCAGGGGACGAGGCGTGCCTTGGCCTCCGCGGTGATGCCCGGGTTCCCGGGCGCGCAGTAGACGCGCTCGACCTCGGGCGACGCGGCGAGGCAGCGCACCAGCGCATGCTCACGGCCTCCGCCGCCCACGACGAGACACGAAACGGGCATCGTCCGGCGATCCTCTCAGTGCCGAAAGTGGCGTCGACCGGTGAAGACCATCGCGGCCTCGAGGCGGTCGGCCGCGCCAATGACCTCTTCGTCGCGGAGGCTGCCACCGGGCTGAATGAAGGCGCGGGCGCCGGCGGCCGCGCAGACCTCGAGTCCATCCGCGAACGGGAAGAACGCGTCGCTGGCGACGACACAGCCCTCGAGCGTGTGCCCGTGCTCCCGGGCTTTGGCCGCCCCGATGCGCGCCGAGTCGACCCGGCTCGTCTGTCCGGGCCCGACGCCGACGAGCACCCCTGCACGCGCGTAGACGATCGCGTTCGACTTCACGTGCCGACAGACGCGCCACGCGAAGTCCAGCCCTTCGAGCTCGTCGGCCGTCGGGGCGCGGCGCGTCACGGTGCGACGCTCATCGACCGGGTCGACCAGAGCGTCGCGCGACTGCACGAGCAGCCCTCCGGCGACGCTGCGGACCTCGAGCACGTCCGTCGCGGGCGCCCATGGGTCCAGGGCCATCAAGCGCAGGTTCTTCTTCTTTTCGAGGGCCGCCAGAGCCTCGGGCGCGAAGCCGGGCGCGATCACGGCCTCGAGGAAGGTCTCGGCGAGCAGCGCGCCGGTCGCGGCGTCGACGGGCTCGTTGAAGGCCACGATGCCGCCGAACGCGCTCGTCGGGTCGGTGGCGCGCGCCGCGGCGTACAGGTCGGCGAGGGACTCCCCGCCCCGGCGCTCCGCGGCGCCGCACGGGTTCGTGTGTTTGATGATCGCCACGCCGCCCGGCCGGAGGTCGAGGACCAGGGCGAGCGCGGCGTCGAGGTCGAGCAGGTTGTTGTAGCTCAGCTCTTTGCCCTGGAGCTGGCGTGCTCGCCCGAGAGAGGGCGCGTCGGGCGGTGTCGGCAGGCTGTAGAAGGCGGCGCGCTGGTGCGGGTTCTCGCCGTAACGCAAAACCTCGACGCGCTCGGCGACCAGGTGCAGGTGGGCCGGCAGCGGTTCGTCGGTCATCCAGGTCGCGATGGCGGCGTCGTACGCGGCCGTGTGCGCGAAGGCGCGTGCGGCGAGGGTGCGTCGGAGCGCCGTATCGGGCCCCCCCGCGCGCAGAGCGTCGACGACGGTCGTGTAGTCCTCCGGTGAGGTCACGACGGTCACGTGCGCGTGGTTCTTGGCCGCCGCCCGCACCATCGCGGGTCCGCCGATGTCGATCTGCTCGATGGCTTCCGACCAGGTCACGCCGGCGCGGGCGACGGTCTCCCGGAACGGGTACAGATTGACGCAGAGCACGTCGATCGGCTCGATGCCGTGGGTCTCCGCCGCGCGTACATCGTCGGCGTCGTCCCATCGGCCGAGCAGACCGCCGTGAATCCGGGGGTGCAGGGTCTTGACGCGGCCGCCCATGATTTCGGGGAAGCCCGTGACCTCGGAGACGGCGACGACCTCGAGCCCGGCGTCCAGCAACGCGGCGCGGGTGCCGCCGGTGCTCAAGAGCTCGTAGCCCAGCGCATGCAGCGCGCGGGCGAACTCGACCAGGCCGGCCTTGTCCGAGACGGAGAGCAACGCGCGGCGGCGTGCGGCGGTCATTTTCGATCCTCCGGGGCCCCTGGGAGCCGGGGGGCGTCAGTCGATGCTGATGTTCTGCTCGACGAAGGCGAGGAAGTCCTGCAGACCCAGGCCGGAGGCGACCTCGCGCAGCTTCTCGAGCCCCTTCACCTCGACCTGCCGAATGCGCTCGCGGGTGAGGTTCAGAATCTCTCCGACCTCCTCGAGCGTGATGCCCCCGCGGTCTGCGACGTCCAGTGCGCAGGTCTCGTGCATCTCCCAGACATCGAGGTCCGGGAAGTTCAGCTTGATGGACCCGGTCTCCGGGTTCACGTCCAGGTACAGGTGGTGCTTGCAGGAGACATAAGGGCACGGGCGAACGCCGGTGACGCACTCCGAGCGGTGCTGAGGTCGATCGACCTCGATGACCCGCAGCTCCTCGGCCAGCGCCAGCTCGTCCTTCGACAGTCGCTTCGTCGCGATGGTCCGGGAGCGGCGGCGTCCCTTCTTGCCCGGCTTACGACGCTCCGTCTCGACGAGTCGCCGATGCGAATCGGGCGGGCTCGGCTCATTCGCGTCGCTCGGGTCCGAGTTTCCCAGCACGATTTCCTGCACGCCTTGCTTCAACTCGCCGTCCCCAAAACCGCGGTGTCGAGCGGATTCGCGGGCTGGCGAACCCTCCGGCACCCCACCCGGCGCCTGATCGCGGGAAGCCCTAACATGCTCATTACGGGGGGGTCAACCGCAGAATTTCAGGGATTCTGTCCAAGCCACAGTACGACCGCACCGGTAAGGACCATGGCGCCGCCGACACCAAAGCCGACGTCGGCCGTGCGCGCCGCGTTCTGGGCGTCGGTCCGGGCGCGCCGCGCAGCGTCAGGTGTGTCCGCGTTGCCGTAGGTGTCCTCGGCCTCGAGCGCGCTGACGCCGTACCAGCCGCCGACCCCCAACCCCGCCGCGCCGACGCCCACCAGGGACCATCCGAGCACCTGGCGCCAGGAAACGCCGTCCTGCTCCACCTCGACCGCCGTCGTCGGGCCGTAGAGCACGGCGTCCGCGCGGCCGACCTCTCTCTCCGCCGGGGCGGCGCACGCCCGACCGAGGGTTCGCCACCCGGCGTCGTCGATGGGCACGGGCGCCTCGACCGCGGAGACGACCCCCGGCGGATTGGAGAACGGATCGAGTCGAGCGACGACGGCGAGCGTGTCCTGGACGCGGACGACGCAGAGCTGGGCGGCGCCGTGGCGCCTCGACAGCGCCTCCCCGAGCGTGCCGACGCCCGCTCGGTCACGGCGCCCGACCGCCTCGAGAAATCGGCGGACGACGGCCTCGGAGCCCTCGGGGGCGGTCACGACCGTCGCTTCGCGGAGCTCGACGTCGGAGGTGACGGGCGCCTCGCCCGGCACCCGCAGTGAGACCCGGAAACCCCGCTTCGGCAGACCGTCGAAACGCGCGGGGGCCACACCCAGCTTCACGCCCGCCAGGTAGATTTCGGTCCCGGCGGGTACCCCCTCCACCTGGAGAGACCCGCCGAGGACGGCGACGAGCTTCGGACGCAATCGCGCCACGAGCTCGGCGACCTCGGGCGGCGGCGCACCGGCCGCGTCGGGAAAACGTGGGATGTGTCGCAGCCCGTGTTCGACGCTCTTCTCCGCAGAGGCCGGTCGACCCAGCGCGAACTGGACCTGCGCCAGCAGCACCAGGGCTCGAGTCCCGGCGACCCCCGCGACCACGCCGTCCGCCGGCACGAGCGCCTCGACCGCCTGGATGAGCGCCTTCTCGGCCCCCCGAAGGTGCGCCTTCAGGTACTCGGCCTCGGCCCGCGCGATGGCGTCGATGGCCGAGGGCGGCGACGCGACGCCCCCATCGAAAGGCGCCGCTTCCCCCTGCACGCCCCGGAGCGGGGCGACGTCGACCTCGACGGCCCCGGCCAGGAACGCGGCGGCGGCCTCGGCCGACCAGGTCGACTCGACCACAGTTGGCTCCTCGCCGGCAGCGCCCACGAAGCGGATGCCCGTCTCTCGAGCCGCCGCGTCACCGCCTGCGAGCAGGGCGCCGAGCGAGAGACCCACCGAGACGAGGGTGAACTGCGGGACGGCCAGCATCGGACGGAGGGGCTCGTTTCTCGAGAGGGGGCCGCTTGAAGGCACCGGCTCGGGCCAACTTAGCAGCGCCGTTCGGCCCCCGCCAGCACCCGAGTCAGGAGCGCGAGGTGGCGCACCGTGGCCCCCTGCAAGGCAGCGAGGCGTCGAACGCGCTCGTCGAGCCGCTCGGGGGGGGCCCCCGGGCCGAGGACCAGCGCGGTCGCGTGCTCGACCGCGGCCTCGGCCGATTCGACACGATGTAGGCCGGCCCCCGCGAGCGCGTCGGCCTCGAGCCGGATGTTCCGGGTCCGGGGCCCGTGAATCACCGGAAGCCCGTGGGCGTAGGGCTCGACGAGGTTCTGGCCCTCGCGCTGGCCGAAGGTGCCGCCGACCAGGGCGACCCGGCCCAGAGACCACGCGCTTGCGAGCTCGCCGTGGGTGTCCAGAACGATCCATCGGGCCGACGGGTCGCCGCCCGTGGAGCGCAGCGCCGCGCGAACCCCCAGGGCGCGGGCGGTCCGGAGGATCGACGCCGTGCGCTCGAGATGCCTCGGCGCGACCAGCACCCGCAGGGGTGTCGCGGCGAGGGCCCGGAGCATCGACGACTCCTCGTCGCGCGCGAGGCTGCCGACGACGAGGTCCACTGGACCCACCGCGGCCGCGAGGTCGGCGCTCGGGCGCTCGGGTTCCCCTCGGAACCGGTCGTGTTTGGCGTTGCCGTGCACGAAGATGCGCTCCGCGGGCACACCCAGCGCCCGCGCGCCCGCCGCGTCGTCGGGTGTCTGGGCGGCGAAGGCCGTGAGGCGCCGCGCGGTGCCACGCAGCCACGTCCGCCCGCGCAAGCTGCGCGGACCCACATGGCCGTCCACGACGACGACGGGCACGCCTCGGCGCGCGCAGGCGCTCACCCACGCCGGCCAGAGTTCGAGGTACTCGAGCACGAGCAGACGCGGCCGGCGGAGTGTCACCCAGCGGTCCGCCAGCCCGGGTACCGGCCAGGGGGGGGGCTCCACCGTGACGCCGTGGAGGTGCTGCGCGGCCCACGCGCGCGCCGTTCTTCGGTGCGCCGTGACGAGGCGTGGCCCGTGCCCTTCGAGCGCCTCGACGAGCGGCTGAAGCGTGCGTACGTCGCCCAGAGATGCGCCGTGGAGCCACACGGGCGCCGTGTCGTCGGTCAAGGGCCCTCGCCGGGGCCCACCGCCCGCACCCGCAGGACGTACGCGTCGGTGCTGTTCTCGGAAGGGGGCGTGCCGAGCACCCACACCTCGCGCACGAGCAGATACAGCCCGTCTTCGGGCACGACGACCGACGCGACGCGCTCCCCCTCCCCCCGCTTGCCCGAGTCCGACTTGAAGACCGGGTTTGCCCCCCCATCGAAACCCTCGACCACCGCGTCGAGGCCGGGAACCCCCGTCAGCTCGACGGCGACCTTCGACCCTGGGGGGGCCTCGACCCGGAAGACGTCGCGGTCGGATTGGTCCCGGACGACTCGACGACCCAGGTAACCCGAGAGCTCGACGCCGGGCGTGACACGGTTGGCTTGCTCGGTCTTGTCGTTCGGCTCCACCTCTCGCCTGAGCGGCGGGTCGGCCCGGTGTGCGAAGAACCAGCCTCCGACCGCCAGGCCCGCGACGACAAAAACGGCCGTGAGCGTGCGCAGCAGGGCGCTGCGTCGCATGCCGCGTTCGAAGGCCTCGATCTCGTCCCGGGTCGGCCCCTCGACGTCGGGCTCGAGGTCCGGCTTCCGGCCCTCCCAGGTCGTGTGGGACCAGACCTCGCGCTCCCGCTGCGCAGCCGCCGTGGAGATGTCGACGAGCGCCCGCGAGACCTCGAACGCCGACGCCGGCCGGTCCTTCGGATCGACCGCCAGCAGCCGATGGACGAGTCGCTCGCATCCTTCGGGCAGAGGCACTTGCGCAACCTGGACGAGTTCGTGGAGCGGACGAAACACACCCGAGAGGTGTGACTCCAGGACCTCGACCGGGGTCCGCCCCCGATGTGGATACTCTCCGGCGATCATCCGGTAGAGCAGGGCCCCCAGGGCGTACAAGTCCGTGCGTCCGTCGATGGCCTCGCCTCGAACCTGCTCGGGCGCCATGAAGTAGGGTGTCCCCATGAGCGCGCCGTGCGCGGTGGTGAAGGCCGCGGGGTCGTCCCGGTCGAGCAAACCGCCGAGCAGCTTCGCCAAACCGAAATCCAGCACCTTGACCCGTTCCTCACCGGACGCCGCACGGATGATGAAAACGTTCTCCGGCTTGAGGTCGCGATGTACGAGGCCGACCTCGTGGGCCTCGGCCAACGACGAGCAGATCTGGTGTGCGATGGCCAGCGCACGGGCGGGCGCCAGGCGCGTCTCTCGGTCGAGCAGACGCGCGAGATCCTCACCGCGCAGGTACTCCATCACGATGTACGCAAGGCCGTCCGTGACGCCGTAGTCGAAGACGGTCACGGTGTGGGGGTCGGTGAGCCGGGAGACGACCATGGCCTCGCGACGAAAGCGCTGTCCGAGCTCTGCGTTCGCCCGCAAGTCGGAGCGCAGCACCTTCACGGCGACGCGTTTGCCGAGGACCGTGTGTTCGGCCTCGTACACGGCGCCCATGCCGCCCTGGCCGAGCCGTGAGATGATTCGGAATCGACCCTCGATCACGGTCCCGATCAGCGGATCCTGACCGACGACCGACGCGCTCGTCGCCGTTCCACAGCGCGCGCAGAAGGCCTGCCCGGCTGCGAGCTCCGCCTTGCAGCGTGCGCACTCGACCGGTCCGGCGGCGCCGGCATCGGAGGCCGCCGTCACAGCGGCACCGCTTCGGCCGCTTCGAACCGCAGGGCGCTGCGCGTCTCGCCCGACTGGGCTCGATAGGCCTCGACGCCGACGAAGCGGCCGCTGACCCGTGCGTCGTCCCCCGGCAGGACGAGGACGTCTCCTTCGACGCGCGCAAACACAGGGCAATCCCCTGGGCAGACCGAGACCTGTACGTCCGTGGCGAGCTTACCGCCGGCCTCGACCCTGCGCACGGCCAGCACGCGCCCTCGCCAAAGGAATCGACGATCCACGTGGGACGCCGGCGCGTCGACGATCCGCTGAAACTCGGGCAGCGCGGGTGTGCCCGCGGTGGCCTGAACGAAGGCGCGCCGGGCCTCGACGAGCAGCGTCTTGTCCACCCGAACCGCCTCGAGCGTCTGTTGCGTGGGGGTCCGACCCGGCGCACGGATCGACAGCACCGCGGTGTGCGGACCCAGGGTCGGCAACGGCCACTGGAGGCGAAAGGCGCCGCGGTCGTCGGCGGTCCCGATGGTTTCGCCGAGCTGGACGCGCGCGCCCGGCGACGACACCCCGGTGACCCGCACGGAGTCGCGGGCCGTGCGCAGCTTGCTCGGGGGCTCGACGAGCAGCAGCGAAGCGGTCGGCACCTGGAGCGAGAGCCGCTCGCGCACAGTCAGCTGCTCCTTGTTCGGCCCGTCCAGGACGAGCTCGAACGGGACCTCGACGGCGCTCGAGTCCGGCACCGCCCGCTCCAGAGCGGCCTGCAGCGTCTCGGGGCGGACGCGGACTTCCCAAGTCGGGGGCGTGGCCTCTCGCGGGGGCGTGACCACCGCGCCTGGGGAGCTCACGCGCCACCCCTGCATGGCCTGGACCTCGACCACGACCCCCTCCCCGGACGCTGGCGACGGGGCGAGCCCCCCGACGTTCGTCGAGAATCGGTAGACGACCCGGACATCGAGCTGGAGGGACACGACCTCGCTCGGATCCTTCAAGGCGGCGACCTCGAGGACCAAACGATTGTCGCCGATGGCGAGCGCAGACTCGGGCATGCGGAAGGCGATCGAGCCACGCTCGAACGGTGCGGGGAGGGTCAGAAGTGGCTCGCCGCGCTCATCCAGGGCCCCCGCGGGCAACCGGACCGTGCCGGGCGCCGAGAGCTGGAGAGCGACGCTGAGGGTATAGGCGGCGCCCCGACGCTCGACCGTCAGCGCCGGTGGGGAGAGGCCCTCTTCCAGCTGCGCGACACGGGCGTCGAACCTCCGTGCACCCAGCCGCCAGGCCGCGCCGGCGACGGCCGCCAGGAGCGCCAGCACCAGCATGCCCTGCAACGCGCGGCGTGTGCGTCGTGCCGCCGCGAGGCGCCGCGCCTCGGCCCCGGCGGTCGCGATGCGCGCGGCGGCCAGAATCTCGCCGGCCTCGAGGTGGAGGAGCGTCTGCGCGCCCGGTCCGGGGACCTTCACCTCGGGGTCGGGGTACGGTCGGGCTCTGCGCGTGGTCGTGGCGTGGTCGGGGCTCGAAACGTTCGGTGGAGCGGCGGACGGCGGGGGCACCTGGCTCGGCGCCGCGGGTGTGGGCGGCGTCACCGCCTTCGCCGACGCCGGCGCGGGCGGCTCCGCGGGCTTCGGCGCTGCGGGCGCGGGTGGCCTGTGGGCCGGCAGACCGAAGAGCGTGCGTCCGGCCTCCGCGGGCGCGTCGGGCGCGCCGCGGAGCATCGCGGCGATGGGCGCGGCGTCGAGGATCGTGTCTCGGGACCGGTCGTCGCTGTCGTCGGCGCCCGTGCTCGAACAGCGAAGACACAGCTCGCCACTGGCCGACAGAGGGGCTCCACAGGTCGAGCAGCGGGGCGAGGTGCGTTCGGACATCAGCGTTCGAGGCGAGTGTCGAGCACGACCCACGGTGAGTCAAAGGCGCCGGGGGTCCACATTGACGCACCCCGTCGGTCCCGCTTCAATCGCGGCGATGAAGGTCCACGCGCTCTCAGTCTGGTTCGCCCTCCTCGTCGTCTCCGCGTGCGGGGGCCCGCGGGAAGCGCCCGCCCCTGTCCCAGCGGCGCCTGCCCCGGTCACCGCGGCCAGCGCCGCGCCTTCGGCCGCACCTTCCGGCCCACCCCGCCTGCTCGTGCTCTCGGCGATGAACGGCTACGTCGAGCCCTGCGGGTGCACGATCGACCTCACGCTGGGCGGCATCGACAAGACGGTGCGCGCCATCGAGGCCGAGCGTCGACAAGGCCCGACCGCCGTTCTGGTCGTCGGTGCCACACTCTTTGATCCGGAGGTCGACGACGCCCACCTCGCCGACCAGGAGACGGCCAAGGCCGAGGTCCTCGGGCGCGCGCTCTCTCGAATCGGCGTGGACGCGTGGGTGCCGACACGGACGGAGCTGAAGTACGGCGCTGCCGTGTATGCGGCCGCACGGGGCGAGGCCCGACTGCCCGACGCGACCGTGAACGTGTCGGGGGGTCAACCCCGGCTGTTGGCCCTGGGGGACTTGCGCGTCGGGGTGTTCGGACTCGCCTCGCCCGAGAGCGGAGCCACCCCGGCAGGGCACCCCTCGGACCCCGAGACGGCGGCGCGCGAGGCGACGCGGAGCTTACGCGCACAAGGCGCTCAGGTGGTCGTCGGGCTGGCGGTTCTTCCGCGGCGTGCGCTGCGGACGTTGGCGCGTCGGCTGCCGGAGGTCGATCTGTGGGTCCTCGGCGACCACGCGAACGAGGAGCCGCAGGTCCTCCCCGCGGGCCCCCTGGATGCGGAGTCGGGTCAACGGCCCGGCTACCTGATCGAGGCCGGGGACCGAGGTCGGCATGTGGCCCGTGTGCTTTTGCACGACGCCCACCTGCCCGGCTTGCTGCGGGACCCCGTCGGTGACCGCGACCGCACGCTTCGGGCCGAAGAGGCTCAGCTCAAGATGCAGAAGGACCTGCTCACCCGAAGCGGCGATCCCACACTCGCCCAACGCATCGAGACGTCGACCCGGGCCCTGGAAGCGCTCCGAGCCCAGACGGTCGCGCCCGAGGGCAAACGCCTCGAGTTCTCGCTCGTGCCCATCGACAAGGCGCTGCCGGCGGACGAGGTCGTTACGGGCTGGCTGACGGCGTACAACGCACGCCTCAAGGAGATCAATCTGGCCAGCGTGGCGCCCGTGCCGCCCCTGCCGGAGGGTGCGTCGGGCTTCGCCAAGGGCTCCGCCTGCGTCGAGTGTCACGAGGAGGCGCAGGCCGTCTGGAAGGGCACACCGCACGCCCGCGCCTGGGAGACCCTGGTGAAGCTCGACAAGACCTTCGATGCCGAATGCGTCTCGTGTCACGTCACGGGGTGGTTGGCCCCGGGCGGTGTGAATCTGAAGGACCTGAGCGGCATGACCGACGTGCAATGCGAGGCGTGTCACGGGCCGAGCGCGGACCACGTGGACCAGGGGGGAGAGGTCGCTGCGACGAAGCGCGCCGTTCCCGCCGACGTCTGCACGGTCTGTCACAACCGCTTCCACAGCCCGAAGTTCGACTACGCGACCTACTTGCCCAAGGTCCTGGGGCCCGGTCACCTCGCCAAGGAGTGATCGGCGCCGCGGACGATGCCTCTCGAGGTCAGGACCCACACCGCGCCCTGCGCGTCGGGCACGATGCGGCGGACGGGGCCGAAGTCGAAGCCCGAAGGGCCGCTCGCGGCGGACTGAAACGTGACGCCGTCGCCGACGAAGAGGCCGTGCTCGCCCCCGATCCAGACGCGACCGCTCGCGTCCACGGCGACCGCGTCGATGCGTCCCCGGAGGTTCGCGTTTCGAACGCGGTGCCACACGTCCTGCTCGAGATAACCAAAACCTTCGGAGGTGCCCACGTAGATGCGACCGCTGGGGTCGGCCACGGCGTCCAGGACGACCTCGCTGGGCAGGTCCTCGTTCTCGCCCCAGGTTCGGATCGACGTGCCGTCGATCCGCGCGAGCCCGGAGTTCGTGCCCACCAACAACGCGCCCGTCTTGCCGAGGCGGGCGACCCGGTTCACGAACGCATCGGGGAGTCGGACCTCCCCCGCGGGCGGGGGACCTTCGAGGCCGGTATCCGCCACCCACCGATCCATGCGGTCCAGCGTCAGCGAGACCACGCCCAGGCCCCCGCCTCGGCGTTGACCGCGCGCGTCGGTCCAGAAGAGGGAGCACACGAGGCGCCCGCTCGCGTCGATGACCAGGTCGCCGATCGACAGCGCGCCCTCGAACTTCGGCGCGTCCACCCGGCCCAGCTCGAAAAACGCGCGGCCGTCCATGCTCTTGTAGACACGCAGCTTCGCCTCGGCCGGGGAGTCCGCGAGGATCCACACCTGGTCGAGGTCGTCCACGGTGACCGCGAGGACGCGGACGGCCGGGTCCGGATCGACGACCCACAGGTTCCAGGAGTTGTCTTGCCAACGGTAGAGTCGATTGCGCCCGGCCATCGCCAGCACGCGGCCGGTGCGGTCGATGTGTAGATTCCCCTGCCCGGCGAGCGTCGACAGCGTCGACGAGACGTACCGCTGGCGGTCCGCGCCCTTGACGGCGACGACGCCCCGATGCTCCAGGGCGTACCAGGTCGTGCCATCCGGTGAGGTCGCGGTCGCCGTGACCGGTGCGTCCTGCGGCACACCGGCGGGATAGCTGCGGAGCACGAAGGGCGCGCCCCCGGTCGTCGGCGCGGGCCCCCGCTCGACGGGGAGCGGCGCGTCCGTCTGGGCCGGCGCGCTCGGGCTCGCGATGGGCATCGGCATGGGGACCTGGGCCGGGAGCGGGACGCCAGGTCGCACGATCGGCCCGGACGCGTTCGCCTGCGCGAGGCCCAACTCACCCGTGAGGTTGCCGCCCGGACCCGATGGGGCCGCGGTCGTTGGGGCCGAAGGCGGCGCCAGCGCGGCGGGCGTCGCCGAGGGCGGGTCCGGCATGGGTGGAGGGGCGATGCCGGGATCGGCGGTCGGGAGCGCCCGGGGGCGTCCTACGGGGGCGACGCCCCCCGGTGCGGGGTCCAGCGCCCAGTCGCCGGCGTCCGTGCGGAGAACGATCACCTCCGCGAGAGGCTCGAGCCGAAGCGCCGTGCCGGGCACGTCCGCGAGGGCGTAGGTCCGAAACTGGGTGCCATCGAAGAGCGAGAAACGCTCGTGTCCGCGCGCCTCGAGACACGTCACGCCGACGCGTCCCCCAGGCCCCGCGAAGACCGACCGGACCCGGTTGCCGCAGAGACCCTCGCCCGCGGTGAACTCCTGGAGGCGTGGTCCGAGGCGCACGACCCCGAAGCCGTCCGTACCCGCCCAGACGTCGCCGTTGGGCGCCGTGGCGAGCCGGCGCACGCGATGCCGCTCGTTGACGACGTGCAAGGTGCCCGCGTCGAACCACCCGAGGCCGCCGGCCATGCCGACCCACACCCCACCTCCGGAGCGGGGTGCGAGCGCGGTCACGCCGCCCGCGAGGGGGCCCTGGCTCGTTCGCTGCCAGGCGCCGAGGGCCTCTCGCCAGGCCAGCCCCGAGGGCAGCCCGACGTAGACCCGTCCATCGCCCGCGGTGGCGACGGCGGTGGCGTCGGCGCCCGGGGCCTCGGGGCCGGATTCGCTCCGAAAGCGCCCGCTGGCGCGGTCCCAGGACACCAGGCCCGTCTGGGCGGTGGCGAAGACCGTCGGCCCCGTCGGGTACAGACGATCGATCCGCTCCACGTCGGTGGCGTCCGTCCACCCCCAACCGCTGCGGGCCCTCTGCGGCTTGGAAGCAGGCGCCGTGACCGCTGAGGTCGGTGGCACCGGACGAGCGCAAGCGCCCAGCCAAGCCACGACCAGCAGAGGGCCGAGGCGAAATCGACGTCGGTTGCGTTGGGCGGCCACGCCGGGTCGCTACCACATGGCCCCGTCCGCGAAAACGAGAATCACGAACATGAAAACGACCGGCCTTCCGAATACCCTCCGTGCCTGTGCGCCGACTCCTCGCTCTCGTGGCCGTCACGCTCGTCCTCGGTGGGACCGTAGGTTCCCTGCCGGCGCACGCGCATCTCGACGCCGCACCGTCCAGGGACGAGCTGTTGGCCGAGCTCAACGGCTTGGGTCGGGCCGTGGGGGATGCGCGCGCGCGGTGGGACGACGCGGCGGCGCTGGACCCGGGTCGCTCCGCCGAGATCCTCCAGCAGTCGCAGCTCGCGCTCTACGCCGAGGACCACGAGCGCGCGCTCGGCCTGCTGCTGCCCTTGTTGGCTCGGCAGGGCATCGAGCGGGATCCGGGCTACGTGGAGGCGCTCTCGGGCCTGGGTGAGGCGCTCATCGGCCTCGGCCTTCAGCGCGCTGGGACCGCCGAGCTTCGACGTGCCCTCGAGGCCCCCAGCACGCCGACCGTGTATCGGTACGTGCTCGCGAGATACCTGGCGCAAGCCCCCGACGACGAGCCGATGGCGCAGGTTCGACGCGGGTGGAGTCGCTACGAAAGCGAGCGGCCGGCCACCCTCGAGCCCGAGGACCGTGAGGTCCGCTACCTGTATGCGCGCGCCCTCTACCGCGGCGGGGCGCGCAACGAGGCGCGCGCGCTCTTCTCGTCCATCGGTGAAGAGGACCCATTCCACCTGAAGGCGCTGTACCACCTCGCGGTCCTCGAGGTCGTCGAGGACGACCTGCGCGCCGCCCGGACCCGCTTCGAGGCCGCCGAGGCGGCGTGGGCGCGGCGGAGGCGGCTCCTGGGCGGACAAGCCTCAGGCGACGCCGCCGAGTGGCTGGACGACGTCGACGACGACGGTCCCGCCCTGGAGCGGTCCCGCATCGACGCGGATGGGGAGTCCCTCGTCGCTGAAGATGAGGAGACAGGCCCGGTCCGGCGACTCGACCCGGTCTTCCAGGAGACCGCGCGCATGGGGCAAGTGATTCGCCTCTCCCTGGCTCGCCTCCTCGCGACCCAGGGCGAGCTCCCCGCCGCCGTGCGCGCGTACCGCGGCATCCCGCCCGGCAGCCCCGACTTCCCGGACGCGACCCAGGAGCTCGTCTGGGTGCTCTACCGCCGGGGCGAACACGCACGGTGCGCGCGCGCGATCGACCTGCTCCTGGCTGGGCGCGGAGACGACCGGACCTTCGCGGAGTTGGCCGTCTGGAAGGCCCACATGTTCGCGATGTCGGCGGACTACACGACCGCTCAGGCCGAGTACGAGCGACTCGAGCAGGTGCTCCTCCGTCGTCGCGATGACCTCGACGCGGTGCGGTCCAACCTCGATGCGTCGCCGCGGCTCTTCCCCGAGGCCGTGCTGGCGTGGAACGAGCCCAGCGTCGCGGCCCGCGCGCGGGGGCTCGAGGCCACGCTCGTGGAACAAACGGAGGCCCTCGAGGAGGCCACCGAGATGCTCGATGCGTTGCGAACCGCGCTGACGAGCTCGGACGCGCTGCCGGCCGTGAGGATCGCGCGGGAGGTGCTTGCGCAGCTGCGCGGGCGCTTTCAGACGTTCCTCGGCCGCCTGGGGCGCGCTCGCGCGGTGATGCACCGGGCGTCCGACGACGCGGCGTCGGCCCCTCACGGCGGCGGTGCTCCGGCGAGCGCGGACGACGTGGCACGCCTCGAGCAGAGCGCCGGCCGCCTCGAGGAGCGCCTCTCGAAGTTCGCCACCGCGCTCGACGCCGCCGAGGTGCGCTGGCGCAGCCGTATCCAGGTCGTGCTCGAGGCCGAGGCCCCCGCCCTCGACGCCCAGCGTGCTCGTCTCCAGACCGAGACCGAAGCGACCCGCAAGTTGGGGCGTGCGCTGGCGCTCGAAGCCTGGGTGACGCTCGACCGGTTCGCGGCCGACGCGCACTATCGACAGGTCGACCTCGTTTACTGGCGCAAGGACGAGGTCACGCGACGCATCCGGGCGTTGCGCAAAGAGCAGAAGGTCGAGTTCGCGCCCATGAACGAAGAGGTCCGCGAGTACTGGGACGAGCTTCGCCGGATGCCGATCCGCGGCTTTACGCCGCCCTGACCAGGTGCAGGTTCAGGGGGCCGAAGCCGTGTCCCCGAGGTGGCACGCGACGAGGTGGCCGTCGCCCCGGTCCTGGAGCGCAGGCTCTTCGGCGGCGCACCGCGCGGCGATCTGCGGATTCAGGCGCCGCGCCGGACAACGTGTGTGGAATCGGCACCCCGTCGGAGGCGAAAGCGGACTCGGCACGTCCCCTTCGAGCACGACTCTCTGTCGCTTCGACTCCACGTCGGGGTCGGGGATCGGCACCGCGGAGATCAGCGCCTGTGTGTACGGGTGCAGCGGCCGATCGTAGAGCGCGTCGTAGGCGGCGAGCTCGACGATCTTGCCCAGGTACATGACGGCGATGCGGTCGCTGATGTGCCGCACGGCCGCCAGGTCATGGGCGATGAACAGGTAGGTCAAGCCGAGCTCGTCCTGCAGGTCCTGGAGCAGGTTCATGATCTGGGCCTGAATCGAGACGTCCAAGGCTGAGATCGGCTCGTCGCAGACGATGAAACGGGGCTGGGTCGCGAGCGACCGGGCGATGCCGATGCGCTGCCGTTGGCCGCCCGAGAACTCGTGCGGGTATCGGCGCACGTACTGCGGATTGAGGCCGCAGCGCGCCATGAGCTGTTGCACACGCTCTCGGACCTCACCCTCCGTGGGGTAGATGTGGTGCGTGCGCAAGGGCTCCGCGATGATGTCCCCGACCGTCATGCGCGGGTTCAGACTCGCGTAGGGGTCCTGGAAGATCATCTGCATCTGGCGCCGGTAGGCGAAGAGGTCCTTCTCGGCGAGCTTCGTCAGGTCGGTGCCTTCGAAGCCGACACGCCCCTTCGTGGGTCGGTACAGCTGAAGGATTGCGCGGCCGGTCGTGGACTTGCCGCAGCCGGACTCGCCGACGAGGCCGAGGGTCTCCCCGGCGAAGACCTTGAACGAGAGGCCGTCCACGGCCCGCACCGCACCGACGCGTCGGCGCAGGAGCGCGCCCTTGTAGAGGGGGAAGTGCATCTCGAGGTCGTCGACCTGGAGCAGCACCTCACCCTGCGGCGAGGCTTTGGTCGCGCTTGCGGTCATGCCGGTCCCTCGACCTGACGGGGGTTGTGACAGTGCGCGAAGTGACCCTCACCGAAGGCGCGGCGCGCCGGATACACCTGACCGCAAGCGTCCACGGCGAAGTCGCAGCGTGGCCGAAACGGGCAGCCCGGCGGCAGCTTGCTCACGATGGGCGGTAGGCCGCGGATGGGGACCAGGCGGTCCCCTTCCCGCGCGTCGAGCCGGGGAATCGAGCGGAGGAGGCCCTCGGTGTAAGGGTGCGCGGGCCGGTGGAAGAGACCGCGGGCGTCCGAGAACTCGGCGACCTTGCCGGCGTACATGACGAGGATCTCGTCGGCCATGCCGGCGACGACCCCGAGGTCGTGGGTGATGAGCAAAACACTCGTGCCCACGCGCTCGCGGAGCCCCTTGATGAGCTCCAGGATCTGGGCCTGGATGGTGACGTCCAGCGCGGTCGTCGGCTCGTCGGCGATCAGCAGCTTCGGCTGGCAGAGGAGCGCCATGGCGATCATGACGCGCTGGCGCATGCCCCCCGAGAACTGGTGCGGATACTGGTCGAAGCGGCGCGCGGCGTCGGGGATCCCGACCTGCTCGAGCATGTCGAGCGCCTTGGCGCGGGCCGCCTTCGAGGTCATGCCCCGGTGGAGCTCCAGGACCTCCGTGAGCTGACGGCTCACCTTGAGGAAGGGGTTGAGGCTCGTCATCGGGTCTTGGAAGATCATCGAGATCTCGTTGCCGCGGATCCGGCGCATCTCGCGCGGGCTCGCGTCCAACAACGAGCGGCCGTCGAAGGTCACATGGCCGCCGGCGATGCGACCGGGCGGCGTGGGCACGAGTCGCATCAGCGCGTTGCACGTCACGCTCTTGCCGGAGCCCGACTCCCCGACGATGCCGAGGGTCTCGCCCTTCCGCAGCTGGAACGACACGCCGTCCACGGCCCGCACCAGGCCGTCGTCCGTGCGAAAGTGGACCTCGAGGTCGCGTACCGAGAGCAGAGGTTCGCTCATGGTCGCCTCAGTCCTTTCTCGACTGGGGATCGAGCGCGTCGCGCAGCCCGTCCCCGACGAAGTTCAGCGAGAGGAGCGTGAGCGCGAGCGCGGCGCCGGGAAAGACGATCATCCACGGATACTCTCGGAACGCCTTCGCGCCCTCGGAGGCGAGCGAGCCCCACGAGGCGAAGGGCGCCTGCACTCCGAGGCCGAGGAAGCTCAGGAAGGCCTCCTCGAGCATCACGGCGGGCACGGTCAGCGTGGAGTACACGATGATCGGGCCCATGGCGTTGGGGATGAGGTGGCGCACGATGATGTGCCAGCGCGAGACGCCGATGGCGCGCGCCGCTTCGACGAATTCGCGTCTCTTCAACGAGATGACCTGGCCGCGCACGATGCGGCTCATGGTGAGCCACTGCACGGCGCCGAGCGCCAGGAAGAGCAGGTAGAGCTTCTGGTCCGCCGGCATGTCCTGGAAGATCACCATCAGCAGGATCACCAGGAACATGAAGGGCAGCCCGTAGAGCACGTCGACGATGCGCATCATCACGTTGTCGACCCGACCCCCGAGGAAGCCCGAGGTGGCGCCCCACAGCACGCCGATCCAGAAGCTCACGAAGGTCGCGATGAAACCGACCATGAGCGAGATGCGCGCGCCCTGGACGACCCGCGTGAGCAGGTCGCGACCGAGCTCGTCGGTTCCGAAGTAGTGGGTCTCCGGCACGGGCACGCCGCGGAACTCCGAGGCGTCCAACCGCTTGTCGTCGTTCGTGTCGAAGGCCTTCAGGAAGAAGCGCGCCTCGCCCTTCGGGAACACGTCCGTCACGGTCGCGGCCTCGTCGAAGTCGAGCAAGTCGTCGCCGTCGCGGTCCAGCCCGCGCAGGGTCTCGAGGGGGTCGTCCCGGAGGAGATTGACCGGCGCCTCGTCGAGTTCGTAGGCGTCGAGCTTCCCGCTGGCATCGAGGTCGACGGTGCGGAACTCCCCGGCCCGCAATGCGGCGGAGAGCTCCTCGGCGGTGAGCCCGCCGTCCCCGTCGAGGTCGAGCACCCCGAGCTGACCCACCGAGGCCTCGTTCAGGCGGAAGTGCTTCTCGGGCACGCTGCGTGCGCCGATGGGCTTCGGCTCTCGCGCCAGGTGCTGCTCGTCGAAGGAGAAGCGCGTGCCGTATCGGCTGATGACGTCGAACCCGACCGCGCACACCGCCATGAAGAGCACGACGACCGCGCCCGCGACCGCCGCACGGTTGCGCAGCAAGCGCCGCCACGCGTCCTTCCACAGGCTCGTGCCCTCGACGAGCGCCTCGTCCGACCGTGGCTCAGTCATGGGAGACCCGCGGATCCAGGAGCGTGTAGAGCACGTCCACCACGAGGTTGAGCACGATGAGGATGGCCGAGTAGAGCACGATCGTGCCGAGCACGAGGGGGTAGTCGCGGTTGAACGCCGAGTTCACGAAGTGGGTGCCGAGGCCGGGGATGTTGAAGATCTTCTCGATCACGACCGAGCCCGTGAGCATGCCGGCGAAGGCGGGCCCCAGGAAGCTGACGACCGGCACGATGGCGCCCTTCAGCGCGTGCCGAACGACCACGACCCACTCGGCGAGGCCCTTGGCGCGGGCTGTGCGGATGTAGTCCTGGCGCACCACCTCGAGCATGCCGCTGCGGGTCAATCGGGCGATGTAGGCGGCGTAGTAGACGCCCAGCGTCAAGCTCGGCAGCAGGCTGGCGCCGAGGTGGGCGACGAAGCCCTCGTCCCACTTCCACCCGGCGGCGCCGACCCAGTTCAGGCGAATCGCGAAGATCCAGATGAGCAGCGGACCCAAAACGAAGTTCGGGATGGACACGCCGACCATCGCCGTGCCCATCGCGGTGTAGTCCTGCCATCGGTTCTGCTTCAGACCCGCCAGCAGCCCCGCGGGCAGACCGATGAGCAGCGCGATGAACATCGCCTGGGTGCCGAGCACGACGCTGACCGGGAAGCCATCCGCGAGGATCTCGTTCACGGTGCGGTCGGGGTACTTCATGGAGGGACCGAAATCCCCACGGAGCACGATGCTCTCCATCTGCCGCAGGTACTGCGTAAACAGGGGTTGGTCGAGGTGGTACTTGGCCTCGATGTTCGCCTTCACCTCGGGGGGCAGCTTGCGGTCCGTGTCGAAGGGACCCCCGGGCGCCGCCTTCATGACGAAGAACGACGCGGTGATGATGATGAAGAGGACGAAGACCGCGCTCAGCAGCCGTCGCAGCAGAAACTGACCCACCGCGACCTCACATCCTGATCTTGAAGTACTTGGCGAGATGCACGCCCTGCAGGTGCTCCGAGTAGCCGTCCAGCCACGGCTTCACCATGTCGTACTTCACGTAGAAGTACAGCGGCAGCGCGGGCATCTCGTCGAGGAAGAGCTGCTCGGCCTCGCGCAGCACACCGAGTCGCCGCGCGGCGTCGCCGTCGAGTCGGGACTGGCCGATGAGGGCGTTGAACTTCGGGTTGTCCCACTGGGTGCGGTTGTTCGGGTTCTTGCCCTCCCAGAGGTCCAGAAAGGTCAGCGGGTCCAGGAAGTCGCCAATCCACGACGAGCGCGTGACCTCGAAGTCGTGCTCCTGCTGCTTCTTCAGCAGGACCTTCCACTCCATGTTGGCCAGGTCGCAGTCGATGCCGAGGTTCTTCTTCCACTGCTGTTGCACGAACTCGGCGATGAGCTTGTGCCCCTCGAGCGTGTTGTAGGTGATCTGGAAGCGGGGGAAGCCCTTGCCGTCGGGGAAGCCGGCCTCGGCGAGGAGCTTCCGCGCGGCGTCGGGGTCGAAGTCCGGGCCCGAGGGCGGCTGGTAGCCGAAGGCCTTCAGGTCGGGCGGCACGATCTGCGTCGCGGCGACCTGCCCACCCTTGATCACGAACTCGCCGATCTGCGCCTTGTCGATGGCGTGGTTGAGCGCGCGTCGAACGCGCACGTCGTCGAACGGCGCCTTCTTGGTGTTGAACATGTAGTAGTACGAGCCGAGGTACGGGTTCTTCCGCAGGTCGGGGTTCTTCTCCTTGATGTACCGCGGCAGATCCGACTCCGGCACGCGGCTGTCGAGGAAGTCGACCTCGCCCGCGAGGTACATGTTGTGCAGCGGCTCGTTGTTCTCGGCGATGTGGTAGACGACCTTGTCGAAGGGCAGCGTGTCCTTGCCGACGTAGTTTTCGTTCTTCGTCGCGATGATGTGCTGCTTGCTCTTCCACTCCGAGAGCTTCCAGGGCCCGTTCGAGACCACGTTCTCCGGTCGGGTCCATTGGTCCCCGAGCTTCTCGACGACGTGCCGCGGCACGGGGGCGTAGGTGTAGAAGGCCGTCAGCGCCTTGAAGTAGGGCGTGGGACCGACCAGCTTCACCTCGAGGGTGAGGTCGTCCTTCGCCTTGACCCCGACCTGCTCGCGGAGCGCCGCGCGGTCGGCCTTCTCGTCGGACCGGGCGTAGGCCATGGCGCCCTCGATGGGCGCCATGATGTCGGTGTAGCGGGAGCCGGTCTTCGGGTCGAGCACCCGCTTCCAGCTCCACTCGAAGTCCTTGGCCCCGAGGGGCGTGCCGTCGGACCACTTCATGCCCGCGCGGAGCTTGAACGTGTAGGTCTTCCCGTCGGGCGAGACCTCGACGCTCTCGGCGACGCCGGGCTCGACCCGCTCCTGCGTGGCCCCGTAGATGAAGAGGCCCTCGAAGGTGTCGTGGATGACCGTGCCCCCCTCGGACTCACTGCAGAGCCCAGGATCGAGGAACTCCGGCTCCCCGAGGCTGCGGTGGAAGACGCGGGGGTCGCGGTCCTTCCGGCCGACGGCGCCGGCGGCGCTCGGCAGAGACGCGGGGGCTGCCGACGCGACCGGGGCCGCGGCGGACGGGCTCGCGGAGCGGGCCGAGGGCGGCGTCACGTCGGCGGGAGACTTGCTCTGGCAGCCGGACACCAGCAGCCCGATGAGAGCGAGGAAGGTCAGCGAGGTGGACTTCAAGGCGTGGCTCCGTCCGTGCTTCGTTTGCGGAGGTACTTCAGCGGGTGCAGATCGAGCAGGTTCGCCTCGAAGCCCTCGACCGCGGGGTTGAGGAGCATCGGGTGACCGTAGTGGTAGATGGGGAGGACGGGACCACGCAGGAGCAGCGCGCTCTCGGCCTCGCGCAGCAGTGCTTGTCGAGCCGTCGGCTCGCCCTCGCGGTTCGCGCGGTCGAGCAGGGCGTCGTACTCCTTGTCGCCCCACCCCGTGTTGTTGTTGCCGTTCCCGGTCTTGAAGAGGCCGAGGAAGGTCATCGGGTCGTGGTAGTCGGCGACCCACGCGGAGCGCGACAGGTCGAAGGTGAGCTGGGTTTGCGACTGGAGGTAGACTTTCCACTCGAGGTTCTTCAGCTCGATGGACACGCCCAGGTGGCGCTGCCACATCTGCTGGACCATCTCGGCGACCTGCTTGTGGTCCTGCTGCGTGTTGTACTCGAGCGTGAGGCGCGGGAAACCTCGCCCCTCCGGGAAGCCCGCCTCGGCGAGCAAAGTGCGCGCCTGGTCCGGGTCGAAGCTCAGGCGCCCGTCGCCGGAGGTCCACCCCTGCATGGGCGGCACGAAGGTCGTCGCGGCGCGATGGCCGCCCTCCAGGACACGCTCGATGGCCTCTCGATCCACGGCCAGTGAGAGCGCGCGACGCACGCGGTTGTCGCCGAGCGGCGGCCGGGTGACGTTGAAGCGATAGAAGTAGGTCGCCAGGTAGGGGTCCTGGCGAAAACCGGACCACCTCGCCAGGGCCGAGAGCTGGATGGACGGCAGGTCGACGGCGCCGGACCAGTCCAGCTCGCCGCCCTCGTACAGGTTGGTCATGGTCGAGCTGTCTTGAATCGGCAGGACCTTGGCCCCGGCCAGGGCCACGTTCGCGTTGTCCCAGTAGGTCGTAGAGCGCACGAGCTCGACGTGTCGGTTGGGCACCCAGGCGCTCAGCTTGAACGCGCCGTTGGAGACCATGTGCTCCGGTCGGGTCCACGCATCCCCGAAGGCCTCGACCGTCGGGCGATGGACGGGTCGATACGTGTGGAACGCCGCGAGCTCGAGGAACCACGGGGCGACGTAGGCGAGCTCGACCACGAGCGTGTGCGGATCGACGACACGGATGCCCACGGTCGAAGGGTCGGACTGGGCCCCGGTGAAGTACGCCTCGGCGCCGGCGATGACGTAGAGCTGGTCGGCGTAGGGGGACGCGGCCTTCCGATCGAGCACCCGAAGCCAGGACCAGCGGAAGTCCTCGGCGACGACCGGATCGCCGTTGGACCAGCGCGCGTCCTTGCGCAGAGAGAAAGTGTAGGTGCGGCCGTCGGGGCTGCGTGTCCAGCGCTCGGCCACACCCGGGACCATCTCGCCCTCACCCCGCGGATACTCGACGAGCCCCTCGAAGAGATTGATCGCGATGAACGTCTCCGGCACGCCCCGCAAACGGCCCGGATCAAGGGTCTCGGGCTCGCCATTGATGGCAAAGACGAAGGTGTCGGCCGGTGTGCGAAACGGAATGCTGCCGGGGGCACGCGCGGACGCTGGGGTCGGCGCCGAAGGCGCCTCGCTCGAGGAGCGGGTGCACCCCGCCAGAGCGAGGAGCGCCGTGGCGACAAGGAGCGCGGCCCAAGGAGCGCGAAGCATGCAACGACCCCGAAATCAAGGACGCGCGAGTATCCCAATGCGGCCACGCAAGTCAATCGATGGCGCGCGGGGATTGCGGTCCCTGGGCGGTGTCTGGTACCAGACCGCGCGCCATGTTGCCTCGTGTACCCGTACTCATCCTCCTCGCGCTCACGGCACCGACACTCTCCGCGTGCGGCACCGAGGTGGGGGACGACTGCACCACGAGCGCGGAGTGCGGGCCGGGGCGTTTTTGCGACCGCGCCTCGCGGGGCGGCTACTGCACGGTCTCGCCCTGCACGCCCAACAGCTGTCCCGAGAACAGCGTGTGTGTGCGCTTCGAAAACGACGACACGTTCTGCATGGCGCTCTGCCACGGCGAGGACGACTGCCGAGACGGCTACACGTGCACCGAGTCCGAAGGCGCGCCGGTCCCCTACTGCCGGCAGAGTAACCGGCACTGAGGAGCCCGACGTGTTGACGAGCCGCGCCACGGAGGTCGAGGTCGAGCGGTTGGCGAATGTGCCCGTCTTCGGGGCGCTGTCGCCCGACGAGCTGGCGTGGGTCGTCGAGCTGGCCGAGGTGTGGGTCTTCGAGGCCGACGAGACCGTCGTCAGTCAGGGTGCCCTCGCCCAGGAGATGTTCGTCGTCCTCGAGGGTGAGGTCGAGGTCGTCGGCGAGTCGGAGGGACGCGTCGGGGTGCTCGGGCGGCTCGCCTCGGGCGACTGCTTCGGCGAGATGTCGCTCCTCGACATCCAGCCCCGCTCGGCGACGGTCCGTTCCACCGGCCACACACGGCTGCTCGTGGTCGGCTTCGACGACCTCGGCCGCATCCAGGCCCGGAGCCTGCAGACCTACACGCTCCTGCTCATGAACGTCGGGCGCGAGGTCTCACGGCGGCTGCGGGTGGCCAATCGCCGCCTCGCCGAGCTCGGGTACCGCTCGCTGCACGACGCCTGAGGTCCGCGACCCCGAGCGATCAGCCGCCGGCCTCCGGCGGGCGCTGAGCTTCGACGAGACGCCGCCAAAGTGCCTCGCCGAGATGTTCGATCATCAAAGCGTCCACGACCCGCTTGAGAGCGATCCGCTCCTCGTCGTCGTGGAAGAGAAGCTCGATGCCCATGCCGGCCTCGGACGCCTCCGCCCCTTCGAGCACACGCTGCACTCGACCCCGGAGGGTGACCGGGCGCTCGAGCCTCGGGATGGCCAGGGTGAAGAGCGCCTCCGTCCCGTGCGGCAACGGATCGTTGGTCCGAATGAAGAGACCACCGCTGCTGATGTCCCGGGTGAAGTCCGAGATGAAGGCGTTGATCCGCTTGTATTCGACCTTGACCTCGATGGGGACTCGAGGCGCGCGTCGCTGCTGAGCACCGGACATGGAGAAACGATGGCACAATCCGCAGGGTCGCGCCAATGTTCGCCCCGTGAGGGATGCCCGCGTCACCGCACTCGTCGCTTACGCGGCCTTCTCCGTGGTGTGCGCGTTCATTCCGCTGTTCAACCTGCTCGCCTTCGAGTTCGCGTTCGTCGCCGGGATACCGCTGTCGCTGCACGCCGGTGTCCTCGGCGCGCGGGGCAGCGCGGGCCCACGCGCGCTCGGGCACCTCGCGGCTGCGTGCGTCGGCTTGCTCGTGCCCATCACCGTCAACGCACTCCGGGTTCAGAACTGCAACTGGCTGGACGGAGCGCACTTCTTCATCGTGCTGCCGTTGACCGGCGCGGTCGTCGCGTACGCGGTCGGTCGCGCCTGCGCGGCGCGCGCGCGCACGCATCCCGTTCGAATGTTCGTGGCGCTCTGGCTCGGCTCCGTGGCGTGGTCGGTCGGCGCCTTTGTCTTCGGCCCCGCGGTCGACGCGTTCCACCCCTTCCTCGGCTACTACCCCGGCTCCCTCTACGACGAGGTGATCACCATCGACCTTCGGCTGTGGACCTCGCGCGGCGAGGACGTGGCCTTCGCGCTGGCGGCCTGGGCCTGGGCCGCACGCAGCTCATGGCAAGTCCGCGCCGGCAGCACGGCGGCGGCCTGTGCCGCGCTCGCGGCGGCGCTCACGCTGGACGTCCACCGCCCCACGATGCGGGTCGAGGCCGCGCTGGGTGGCCTCGACCTCTCGCCCGGCTTTCGCCTCGTCTACCCGCGGGAGTGGAGCGAGGCTCAGGTCGGCGCGCTTCGGACCGAGCTCGGCTTCGTCGCGAACGAGCTCGACGTCTTCTTCGAGGTCCGGCCCACGGAGGTCACCTCCGTCTACCTCTACCGAACCGAGGCCGAGAAGAAACGACTCATGGGCGCGCGCAACGTGCGCATCGCGAAGCCCTGGCAGCACGCCGTTCACCTCCACGGCGTCACCGTCGGGGATACCGTGCTCGCCCACGAGCTGGCCCACGTCTGGAGTGCGTCCATCGCCGCGAGTCCACATCGCTTGAGCCTGACCCCCTGGGGGCTCCCCAACATGGGCCTCATCGAGGGTGTGGCCGTGGCGGCCGCGTGGGACGAGGGTGTGCTCGACGCGCACGCCTGGACCGCGGCCATGCGACGCCTCTCCGTGGACACGCCCATCGAGCGGTTGCTGTCCCCGACGGGCTTCCTGGGCACAGCGTCTCGGGCGGCGTACACCCAATGCGGCTCGTTCGTGCGATGGCTGCGCGACACCGAGGGCACCGCGGCCCTCGCGACGCTCTACAGGGCCGGTGGCCTGGCGGACACCGACACCGCGCGGGTGAAGGCCTGGCAAGACTACGTGGACGCCGTGGAGGTCGATGCGGGCGCGCTGGCCCTGGCGCGCGTGCGTTTCGACCGCCCCGCGATCTTCCGAAAGGTGTGCGCGCACGAGATCGCGGCGTTGCGATCGCGCGCTGAGCGCGACCTGGCGCGGGGTCGAGATGAACGCGCGCTCGCACGCCTGGAGGCCTGGCTCGGCCACGTGCCCGGCGATCCAGAAGCCGAGCTGATGCGCGTCGAGGCGCTGTTCCGTATGGGCCGTGTCGACGACGCGAAGCGTCTGGTCGAGACGCTGCGCGGGGTCCAGGGCCTGGGGCTCGCGCGCGCGGCGCGGATCGACGAGTGGGCGCTGGACCTGGACACCGGCGCCGCGTCGGCCTCGGCGCGACCCGCAGTGACAAATCGCTATGCCGCGCTGCGCGACACGGTCTTCGAGCGAGGCGCGCTCCGGCGGCTGTCCGTCAAGGCGATCGCCACCGCGGCGGGCGCGGACGATCCCGGCATCTTCGACCTGCTGACGGGGGGCGAAGCGCGCCGCGCCGACGGGATCGCCCGCCTCGCGTCCGCGCTGCCGGGCGCGCCCGAGGACGCTCCCCTCACCTGGACGATGCGCTATCTCGTGGCTCGAGATGCCGCCGCGCGCGATGACTGCGCGAGCGCGGCCCCCTTGCTCGAGCGCGGTCGCGTCGGCGTCGCTCCGCACTGGAGTCTGGCGGCGGAGACGGCACGCCTCGAGGCGGCTTGCGCGTTCACCGAAGGTCACTTCGCGCAGGCGGCCAGGCTCTTTGCGACGCTGGCTTCGCGGGCCGACCTGCCCCTCGAGGGCGGCGAGCGAGACGGACTGCGCCAGTGGGCACGCCGCTCTCGAGCGTTCGAGGCCGCCGCCCAACGTTGACAGGCGCGGGGCCGTGACGGAATGTTCGCGGCCACGGGCGCGGTTTCGCTCCTCGGGTGGCCCCTTCGACTGCGGAGACCTGTATGGTTCGTAGCATCTCGCTCATCGCCCTGACGATGGCGTTCCTCGGCGCCGCGTGCGGGCCCCGATACATCGCGGGCACGAAGGTCGAAGCGACCGAAGAGCGCGAAGAGGTCGCGGCCGTCGTCGAACAATACCGACGCGCTCTCGAACAACGCGACACCGACGCGGTGCGCAAGCTCGTCAGCGAGACCTACTACGAGAACGCCAGCACGACCGAAGACCCGAGCGACGACTACGACGCCGAGGGCCTCGTGGGTGTCCTGGGAGACATGAAGCGGACCGTGAAGGCCGTCAAGTACGAGATCAAGATCACCGCGATCGAGGTGCTCGACGAGAAGGTCGCGTCCGTCGACTACGAGTACAAGGCCCAGTTCCTCTACACCGTGGGTGAGCAGGACCGCTGGGGCACCTCGACCGACAAGAATCGCCTCTCGTTTCGTCGTGAGGGCGAGACCTGGAAGATCACGGCGGGTCTGTAACGTCCGCGTGGTCGTCGGTGGGCAGCGTGCGCAACAGCGCATGGAACGCCGGCCCGAAGGCATACGAGAACAGGTCGGTCACGACGCTCGAGCCCGCGAGCAGCCCGCGGAAAGACTCGGGCCCCGACACCCGCAGGGCAGAGACCTCGGGCTCGAGTTGCTGCGCACAGGCCAGCGCCCGCGCCAGATCCCCGCACAGCAAGAAGCCCATTCGGTTCGCGCGGCAACGCGCCCCCATCGCCCAGCGGGCGAAGGCCTCTGAACCCAGCGAACGCACCGGCAGCGCAAAGCGCGTGAGGGCCGCGAGCTGCTCCTCGTCGAGCGTCTCCACCAGGAAATCCGCCCTCCGACCAATGTCCTCGGGATCGACCCCGCTCTCGACGGCGTAGTCCCCCCCCGCCTCGCCCAGGCCGATGGCCATCGCGGCGACAAAGAGCGCAGCCGTCTCCCGTTCTCCCAGGGCCGCGAGCAGCGCCGAGGCCCCGCGCCCGAGCTCGAGCGCACGACCAATGAAGAAGCGGAGATCACGCTGCGGGGTGCCCTGAAAGAGCCCGCGGTCCACGACCCACTCGCCGCCGGCGGCGATGCCCTCGACGAGGACCTGGTGGCCGTCCGCCGCGCGGAGCCAGATCCGGGGCGACGGGACGTCGATGGCGTGCGCCATGCGCTCGACCAGCTCCACCGCGCTGGGGATGACGAACTCCGCGGGCTCCGTGTCTTCGACGCGGCACGCCGAGAGTTCGGCGTCGAGCGGCTCACGCAGCGCCTCGTAGAGCGCCTCCATGAGGTGATGCGTCGGAGACCGCAGGAGCGAGAGTTCGTAGACGAGGTCCTGTCGCGTCGCCGCGTCGAAGCGAAGCGCGACGGCGTCGTCGAGCGGCCCGCTCAACGCCCGCGCGAGCTCGGACTCCTCGCGCGTGCTCTGCTTCAGCAGGTTCAAGAGGCGCAACGGCGTGACGGCCCAGTGCGGATGCCCGGCGGCGCGGTACAGGGCCACCAGCTCACGCAGCGAGTGCGGCTCGCCGGGCACCGCCCTCACGTGCGCGAGTCGGTGCCGAATCGCGCGCTCGAAGTGGTCGCTCTGTTCAGGGGCCGCGGCGCCGCGCTGAGCCAGGCGCTCGTAGAGCGCGGCGAGGGCGTCCTGCGCCCCCATGTGCGCTGGATCGAGCTGGTGGAGCTCCTCATAGACCTCGATCGCGCCCGGCTCGTCGCCCCGCGCGACGAGCGCCGCACCGAGCAGCTCCAGGACCGGTCGTTTGTCGCCGTGACGCACGTCCGAGGTCGCCTGCCAGACCGTGCGCAGGGTGCTCGAGACGGTCTCGGGGGGGGCGTCGTCGAGGAGACCGATGAGTCCGCGCGCGGCGGGCAGGAGCAAGGGCGAGAGCAGCAGCGCGCGCTGGTAGGCTTGGCGAGCCTCGTCGACACGTTCCGCGCGGGTCAGCAGCTCCCCTTCCACGCAGTGCAGCTCGGCACGCAGGTTGTCGTCCCGCTCGTCGTAGAGGAGCCGACGCGCGACCTCGAGGGCGGTGTCCATGCGCCCCTGCTCGCGGTAGAGCGGCAAGAGACGTTGAAGGAGGCTCCGTTCCCCGAGCCCGTGCTCCAGAGCCTTGTCGTAGGCCGCCAAGGCGCGGGCCGGCTTGCCGAGCTTGAGCTCGAGAATCGTGCCGGCCGCGACGAAGGCCGCGGCTCGATGCACGGCGTCGTCGACGGTGGCCGCCAGCTTCTCCCGAAGGCGCACCGCGGCCTCCCAACGGCCGAGCTTCTCCTGCAGATTCGCCAGGGACTCGAGCGCGTCGACGCGGCTCTTCGGCTCATGGGCGGCGATCTCGAAGGCCTGGATCGCTCGATCGTCATCACCGACCGCTCGAAACGCGCGGCCCCGCTTGATGGCCTCGCGCCCGCGATGCTCGCTCGGATCGAGGCCTTCGGGCGTGGCCACGACCGTCGAGATGCGCGTCCAGATCTCCGCCGCGGCCGCCAGCTCCCCGTCCACGTACAGCGCGTCCGCGAGCAGCAGCGCCACGTCCTCGCGACCCGGGGCGCGGGCGCGCGCGACCCGCAGGCACGCCAGCGCGCCGACCTCGTCGCCCAGGGACGCGTAGTTTCTCGCACGCTCCAACTGGAGGTCCGCGATGAGCAGCGCCACCTGGGGGTCTCGGTCGGACTCGGGCTGCTCCGCGGTCCGCTTGAGGAGCTGATGGGCCAGCGCCTCCACCTCCGCGGGCTCACCGCGCTCGAGGACCTGCGCGACCAGAGGCACGAGGATGTCACGGTTGTCCGGCGCCCAGTGGAGCGCCTCGCGCAAGGCCAGCTCCGCGGCCTCGGGGGCCTCGCGCTGGGTTCGGTGGAGCGTGGCGAGCTCCAGCAGGAGCGGCACCCGCGCGGGCCCGGCGTCGAGCGCGTCGATGCGTCGGCGCAGCTCCGCCGCGAGCAGCTCCCAATCCCGGGTACGGGTCGCGTGCGTCCGCACGGCTCGGGTCGCATCTTCATCGCTCGGGGCGACACGCAGGACCCGCTGCCACAATCGGAGCGCGGGCTCCGAAGCGCCCAGGCGCTCCAACGCCCGCGCGACGTCCGTCAGCGCGACCCGGGCCTCCTCGGGGGACAGCGCCCGCGCGAGCCCGACGGCGGTGCGCTCCAGGGCCTCGGGCTGCCCCAGGCGCTCCGCGATCTCGAGCGCCCTTCGGAGCAGGGTCCGCTCGTCCGGGAAGGCACGCAGCACGTCGTCCAGCGCGTCGAGCGCGGGCTGATTCTCGAGCAGCTTCTCGGCCCGCAGGTCCGCAATCTCGAGGGCCCACCGCACCGTCGCCGCGCGGTCGTCGTCCGTCGACTCGGCCACGAGCGGCGGGCCGTAGCGCTCGACGAGCACGACGAGCTCCGCCCACTTTCGCTCGGCGCGGGCGAGCTCGGCGACCTCGCGGGCGAGGGCCCGATCGTTCCGGTCCAGCTCGTGGGCCCGGAACAACAGGCCGTAGGCCTTCTTCTTGTTGTCGAATCGGTCCCGGGCGAGGCGCCCCGCCAGCATCAGGAGCCCCGGCTGGCGGTCCGGATCGGCGTGCGGCAACACACGCTCCGTCGCGGCGAGGAGCTCTTCGTGTCCGTTGGCGGCATCCACCAGACGCGCCATCGCGAGCACGGGCTCGGGATCTTCGGGGGTCTCCACGGCGACACGGGCCCACGTGCGGAACGCCTCGATGGGGAGTTCGAGATGGGTCTCCTGAACCCGGGCGCGCTCGCGCAGCGCCGTGACGCGCTCGTCGCCGTCACAGGACCGCGCACGTGCCTCGTAGACGTCCGAAAGCGGGAGCCACTCCTCGCGGTCCGTCAGGAGGTCGACGAGCAGCGTGTGCGCCGCGTCGTCCGTCGGCCGCTGCGTGAGCATGCCCCGGAGGACCTGCTCGGCGCGCCGGGGTTGCTGGAGCTGCCGCCACAACAGCGCCGCGAGTTCGAGGCTCGTCGCGCTCCTCGAGGCGTCGCTGCCTCGATGCAGGCGGGTCTCGAGAAACGCGGCGAGCCCGACCCAATCCGCGGTCTCGCGTTGGAGGCGCGCGAGGCTCGTGGCCGCCAGGTCGTCCGACGGGTCGAGCTCGACGACGTGGCGAAGAATCCTCGCCGCGCCCGCCGAGTCTTCGTGCTCCCCGTGCAAGGTCGCCGCCTCTCGGTAGAGGCGGAGGCGGGCGTGGGTCTCCTCGGCCCAGCCGGCCTCCTCCTCGAAGATGGCCGCGAGCTCCTTCCATCGCCCGAGGCTCTCCGCGAGTCGACGCAACGAGGTCAGAACGGTCTCGTTCCAGGTCTCGAGAGCGAAGGCCCGGCGCAAGGTCTCGAAAGCCTTCTCCGGCTGGCCCAGCTTGCGCTCCTGAATACGCGACACGTCGTGGAGCAGCGCGATCGCCAGCCAGACCTCCTCGGTGTCCCGGGCCTTGAGGTCGAGCACACGCACGATGATCGGCCACGCGTCGTGGGCATCCGCGAGGCGCCACGCGGCCTCGCGCGCGCCCTCGTCCTCGGGATCGAGCTGCAGTGCGAGCAAGTACTGCTCGAAGGCGCGCTCCCAGTCCGGGCACCGGGCCTCGAGCACCCGCGCCAGCTCGAGGATGGTCTCCACCCGCGCCTTGGGCTGGCTCTGTCGCTCCCAACGCTCCCGGTACAGCGTGACGAGGTCGTCCCAGAGGCTCGCGACCTCGGCGAGCCGCGCGACCTCGGGGAGGATGGCCGCGTCCGAGGCGCCCAGCCGTAGGGCCTGCGCGTAAGCCTCGAAGGCCTGGCCCGGCTCGCCCAGGTGCCGCTCCAGCAGACCGGCCGACCGGATCAGGAGCGCCGCGCGCGCCTCCCGTTCGAGCGTGCCCCCGAGCACACGCACATAGGCGTCGTAGACGGCGTCGTGCTCACCGGCGAGCTCGCCGACACGCGCGAGTTCGTCGAGCGCACGCCCTTCTCGCGGGTCGAGCTCGAACGCTTGCTTCAGCAGGGCGAACGCCTTCGGGGGCGTGCGCAGGCGCTCCTCGGCGACCCGCGCTTGCTGGATGAGCACCTCGATTTGCTGCTCGGTGCTGCGCGCGCGGCCTCGGGCGACCTCGAGCACCTTCAGGTATCGATCCCAGAGGTTGGCCACCTCCGCGAGGCGCCCCATCTCACGGAGCATCTCGGCGTCGGCGTCTCCTGAGAGTTTGAAGGCGCGCCGCCAGCACTCGAAGGCCTCAGCGGGGTCCTTCTTGTTGGTTTCGATGTAGCGCGCGGCCTCCACGAGGCGTGTCACACGCTCCTCGTCGTCGGCTGCGAGGTCGTACAGGCGCTTGAGCACCCCCACGAGGTCGCCGACGCGGTCCAACTCGGCGTAGCCGCCCTTCAGCGCCTCGAGCGCCTCCTCGTCGTCGGGCACGGTCGCGAGGACACGCTCCCAGACCAACACCGCGTTCGCCGTCTCGGAGAGTCCTGTCTCCAGCACCCGCGCCAGCATGCGCTCGAGGCCGAGCCGCTCGTGCGCGCCGTGGACCAGGGAGATCTGCGCCTCGAGGGCACGCGCGACCGTCCAGTGGTCCCGGTGGGCCGAAGCGACGCGACGCAGCTCCACGAGGACCTCGAGATCGTCGGAGACGGCATGATTCAGCCGTCGCCACGTGTCGATGGCCTCGGCCAACCGGTCCGCCCGCTCCCAGCTCCGCGCCTCGCGAATCCACCAACGACGCCGCGCGCTCAGGTCCTCGGTCAAGCGCCCGAGGAGGTCCGCGGCGTGCGCCTCGGCGGCCCAGTCGCCGACCTCGTGGGTCAGCTCGACGAGGGCCTCGAGCGCCTCCACGTCCCCCGGCACCGCCTCGTGGACCCGGTCCCAGGCGGCGCGGGCGAGCGGACCTTGCCGGAGATGCGTGCGCAGTCGCGCGATGTGTCGTTGCAGCTCCGCGCGCTCGTAGTCTTCGAGCGTCTCGAGTCGCCGCTCGGCCAGGGCGAGGAAGGCGTCGTGCCGTTCTACGTTTTCGTAGAGACGGAGGAGTTCGTCTTGGACCTCGGGATCGTCCGGGCGGAGCGCGGCGACACGTTCGAGGGCGTGAACGGCCCGGTCCGGCGCCCCGAGACGCAGCTCAGCCTGCACGGCCGCCTCGTGGAGCAACGCGACCCGGACGCCGTCGTCGGTCGCGAACCCAATTCGGCGTTCGAGCACCTCGACCTCGGCCTCATGCTCGCCCCGGGCTGCGTGGATGCCTTGCAGATACCGCAACGCCTCTTCGTCGTCCTGCTGCTGCGCCAGTCGGCGCTGCCAGGCCTCGACAGCCGCGTCGAGCTGTACCAGCTCGCGTGTGAGCAGGAGCGCCCGCTCTCGCGCCGCCGCATCGGCCCCCTCGCCGTCGGCGAGCACCGCACGGGCAGCGAACCGCCGTTCGAGCAGGGGTAGGTCCCCTATGGCGCGCGCGATGCGGGCGAGCGCGTCCAGAGGTTCGGCGTCCTCGGGGTCCAGCGCGGCGAGGCGCTCCCACGCCCGTGCCTGGAGGTCGTAGGTGGGGGGCGGGCCCTCCGCGAGGGCGGCCAGCCGGGTCGCGATCGCGCGGGCCTGGTCGTCCGGGACCCGGTCCAGCTCGGCGGCGAGCAGGCGGGTCTCGCCGTCGCGGTCTCCCAGCGCGACGTAGAGCCCGTGAAGGCGGTCTCGAGTCCCGGCGTCGTGGGTGAGGTCCCAGAGGGCGCGCAAGTACTCCGTCGACCGAGCGCGATCGCCGAGATGCCGCTCGGCGAGCTCGGCGAGGGCGCCGAGTCGCTCCACCATGCCCGACGTATCGCCCGCCGCCTCGTCCGCAGCCAGCGCGCGCTCCCAGAGCGCAGTCACCGCGAGCCAATCGCCGCGCGCCTCGGCCCGGCGACGCATCCACGACAGGGACACCGGCGCCCGCGGATCGTCCGAGAGGAGCGTGCGGTGGCAGTCCGTCGCGGAGTCCAAGTCGTCCAGCTGGATCTCGTAGAGGCGTGCCAGCTCCAGAAGCGCGGCGTCGCGATCCAATTCGGCCGGGGGGGCCAACTGGCCCGCGGCGATGCGCGCCAGCACCTCGGCCAGCGGCAACGGCTCACCGCTGGCCCGCGCCATCGTGAGCAGCTCTCCGACCAACGTGGGGTCGTCGGGCCTCCGGGCCACGGCCTGGCGGATGGCCTCTCGAGCCTCGGTCGCGCGCCCCAGGACCTCGCCCCAGAGGTGCGCGGCACGGCGGAGCGCCGCGATGGCGACGTCCGTGGGGAGCGGTCGCTGGGCGGCGCTCGCCAGCCAGGCCGCCAGCTCGCTGCGCGACCCGTTTTGCTCCACGAGCCCGGTCACGCGGTCGAAGATCGTCGGATCGTCCGGCTGAAGCTCGACCGCCTCGCGCAGCACACGCAGAGCGTCGTCCGGGCGCCCGCGCAGGGTCTCCTCGAGGGTGGCGAGCTCACCCAGGATGCGCGCCGCCTCCGTGGCCCCCTCGGTCTCGGCCTCGCGCCGCAACCCGGCCTCGATCTCACCCCACGCGGCCGGATCGCCGACGAGCTCCGACAAGAGCTCGGTCGCGCCCTCGCTCGCCCCTTCGAGCGCCGCGGCGCGGGCGGTCTTGTAGGCGGCCCACGGTTGCCCCAGGTTCAGGTGCCGTAGGCGCCCTTGCTCCAGCAAAAGACGCCGACGGACCGCACCGTCCTCGGCTATCCGGACCTGCAGGTCGAGCAGCCGGTCCACCATGGACCAGTCTTCACGGCGCCGGTACAGGCGCTCCCCGGCCGCCACGTAGCGCGCGTCCCGCGGGCAGAGCTTGAAGGCATGGAGGAAGTGCTCCATGGCCTTCTCGTAGTCCTCCAGGTGCGTCTCCAGGACCTCCCCGGCGCGATAGAGGAGCTCGGCCCGTGCGGCGTCGTCGATCGTGACGGCCGCTTCGTCTTCCAGAACGTGGACGAGCGCGCGCCACAAGGCGCGCCGCCCGAAGAGCTCGATCATGACCCGGTGCGCACCGGCCACACCCTCTGCCCCGACGCGTCGCATCCCGGCCGCGAACGCGCCGAGGTCTCCGCGCCCCTCCTCCAGGCCCCGGCGGTACAGGTCGAAGGCCCGTGAGGGCTCGAGGAGTGTGTACTCCGCATGCTCGGCGAGACCCAAAAGCGCCCCGGCCCGGTCGTCGCCCGAGGCAGCCGCCAGGCGAATCGCGAGCAGGTCGTGGACCCGGTCGGGGCGCTGCAGTCGCTCCCAGATTTGGGTGAGCGTCTCCGAGACACCGGGCTCGGCCGCGCTGTGCGCATGGATCGCTTCGAGTCGCGCCACGGCCGCTTCCGTGACCTCCGGGTCGAGCACCAGCGCCTCGTAGGCGTGCACCGCCGCGTCGACGGGACGTCCGGCGTGGTCCGCCGCGATGGCGGCCGCGTCCAGCAGCATCCGTGCCTTCGACTGCAGGTCGCGGGCGTGGGCGGCCGCCGTCGTCAGGGCCAGAATCGCCGCATCCGGCCGACCCCGCAGGGTCTCGAGCCGACCGAGGTGCGTCGCCGCCTCTTCGTCGGCCGGGTGGTCCCTCAGCACCGGCTCGAGGTGGTCGACCACGGCCGCCGCAACCTCGACCCCGACGACCTCGTACGCCGCGGCGAGGAGGTAGTCCCGTGCCAGGTTCGGGTCCGCGAGGTGTTCGGTCGTCAAGCGTGCGGCTTCGAGAAACAGGCCCGCGCGCTCGTCGCCGTCCGTGGCGACCTCGGCCTGACGCACGAGCACGGTCACGACATCGACCCAACGGCCCGCGGCCGAGAGCCCCGTCACCAAATGCGCGGTGACCTCGACGTCCCCCCCTTCCCGCGCGAGCTGCGCGAGCTTGGAGAGAGGCCCCTGCCCCCCTTCCGGGTGCCATCGGACCGCGTCGGCGTAGTAGCGCGCGGCGGCGACCACATCGCCGATCTGGGCCTTGTAGAGGTCGCCGACCTCGACGAGGCGAGCGGCCCGGGCCCGGGGGTCCTGGAGACGCTCCGCTTCGGCAAGCAGGACACTCGCCACCTGACGCCAGCGCCCACTGTCCCCGGTGCTTTGCATAGGTCGCAAGTTCTACCAGTGCGCGCACCCGGCGCAATCCCCGAAAGGTCCACCAGTTGCGACGCCCACCGATGCGCAAGTAGCGTGCCCCGCGCGATGGTCCCGCGTTCCCCTCTGCAGCGGTCCCTTACCCCACGGTGGGCGCTGACGTGCGTCCTCGGCCTCGCGGCGTGCGGCGCGACCCCCCGCGCGCCCGGACAGGGCTCGGGGACCGCGCGCACGGGCGCCACGGCCGACGGGCAGATGGGCCCCGTCTACACCACGCGGTCCGGGGTCCGACACACCCAGTCCTGGTCGTCTCACCGCACGCTCGCCTCGGTTTCGTGGTCGGTGCGACGCACCGGGTGGCTCACGCTGGAGGCGCAGGCGGAAGAGCGCGCTTGCCTCGAGGCCGGCGCACCGGGCGTGCTCGGGCCCGCGCACGCGGACGGCCCGTGGCTTCAGGTCGGCGCCGATCCGGACCGGCTCGTCGTGACCCTGACGGGCCCCGCGGAGTCCGTGTCGCTCTGGGTGCCGAGGGCCCGACCGTCGGCCTGGCTACACCTGTGGCGCGCGTGCGCGGATGCCCGGGAGCGTCGACCCGGGTTGCGCCTCGAGGTCACCGCGCGGGCCGTGCTCGAAGCCGCGCTCGCGCCCCCGACCGAGAGCGGGGCCCCGCCGCCGGAGCTGACGCGCGTCGGCGCGACCGTCGCATTCCACGGTCCGGCCCCTTTCGAGGGCCTGGACGCGCTGGCGGCCGACTTCGACGCGCTCGGCACCGCAGCGCCCGTCGAAGCGCGCGCGCCGACTGGGCAGGGCCGACCGGACGTTCGCGTCGTCACCGCCCCAGGCACCAGAACCCGCATCGTCCTCGCGTTGCCCCTCGCCGCCGGCGACACGAGCGGGGCGGGCCGCTGGGCCGCGAGCCTCGTTGCGCCCGCACGGGGTGCCCTCGCGCGCGAGGTCCGTGGCCGCACGGGGGGCGCCGTCGAACGCCCCTTCTGTACGCTCGAGACCTGGGGCAGCCGTCGGTTTCTCGTTCTGGGTGTCGAGAGCTCGCCGTCGGAGACCGACCGAACCTGGGACGCTCTCTGGGCCGCGCTCCAGGCCTCGGAGATGGACACCGCCTCGCCGGGAGAGGGCGCCGCGGACGCCGCCCTGTGCCACGACCTCGAGCCGGTTTCCGGCGAAGCGACCGACGCCCATGTGGCCGCCGACCGTCGACGCGCCGAGGTCGACTCGACCGGACCAGGCGCGCTGCCGGGGCTCGCCACGGTCGTCGCGCTCGTTCTGACGCCGATCGCCAACATGCCGGAGTCCGAGGAGGCCGCGGCGCTTTGGGCGGAGAGCCTGGCGGAGCGGGCCGCGGCGGTTGCGCCCCTGGCCCACGGTGCGCCGGAGGTCCGGCCCGGGGTGTATCGGACGGGTGAGGTGGGCGAGCTGGTGTGGCACGGTGTGGCCGGCTCGCTCTTCGCGCAGCGGTGGATCTGGCCGGTCGGCGCTCGAGACGATGCGCACACGCACGGCGAGGCCGCGCATGCCCTCGCCCGATGGTTGGGTCGCCCTTTCCAGCGCCTGGTGGCCCGGGTCGACGCACACGCCGAGCTCGACCAGACGGTGCTCACGATCACGGCCCGCACCGAGGATTTCGGCGCCGTACAGGCGGCCGTGCGAAGGCGTCTCGCTTCCAGCCCCCGAGAGGTGACCGCCCCCGCCGAACCGTCGATGGAGGCCGACCCGCTCGCGCGTGCGCTCCGCGCGGCCGAAGGACATCTCTACGGCGCCACAGTCGCGCTGACCGCCCCGACGCGCGCCGACGACGGCGACCGGGTCGAAACCCAGTTGTCGCTCGCAGCCTACGGCGATGCGCGTTTCGCGCGTTCCACGCCTCGAGTCGTCTTCGTCGGCCCCATCGAGGTGGGGGCCGTCGTGCGCAGCGCCCGCGCCTTCGAAGGCCCCGCCGCGCCGAACGGCGCCCCGGCCCCTCAGCGCGCCGTCCCAGCACCCGAGACCGGCCGCGCGCCCGACCGCATCGACCTGGCGCTCGACGCGGACACCGGGGCCTTCGCCCTCGGCTTCGTCGTCGGTCCCGCACCGCCCGTGCGTGTCGCCGCCGTGGAGCTGATGCTCGCGCACCTCGAGGCCGACGGCTTCGTCGCCCGCGAGCTTGGTCGATGTCGACCCGACGCGCTGTGCTTCGTCATCGGCGGCCTGGACCCACCCGGAGCCTCGACCGAGACCCGCTTGCGGGCCCGGATCGCGACCCTGGCCGCGACTCCCCTCCCGCCGACCCCTCTGCAGATGGCGCGCGGCCGGCGGCTCACCCAGCTCGCCGTGGTGTGGGATACCCCGACGGGCATGGTCGGCTGGCTCGCACAGCAACTCGAGCGACCCGCAGGCTTCCTGGGGCACGACGCAACCGACCGTTGGCGAGCGGCGCTCGATGAGGCAACCTCCGCCCACGTCGCCGAGGTCGCGCTGGCGCTTCGTTCGACGTTCGAACGGGTCGAGGTCCGGGTCCAGCGGCCGGCGTCGTCCCCCGGCCAGAATGAAGGCGCACGATGACGTGGTGGAAGATCGAAATCGAGGTCCCGAGCGAGCTTTCCGAGCCGCTCTCCTACTTGATGTCCGAGGCCTCTGGGCAGGTCGTCGAGGTGCGCGACTCGACCACGTTGAGCCGCCCCGAGACTGAAACCGGCGCACCCGATCCGAACGTCGCGCACCTCGTCATCGGGCTCGACCACGAGCCCGACGAGACGCTCAGGACGGCGCTCGTCGAGGTCCTCGGCGACTTCGGCCTGGACGCGGACGCCATCCGAACGCAGCGCAGCGACGACGAGACGTGGCGCGAAGGGTGGAAGGCGTTTCTTCGAGGCGGCCGTCTGTCCGCCCGCATCTGGGTTCGCCCGCCCTGGGAGGCGCCGGCGCCGGACGCCGAGGTCACCCTGGTCATCGATCCAGGCATGGCGTTCGGTACCGGGCAACACGAGACGACCCGCGGCGTCATGCAGATTCTGGACGACGTGCTCCGGGCGAATCCGGGCGACGCGGTGCTCGACGTGGGCACGGGTTCCGGCATCCTCGCCATCGGCGCCGCCCTCCTCGGCAGCGAGGCGCTCGGCGTCGACAACGACCCCGAGGCCTTCGACAACGCACGGGACAACGTGGCTTTGAACGCCTGCGAAGAGCGGGTCGCGATTCGAATCGGTTCACTCGAGTCCGTCGAACGTCGATACCCGGTCGTCGTCGCCAACATCCTCGCGCGCACCCTCATCGAGTTGGCGGAGCCCCTCTCCGAGCGCTGCACCCGGGACCTCGTCCTCGCCGGGCTTTTGCACGCGGACGCCGACGCCGTCTGTGCTGCGTTCCCGGACTTCGAGCGCGTGCGGCACCTGCGCGACGGCGAGTGGAGCATCCTGCACCTCGTGCGGAAGGGCGCTTGATTCGACTGCCTCTCACCCGGACGGCACTCGAGGACACCGAGTATCCGCTCGAGCCCGAGGCCGCCCACTACCTGTGCGTGGTGCGTCGCCTCACCGCGGGAGACACGGTCCGGGTCTTCGACGGTCGCGGTCGCGAGGCGACGGCGGTCCTGGAGGTCGACGGCGCGCGCGTTCTCTTGCGGCGCGTCGACGCGGTGGTCGCGGGCATCTCCGGGGCCGACGTGAGACTCGTCTACGCCCTCCCTCGGGGTGAAAAGGTCGACGACGTCGTGCGGCACGTCACCGAGCTGGGCGTCTCGGGCGTCCTGCTGCTCGCCGCCGAACGCTCCGTCTCACGCCTGGACGACGCGGAGCGCGCGGACAAAAAGCGGAGCCGGTGGGCCCGCATCGCGGCCGAGGCCGCGCGTCAGTCCGGGCGGGCCGACGTGCCGACCGTCGAGGGGCCGACCACCCTCGAGGCCTACCTCGAGGCGAGCGCTTCTCGCTGCCGCTTCGTCCTGCACCCGGAAGACGGCGAGCCTTTGCCGCCGCTCCCCGTCGACCTCGGCGTGGACGTGGCCGTCGGCCCGGAGGGCGGCTTCTCTCCGCGGGAGCTCGCACTCTTCGAACGTGCGGGGGTCCGACGCATCACGCTGCGCTGCCCCGTGCTACGGACCGAGACGGCGGCCATCGTCGCCCCGACGCTCGTGCTCGCCGCGCTCGGGCGACTCTAGCATGGCCCCATTTCTCACCGCGGAGGCCGCCCCTTTCAGGCGCCGTGCGCTCGCGGACGCCCTCGACCTCGCCGTGGTCTGCGGGTTGATGGCCCTCGCGTGGCGGATCGGCCTGGTCTCGGAGCCGCTCCCCCTGAGAGGTCGAGACCCGCTCGACGCCTTCGCGGGCCTCCTCGCGGAGGACGCGATCCTGCTTGCGCCCCTCCTCGCGACCACGCCCATCGTCGGCGCCCTTTACTCGACCTGCATGCAGGCGCTGCTCGGCCGGACCCTGG